>NZ_CP107942.1:10823927-11128570 GCF_036053395.1 Actinoplanes sp. NBC_00393 | reverse complement strand
GTGATCCAGCCGGCCCGCAGGCTGCTCAGCACGCGCAACTCGTTGAACGGGTGCGCGGAGGCCATGATCTCCTCGACCGAGGCGGCCAGTGCCTCGCCGCCCGGCCGCGGGCTGGACCTCGTGGTCTCGGCCAGGGCGAGCAGCGCGGACCGGCTCTTGAGCACGTCGCGGCGCTCCAGGAACAGCGAGCCGATGATCTCCCGGAGCTGGGTGAGGCCACTGCGCTCGGCGAGCTCGCGGGACAGGTCGGTGGCGGTGGTGGCCACCTCCCGGCGCAGCAATGTGCTTGTCAGGCGTACCCCGAAAAGCCCGAACCGGGCCAGCAGCGCCTCGCGCTCCAGGTTGGTCAGGCCCAGCTCGGGCATCGCGTTGGCGAATCTGTCGGCCGACAGCAGCAGCTCCTCGGCCTGCCGGACCGGCAGGTCGGCGACCCGCCGCAGCTGCGCGACCTCGATCTCGGTCAGCGTCACCGCGGTCTCCGCGAGCAGACCCGCCACCGGTACGACCGACTGGACCAGCCGCCGCACATTGGGATCGGTGCCCAGGCGGGCCGCGATCCGGCGGGCCGACGCCATCGAGTCGAGCCGCCCCACGCCGATCTCGTCCGCCCGCGACAGCACGCCGATCGCGTTGACCGGGCTGGGCCGCGACACCTCGGTGTCGTGGAAGGCGCGCAGGAACTCGATGTCGTTGGCGTGCAGGTGCCGCAGCAGATAGACGACCGCGTCGGCGGGCGTCTCCTCGTCGTCCGGGACCAGCAGGCCCCAGGTGCGCTCGGCGTTCTGCTCGGTGAGCGAGCCGATGCCCGGGGTGTCGATCAGCGTGACCGTACGCAGCGCCTGCGCCGGCCAGGTGACCACGAGCTGGGCGACCTCGGCCGCCGTCAGGCCGCCGAGGTCGATGTCGATGGCGCCGTCCTCACGGGTGAACCGCAGCTGGCGCGGCGCTCCCCGCTTCGGCGTAGCCTGCACCTGGTAGGTGTGGCCGTCCTGGTACCAGGTCACGATGCGGGTGCACTCGCCCGCGTCGGTCGGCGCCAGGCGCTCCCCGGCCAGGGCGTTGAGCAGGGTGGACTTGCCGGCCTTCACGCGCCCGGCGATGGCGACCCGCAGCGGGGCGTCGAGGCGTTCGCGGACGGCCGCAAGCCGACCGGCGTGCTCGGTCCCCTGATACACGGTCACGGCCTGGCCGAGCACAGCGCGGGTACGGTCGATCAGGCTCATCCGAGCACCGCCAGCGCCCGCTGCCGCAGCTTGGTCACCCGGGCCAGCTCGGCGTCGACGTCCTTGAGCCGCTGCTCGCGGTCGGACTGGGCGAGTTTCGCCGCCTCCGAGGCACCGGCGAGGGCCTGCGCGTTGGACCGGTTGAGTTCCTCGGCCAGCCGGCTGTAGTGGTCGCGCAGCTGTCGTTGCACCCGGCGCAGGGTGTCCCGGGAGTCCTTCCCAGCCACGAAGACGACCTCGTCGCAGTACCGGCGGATCGCGTTCCGCGCCTCGGTGCGACGCCGCTGGACCTGGCGTTTCTTCTCCTCGCGCAGACCGCGGTGGCCCATCACCAGGCCGATGCCGATGCCGATCGGGCCGAGCGACACGCCGACCAGGCTGCCCAGGATGATGAACATCAGCGCGCCGCCGTACGCGTTCTTCAGCGCCACCATCGCCTGCTTGCCGACCCGCATCCGCTCCAGGTCGATCTTGTGCTGGAAGTCGGTGACGGTCGCGAGCGGCGTCGGATTGTGCACCGAGGGCCGGCTCATGATCATGGTGGACGCCTCGTGGAAGTGGTTGCCGACCCGTTCGCTCAGCGCGTCCGCCCGTTTGCGCAGCAGGTCGTAGTTGGCCAGCAGCTCGTCGGCCATCCGCGACTGCAGCCACGACTCCATCTCCGGCCAGGTGTCGGCCGGGTCGGCCTCGTCGATCGCGGTATCCGCCTCGGCGATCACCACCCGCACCCGGGCGCGCAGATCGTGGTCGATGTCGGAGGTCAGGTCGGTGACGCCGTCGTTGAGGGTCTGGTTCCACTTGGCGGCCGCGCTCTTCAAGGTCTCCACGCGGCTCTTCACGTCGGTGAGCTCACGGACCACCCGGCGGGCCGCCTCGGGATCGGACAGGGCCGTGCGTTCGGCCTGGTAGTGGGCGTCGAGCTGGTCGCAGAGAGCGATCACCTCGGACGCCGCGTCGGCGGCGAGCCGGTCGGCCGCGGAGGCGCCGATCTGGTCGTTGAGGAACTTGACCAGGTGGGTGAAGCCGGCCTCGGCGTTCAGGGCGGTGTCGTTCGCCTTCACCGCGCGCAGGCGCAGGGCCGAGGAGACCGGCATCAGCGGGACCGGGCAGTGCGCTGCCAGGTGTTTCTCGTTCAGGTCGCGGATCTTGCGCCAGGCCGGGTAGAAGTCGGTCTTGGTCTGTACGCAGACCACCGTCTGGCACAGCGAGCGGGCCCGCTGCAGGAAGTCGACCTCGCTGCGGGTGAGCTCCTGCGCGGCGCCGGTGACGAAGATGACCGCGTCGGCCATCGAGACGGCGGCCAGGCTGGCGGCGGCGTGCGGCGAGCCAAGCCCGCCGACGCCGGGGGTGTCCACCAGGACCAGGCCGCCGGCCAGGATCTTGCGGGGAATCCGTACCTCCACACCGGTCACCCGGGTGCCGGGCCGGCCGGGATCGCCGCCTTCGACGACGTAACGGCGTACGTCGCTCAGCGGGATCGTCTCCCGGCGCGGCGGCTCGGGCTCCGGTGCGGGCGTTTCGTAGAGCAGGCTGGCCTCGGTCTTCTCGCCGTGCCGCACATAGGTCGGCACGGCGGTGGCCAGGTCGTCGTCGACCGTGCAGACGGCCGCGCCGACCAGCGCGTTGACCAGGGAACTCTTGCCCTGTTTGAACTCGCCGGCCACGACCACGTGCAACACCGGGTCGGCGAGCGCGTCGCGGGCGGCGACCAGACGGGCGGCCGCGTCCGGCCGGTCGTAGGCCTGGCAGGCGCGCAGGCCCAGTTCCACCACGGCGACCGCCTTGGCAGCGGGGTTCTCGGTCACGGCTCCTCCCTTCTAGTTCGACACGTCAGCGGGCGGTCGGGCCGGTGGCCCGTCCGGCCCGCTGTCGAGATCGGGGTCAGGCGCCGACGACGGTGGTGTCGTCACCGCTTTCGATGGTGTCGTCGTCCGAGTTGACGGTCGTGGTCGTGGTGTCGATGTCGGTGACCGAGGTGTCGTTGTCGTTGACGGTGGTGTCGTTGTCGCTGATGTTGGTGTCGTTGTCGTTGACGGTCGTGACGGTGGTGTCGTTGTCCTCGAAGTTGCCGCTGGCGTCGCCGTCGGCCGAGATCGCCGAGCCGTCGTCGGCCACGTTGTTCGAGGCATTGGAGGCGTCCCCCTCGCCGAAGGTGACCGCGCTGTCCTCGATCTCGGCGTCCGGCAGGTTGTTCACCGAGCCGTCGCCGAAGTTGAACACCGACTCGTCGACGTCGCCGTCGACCTGCGCGGTCTGGTTGCCGTCGCCGACCACCGCGTCGTCGAAGTCGTCGGCCACGATGCCGGTGTTGACACCGGTGTTCACGCCGGCCTCGATGTCGCCGTCGGCCAGCACGGCGCCGTCACCGGTGTTCGCCTGCCCGAAGTTGTCCCCGTCGATGAGCTGCGCGCCGTCCCCGCTGAGCGAGGTGATGTCGCCGTCGACGACCGTCGAGCCGTCCCCGGTCGCGGCGTTCACGTCGCCGTCGCCGGAGTTCGCCACCGCGCCGTCACCGGTCGCCGCGTTCACGTCGTCGCCGGCGGCGATCGAGTTGTCGCCGGAGGCGTTGACGTTGGTGGCGTCGATGTCGCCGAAGACGTTGCCGTCCACATCCACGTCGAGGCTGTTGTCGGTGACACTGGTGACGCTGAACTCGAGGTTCTGCGTGATGTAGTCGTCACCCTCGTACGTGGCGTAGGTGACGTAGTTCAGGTGCTGCACGACGTGCTCAACCGACTGCGTGCCGGCCGGCGCCGGGGGTGGCGGCGAGACGCTGCCCCCACCGGACGAGCCGCCCCCGCCGCCGCTGAAGCTCTGCAGCGCGGTCCGCGCCGACTCGGAGACCTCCGGCTCGAAGCTGGCCTCGGTGACTACCGCCGGAACGTCGACCGTGGACAGGTCGACATCGGTGACACCCTCGGCGGTCAGGGTGCCCTGGGGGTCCTCGGCGTACTTCGCGGCGAACTCCCGGTCGGACAGCAGGTTGGTGACGAATTCCTTCAGAGCCTCGGTGGCGTCGACGGTCATGACCTCTCCTCGCTTGGTATGCGCCCGGTTTCTTCACCCGGTCACGGAACCCAGCGTGCGGCCCAGCGCCCGTTCCGGGCATCGGGGTGTTCCCCGTGGTATAGGGGGTCCACTAGGGGGTTCACAGCCTCATGTCGCATATCCAACTCGGGGTATCAGCCGTCGAGCATCTCCCGCAACATCGCCAGCAGCTCAGCGCGGGTGTTCGCACCCAGTTTGCCCCGAATCCGGGCCACGTGGTGCTCCACGGTCTTCGGTGCGATGTAGAGCTGCGCGCCGATCTCCCGGTGGGTGCTTCCGGCCAGCACCAGCCGGGCCACAGTCACCTCCCGCTCGGACAGCGTGGCGGCCGCCGCGGCCCCGGAACCGGTGTCCGGCTCGGACAGTTCCCGGGCCCGTTCCAGCAGCCGGCGGGCCGCGGTGGGATCCCCGGTCCGGATCGCCGCCTGCCCGGCCAGCCGGGACGCCTCCCACGGCAACTGCGCCGCGACCAGGTCATCGGTGGCGGCCAGCACGGCATCCGGGTCGACCTGCCCGGCGAGCACCGCCGCCCATCGGGTGGCCGCGGTGCACTGCGCGAGCGGTCGGGGCTCGGCGGCCGTCACCGCGGCCAGCTGCCCGGCCACGCGGTCCGCGGCCGCCGCGTCCTCGGTCACGATCGCGGTCTGCAACCTCAGCCAGTCCAGGGACACCGACCAGGTGACCGGCCGGC
Source organism: Actinoplanes sp. NBC_00393 (assembly GCF_036053395.1). Taxonomy (NCBI): domain Bacteria; kingdom Bacillati; phylum Actinomycetota; class Actinomycetes; order Micromonosporales; family Micromonosporaceae; genus Actinoplanes; species Actinoplanes sp. NBC_00393. Next base: position 11,123,608 of record NZ_CP107942.1, on the reverse strand, counting down.
CCAGCCCGGTGAGGATGTCGTCGAGCAGGGCGAGGACCGGTTCGACCCGGCTCATGGTCCGCAGGCGGGCGGCAGCCACCGCCAGTTCCTCCACTGCTTCGATCAGCCACAGGTCGGCCGTACGCCGGGCCAGCAGCGGCTCGATGCCGGACCAGGAGTCGCGCAGCCCAGCGATGTCCCCGCGCCGCCGCGCAATCCCCGCAGCCAGCGCGGCCCGCAGCAACCGCTCCCGGCCCCCGGGCTCGGCGCCGCCCGGACGCTGCAGCTCATGCAGCGCGGTGTCGTAACGCCCGGCCCGCATCCGCGCCCACGCCAGCAGCAGCCGATGCCGCTCCCCCGCGACCGGACCACCGACGCCGGTAGCCTCGGCCCGGCCGAGCAGATGCTCCGCCGAGGCCACATCGCCGGCCGCGACGGCCACCACGGCACCAAGCGCATGCGGGGTGTCCGGCAGGACGACGGTGGGCGCGCCACGTTCCAACGCCTCAGCCGCCTCGATCAGCAGCGGCAACGCGACCGCGGGCTCAGCCGCCACCAGCGCACCTTCCGCAAGCCGCGCCAGAGCAGCCGGCGCCGGGCTGTCTGCCGCGGCCTGCGCAGGCACGATCCGCCCAGTCCCGACCAGCGACGGTACGGCGAGCGCGGGCCCCGGCACCGGCGCAGCAAGCAACAGATCAGCGGCCCGCGCAGTCCGCCCTTGATGCGCGGCGACGGCCCCCGCAACCAGCGCAATCCGGCCCGCATCCGTGAGCCCCGCAGCCCACTCACCCGGTCTCACCCCGCCCGCTGACCCACCCAGCCTCGCTCCGGCCGCCGACCCACCCAGCCTCACCGCCGCAGCCGACCCACTCAGCCCAGCAGCCGATCCGCCCGGCCCCAGCCCGGCAACCGACTCACCCGGTCGCGGCCCCGCGGCCGGCTCGCTCGGTCGTGGCCCGGCAGCCAAGTTTCCGCTGGTGGCGAGGGTGAACGGGTCGACCTCGACCGGCAGGCCCAACAGCGCGCCGGCCTCGGCCCGGCCTGCCGCCAGGGTCGCCGGATCTACGCCGGCGTCAGCGGCGTCGTCGAACCAGCCGATCGCCGCCGCCGGATCCGTGAAGCGCAGCCGCTCCCCCGCGTCCCGGTAGACCGCGGCCGCGACCGGCGTGCTCGCCCTGGCCGCCCGCAGCTGACGGGCCGCAGCCACCGGATCGGTGCCCGCCGCCATCAGCGCACCGGCGACCGCGTCGTGGATCCGCCGGCGTTCGGCCGCGGGCAGCTCACCGAGCACGGCCGCGGCCACCGCCGGGATCATGCCTTCGCCGTCCGGCACGAGCAGTCCCTCGTCCCGCAGGGTCCGCAGCACCGTGGCCAGGCCGGCCAGATCGAGGCCGGCCGCCTCGGCAAGCACGTGGTCGGCGAGGTCGAGCCGCAGCGCAAGCACCCGGGCAACGGTGACGGCACCCTGGTCGAGCACGGCGAAACGCCGCTGCACCCGGGCGAGCAGCGCAGGCGGCGGCATGCCAGGCGGTGCGGTCGCCACGGCGGCGGCCACCGCGGGCAGCCCGGCCGAAGCTTCGAAGACGGCCGCGGCGACCTCGGGCGACACCGGCCGCCCGGTCACCGTGGCCACCAGCCGTGCCACGCCGTCCCGGTCAAGCGCACCAAGCAGCTCAACACCACCGCCGGAAGTCACGCCGCCAGCGGCAGCAGCCCTGCCAGCCGCAGTCACTCCGCCAGCGGCAACAGCACTGCCGGCGGCGACAGCACTGCCGGAGGTGGCGCCAAGGGAGGTGGCGCTGCTGGGGGCGGTGGCACTGACTGCGGCGATGGCCTCGTCGAGTTCGGCCAGTTCGGGACGATCGATCGTGGGCCGCCGGGAGATCACCATCGGCACGCCGGCGCGGGCGGCCGCCGCCAGGTCCCGGAGCGCCGCCGGGTCGAGGCGATGCGCGTCATCAACGACGACCAGGTGATTCGCGGACCGTGCGGCAGCCAGGCCGGCGGCCATCTCGGCGGGCGGCCCCACGGCCCACCACACCGGCACGGTAGCTTCGGCAGCAAGCAGGCGTAGCCGATGCGTACGCCCGGAGCCGTCCACGCCCACCACAGCGGTCACGCCCAGCGGTGCCCCCATATCGGCGACACTCTACGCGCTAGGCCTTCAAGGTGCCCCTGAGCCGACTGCGGGATTTTTCGGACAACAGCCCGCCGGCGGCTGAAGAGCGCTTCCATACATGCCTGGATGGCGGCTCGCTCGACCCAGCCGCCGCCCGCACCGGTAACCCGGGCCGCGAAGCATGCCTGAGCGGCGGCTCGCACGAACCAGCCGCCACCCACACCCGTAACCCAGGCCGCGAAGCATGCCTGAGCGGCGGCTCGCACGAACCAGCCGCCACCCACACCCGTAACCCAGGCCGCGAAACACGCCTGAGCGGCGGCTCGCACCAACCAGCCGCCACCCACACCCGTAACCCAGGCCGCGAAACACGCCTGAGCGGCGGCTCGCACCAACCAGCCGCCACCCACGCACGAAACCGGCGACCGAAACACGCCTGAGCGGCGGCCCGCGCTGACGCCAGCCGCCACCCGGACAGGTGACATCCGGGTGGGAGGGCTGGCCGGGGCGGAGGCAGAGCGGCGCTGGCAAGGTCGGGCCGGCGAGTGGCGCGGTCGCGAGCTGGATCGGGCGGAGGCCAGGCGTCACTGAGGAGGGTTGGGCCAGCGGGCGGCACGGTGGCGAGCTGGACCGGGCGGAGGCCAGGCGGCGCTGGCAAGGTCGAGGCCGGCGAGTGGCGCGGTGGCGAGCTGACTCGGCTGCGGAGGTCAGTCGCTAGGGGAGGTTGGGCCGCAGGGTGGTGCGGTGGTGGCGGCTGGCCGGGCGGGGTCAGGCGTCGCTGGGGAGGTTGGGGCGGCGGGTGGTGCGGTGGTGGCGGCGGGCCAGGATGATGACGACGGTGACTGCGGCTACATCGGCGGTTGCCAATGCTGCCCGGGGGCCGCACAGCAGCGCGATGAAGGGCAGGGAGAGGAACACCGTCACGCACAGCACGGGCACGGCCGGGAACGGGCGGGGTGCCGGGCCGGTGGCCATTCGCTGGGCGAAGGCTGGGTCGGTTGCCCGCAGACGCTGCTCGATCTCGTCGATGGCTCGCGCTTCGCTCTCGTTGAGCATGCCCCTGTCATACCCCGGCGTAATCCCAAATGCGGCTGATCTGAGGATTTAGGGCGTATTGAAACGCTAGAAGCCTATAACGGATCTAGGCCTTCTGTTTCCGCATGCGCAGTTGAGGAGCTTCCATGACCACCGTCGCACCCAGGCCGGTGCCCACCCGGCCCTATCCGGTTCGCCGGCAGGTGAAGGGATCGGCTCTGGCGCGGATCCTGCGCACGACGGATGCGAAGCAGATCGGGATCATGTACATGATCACCTCGATCATCTTCTACATGGTCGGCGGGATCATGGCTCTGCTGATGCGCGCCGAGCTGGCCAAGCCGGGCATGCAGATGCTCTCGCCGGAGCAGTTCAACCAGCTGTTCACCATGCACGGCACGGCCATGCTGCTGTTCTTCGCGACGCCGATCGTGTTCGCCTTCGCCAACTATGTCGTGCCGATCCAGATCGGCGCGCCGGACGTGGCGTTTCCGCGGCTGAACGCGTTCGCCTACTGGCTGTACCTGTTCGGCACGCTGACCGCGATGAGCGGCTTCATCACGCCGGGCGGGGCGGCGGACTTCGGCTGGTTCGCGTACACGCCGCTGAGCGACTCGCTGCACTCGCCGGGCATCGGCGGCAACGCCTGGGTGGTGGGCCTGGCGATCGGTGGTCTCGGCTCGATCCTCGGCGCGGTCAACCTGATCACCACGATCCTGACCCTGCGAGCCCCGGGCATGACCATGTTCCGGATGCCGATCCTCACCTGGAACATGCTGGTCACCAGCCTCCTGGTGATCCTGATCTTCCCGTTCTTGGCGGCGGCGCTGTTCGCCCTGGCCGCGGACCGGGTGCTCGGGGCGCACGTCTTCGACGTGGAGACCGGCGGGCCGATGCTCTGGCAGCACCTCTTCTGGTTCTTCGGGCACCCCGAGGTGTACGTCATCGCGCTCCCATTCTTCGGCATCATCACCGAGGTGGTGCCGGTGTTCAGCCGCAAGCCGGTCTTCGGCTACAAGGGCCTGGTCGCCGCGACCCTGCTGATCGCCGCCCTGTCGATGAGCGTGTGGGCGCACCACATGTTCGCCACCGGCCAGGTGCTGCTGCCGTTCTTCAGCTTCCTGAGCTTCCTGATCGCCGTCCCGACCGGCATGAAGTTCTTCGTCTGGATCGGCACCATGTGGCGCGGCCAGATCAGTTTCGACTCGCCGATGCTGTGGGCGGTCGGCTTCATGGTGACGTTCCTCTTCGGCGGTCTCTCCGGGGTGCTGCTGGCCTCCCCGCCGATCGACTTCCACGTCTCCGACTCGTACTTCGTGATCGCGCACTTCCACTACGTGCTGTTCGGCACGATCGTGTTCGCGGTGTTCTCCGGGATCTACTTCTGGTTCCCGAAGATGTTCGGCCGGATGCTGGACGAGCGGCTCGCCAAGATTCACTTCTGGCTCACCATGATCGGTTTCCACGGGACGTTCCTGGTGCAGCACTGGCTGGGCACCAAGGGCATGCCCCGGCGGTACGCCGACTACCTGGAGAGTGACGGCTTCACGTTCCTGAACACGTTCTCCACGATCGGCTCGTTCATCCTCGGTATCGCCACGCTGCCGTTCCTGTACAACGTGTGGAAGTCGTACAAGGCGGGCCCGGTCACCACGCTCAACGACCCGTGGGGCCACGGCAACTCGCTGGAGTGGGCGACCACCAGCCCACCGCCGCTGCGCAACTTCGACCGGATGCCGCGGATCCGCTCCGAACGGCCCGCATTCGACGAGAAGTTCCCGCACCTGGCCGCGGGCGAGCAGTCCCTGGCCGGCCCGCCGGAGGGCGGCGCCCGCCCGCTGAGCAAGGAGTCGGACGGCGGCGCCACCTACGCCGAGGACATCAGCACCGACCGCGACCGCTGACCTGGCAGAACCGATCGGGGGTAGGGACAGCCCTACCCCCGATCGGGCAGCTCACCGGATCGGCTGACGCGCCGCCGGTCCATAGCGTCAAGGGCATGACGACGACCTATCTCGCGCCCGCCCCGGCCGCCCGCCTGCTGCCCCGGCTCGCCGCCGACACCCGCTACGTTCTGACCGGATTCCCGCTGGGCCTGCTCGCGGTGGTCGTCTGCGTCACCGCCTTCGCCACCGGCCTCGGGCTGGCGGTGATCTGGATCGGCGTACCCCTCATGGTTGCCGCGATGATGCTCTCCCGCGGCCTCGCCATCACCGAACGCAGCCGCATCGCGGCTGTTCTCGGCCGCCCGGTGCCGCAGCCCACCTACCGCACGTCCGGCTCCAAGCTCGCGGTGCTGCTCGACCCGCAGTCCTGGCGGGACCTGGCCCACGCCGCTGTCCGCTTCATTCCGAGCACGATCGCCTTCTCGTTCGTGCTCGCCTGGTGGGCCGGCCTGCTCGGCTCGCTCACCTGGTCGCTGTGGGGCTGGACGCTGCCGAGCGGCCCGGACTACCAGGACCTGCCCGAGCTGCTCGGCTTCGCCGACACCTACCTGACCTCGGTCGGCTTCTACCTGGGCCTGGCGGCCGTGCTCGCGATCACGCTGCCCGCGGTCGTCCGCGGCGCGGCCCTGCTCGAGGCCCGCTTCGCACAGATCCTGCTCAGCCGGCCCGAATAGAGGCCGGCCCGAACAACGCCGGCCCGAACAACGCCAGCCCCAACAACACCGGCCCCAACAACGCCGACCCGAACAACGCCGGCCGAGGCCAGACGAAACAAGGGCCCGTCAGGCAGTGGCCTTCACCGAGCCCATGACCAGGTCATAGCCGGCCTGCATGGCCGGATCGTCAGCCTCCAGTCCGCTCAGCTCCACCACCACGACCCCACCGGGCGCCGCCACTGCAAAGGCCTTCCGGGCCTCGTAGGCCTCCTCCAGCTGGGAGTACAGCTCGAAGCGAGCCTCCACGCCCTTCCGGTCACCGATCTTGACCGGCTGGTAGGTGGCCTTCCGGAACTTCTCCCCCTTCAGGTACGCCTTGAGCATGGCCTTGGCGTTGCCGGCCGACTTCGGCGCGACCCACACCCGCAGGAACCCGATGACGCCGACCGGCTGCGCCTTGATCTCGCAACCCAGCTTCAGCGGCCCCTTCCGCACCAGCGAGGCCAGCGGGTTGTCGTCCTCGACCTCCACGGTCTTGGCTTCCCACTCGGCGGGCAACGTGAAAGTCACCGGCAGCGGGCAGGCGCTGCCCTTGGCCCCGACCGCCCCGCCGGCCGCCGCGGGCGCCGCGGGTGCGCCGGACTCCGACGGCGAGCCGCTCGGGCAGTAGGGCTCCAGCTTCTCGAGGGCCGCCTGGAACTCGTCGGTGCCGGCCTCTTCAGGGTTCGGCTCTGTGGCGAGCTTGCCGGCCTCGGCCGCGATGCCCTCGAGCACCGCGGCGAACTCCTTGTTCGTCGCCTTGCCGGCCTCGGTGGACAGGTCGTCGCGCAACGTGCCGAACGTGCTCTGGTAGATCGTCTGGAACTCGGCCGAGCGGGCCGGCTCCTTGATCTCCGTCAGGCCGGCGATCTTGCTGAACAGGTCGATGACGGCGGTCCGGGCGGCCTCGCCACCGGACTTGCAGATCTCGGCGGTGTTGTCCGCAGCCGCGGAGGCCGGCGCCGCGCCCGCGTCACCGCCGCCGGAGTTGCAGGCGCCGGCGAACAGGGTCAAGGCCGCGAGCACGGGCACTGCACGGTACGAAAATCGAGTCACAAGGCGAGGACTGTACACATCTAGATACGTCACGCCCAGGTCACCGGCAGCGAGTGCACGCCGAAGATCAGCATCTCGTTGCGCAGCGGCACCTGCTCAGCCGGCACGGCGAGGCGGAGCTTCGGCAGCCGGGTGAACAGCTCGCCGAGGCCGGCCTTCATCTCCACCCGGGCCAGCTGCTGCCCGAGGCACTGGTGGATGCCGTGCCCGAAGGCCAGGTGCGAGGTGCGCGGCCGGTGCACGTCGAGGCGATCGGGGTCATCCCAGTGGCGCGGATCGCGGTTCGTCTCCGGGGTGGCGATGATGACCGTGGCACCCGCCGGGATGTCCACGCCACCGACCGTGAGCTGCTCGGTCGCGACCCGGCTGACGCCCATCTGGATGATCGACAGGAAGCGCAGCAGCTCCTCGATCGCGTTGTCCAGCAGGCCCGGGTCGGCGCGCAGCGCGGCGAGCTGTTCCGGGTGCTGGAGCAGCGCGAACGTGCTCAGGCCGAGCATGTTGGCGGTCGTCTCGTGCCCGGCGCCGAGCAGGACGACGGCCATGTCGGTGAGCTGGGTGTCGGTGAGCGGCGGGTCGGCGTCGTGGATGAGCCCGGACAGGATGTCGTCGCCCGGGTCGGCCAGTTTCACGGCGACCAGCTCGCGGATGAACCGGTACAGCTCGCCGGCGGCGCGTCTCCGCTCGTCGGGCGGGGTGGAGGAGTTGAGCGCCACGGCGGTGCGCTGCTGGAACTCGGCGCGGTCGGCGTAGTCCACCCCGAGCAGTTCGCAGATCACCAGGGAGGGGATCGGCTGCGCGTACGCCGGGACCAGGTCGGCCTCGGTGCCGGCTGCCGTCATCGCCTCGATGTGCCGGACCGCGATGTCGCTGATGTGCGACTCCAGGGCCCGCATCCGCCGTACGGTGAACTGGCCGGTCAGCAGTTTGCGCAGCCGGGTGTGCTCGGGCGGGTCCATGAACACGAAGGTGCCGTCGGTTCGTTCGCCCGCCGGTGGCGCGGGGGCGGCCGGCTGGGTGGCGTCGGGATGGCGGACCCGGTCGGAGCTGAACCGGAGGTCGCCGAGCACCGCGCGGGCCTCCTCGAGGCCGGTGACCAGCCAGGCGGACGCGCCGTTGGCCAGGGTCAGCGGCTGGACGGCGCCCCGGCCGCGCAGGTCACGCAGTCCGGCCGGCGGGTCGAAGGGGCGGGCGCCCCGCTCGACCATGTCCGACGGGATGAGCCGCTGCAACGCGACGGGAGTAGTCATCGCTACCTCGATCATCGACGAGCATCACTGCATGGCACCTTAGCCGCCGCCGACGACGAGACGGTTGGTCGCAGATTATCCGTAGCGGAACTACGCTGGTCACATGACCGCGATGGCACCGACCCGCACCGAGACCGACCTGTCCTTCCTGCTGGATCACACCAGCCACGTGCTCCGCACCAGGATGACCGCGGCGCTCGCCGAGATCGGCCTGACCCCGCGCATGCACTGCGTGCTGGTGCACGCCCTGGAGGAGGAGCGGACCCAGATCCAGCTGGCCGAGCTGGGCGACATGGACAAGACCACCATGGTGGTCACGGTCGATGCCCTGGAGAAGGCGGGGTACGCGGTACGCCGCCCGTCGAGCACCGACCGGCGGGCCCGGATCATCGCCGTCACCGAGACCGGCACCCGGATCGCCGAGCGCAGCCAGGAGATCGTCGACGGCGTGCACCGCGACGCGCTGGGCTCGCTGCCCGAGGACGAGCGCGAGGTGCTGGTCCGGGCACTGAACCGCCTGGCCACCGGGCACCTGGCCACCCCAGCGGAGAGCGCCCAGCCGGCCCGCCGCCCACGGGAGCGCACAAAGTAGGTCCGAAAAATATAGTCTACTACGGGACTATCTGTTAGCGTCTCTCCTCAAGAGCGATCTCGTTCCTGGGGAGGAACACTCATGTCGAACTCACGCTGGACCGCGCTCGGCGTACTCTCGGCCGCCGGCCTGATGACCATCCTCGACGGCAGCATCGTCACCGTCGCCATGCCCGCGATTCAGCAGGACGTCGGCTTCACCCCGGCCGGGCTCAGCTGGATGGTCAACGCGTACCTGATCCCGTTCGGCGGTCTTCTGCTGCTGGCCGGCCGGCTCGGCGACCTGCTCGGCCGGCGCGCCATGTTCCTCGCCGGCAACGTGATCTTCACGCTCGCGTCGGTGCTGGCCGGCTTCGCCACCGGCCCGGGCCTGCTGATCGCCGCCCGGTTCCTGCAGGGCGTCGGTAGCGCGCTGGCCGCGGCCGTGGTCCTGGGCATCCTCGTCACCCTCTTCACCGACCCGGCCGAACGCGCCAAGGCCATCGCGATCTTCAGCTTCACCGGGGCCGTCGGCGCCTCCCTCGGCCAGGTCCTCGGCGGTGTCCTCACCGATGCCTTGAGCTGGCCCTGGATCTTCTTCATCAACGTGCCGATCGGGGTCGCCACCGTCGCCCTGGCCCTGGTGGCGCTGCCCCGCGACCGCGGCACGGGCCGGTCCGCCGGGGCCGACGTACTCGGCGCGGTGCTGGTCACCGCCGGCCTGATGCTGGGCATCTACACCGTCGTCAAGGTCGAGCAGTACGGCTGGCTCGCCGCACACACCCTCGGCCTCGGCGCCGTGTCCGTCGCCCTGCTCACCGCGTTCGTGATCCGCCAGGCCACCGCCGCGACCCCGCTCATGCCGTTGCGGATCCTGCGCTCGCGCAATGTGGCCGGCGCCAACCTGGCCCAGATGCTGGCGCTGTCCGGGATGTTCGCCTTCCAGGTCCTGGTCGCGCTCCACATGCAGAAGGTGCTCGGCTACGGCGCCCTGGAGACCGGCCTGGCGATGCTCCCGGCCGCGGTCAGCATCGGCGTGATCTCGCTGTTCGTCTCGGCCCGGCTCACCGCCCGCTTCGGCGCCCGTACCGTGCTGCTGGCCGGCCTGCTCCTGCTGATCGCGGCGATGGGCCTGCTCAGCCGGATCCCGGTGCGGGCCGGCTACGTCACCGACCTGCTCCCGGTGATGCTGCTGATCTCCGGTGGCGGCCTGGTGCTGCCGGCGCTGGCCAACCTGGGCATGTCCGGCGCGCGGGAGAGCGACGCCGGGCTGGCGTCCGGGCTGTTCAACACCACCCAGCAGGTCGGCATGGCGATCGGCGTCGCGGTGCTCGCCACCCTGGCAGCCGGGCGCACCGAGCATCTGCTCGCCGCCGGCCAGGACCAGGCGAGCGCGCTGACCGGCGGCTACCGGCTGGCGTTCACCGTCTCGGCCGGGCTGCTGGCGGCGGCCTTCCTGGTCGGTGTGCTGGTCCTGCGCCGGCCGGCCACGACCCCGGCCGCGGACCGCGAGGCCGCCACTGCCGCCTGATCAAGATCCGGGTCGATACCATCCGGATCGACGCGGACAGGAGACGACATGGCGAGCGGGCAGAGTCTTCCACTGGTCGGGCGCGACGACGAACAGATCGTCCTGACCGGACTGCTCGACGAGGACTCCGCCCGCGCCCTCCTGCTCCGCGGCGCCGCCGGCGCCGGCAAGAGCGCCCTGCTCGACATGCTGGTCACCGAGGCCGGGGCAGCCGGATTCCGCACGCTGCGGGCGACCGGTGTGCCGGCCGAGAGCACCATCGCGTACGCCGGACTGCACCAACTCCTGCACCCCCTGCTCGCCCTGACCGCCGGGATGGACCCCGCACACCGCGGCATTCTCGACGCCGTCCTCGGCGGCGCCCCGCACCAGCCGCCGTCGGTGATGGCGCTCGGCGTCGCCGTCCTCGACCTGCTCGCCCTGGTCGCCGCGAAACGGCCGCTGCTGCTGGTCCTCGACGACGGCCAGTGGCTCGACTCGCCGAGCGCGCAGGTGTCAGCCTTCGTCGCGCGCCGCATCGGCGACCTCCCGCTCCGGCTCGTGGTGGCGGTCCGGGACACCGAGCGGTCCGGCTTCGACGACGCCGGCCTGGACGAACTGGCCGTCACCCCGCTCTCCCCCGCCGCCGCTGCCGACCTGCTCGACAGCCGGTTCCCGGGCCTCGCCCCGGACCTGCGGCGGCTCACCCTGGAACACGCGAGCGGCAACCCGCTGGCCCTGGTCGAACTCCCGCCCAGCCTGACCGGGCGGGACGGCCAGGATCCCCGCCCGCTGGAACAGATCTTCACCGACCGGATCCGTGCGCTGCCCGGGCCGGAACGCGCCGACCTGCTGCGGATGGCCCTGGACGGCGCCGGCCGGCGCTCGTTCGGCACGCACTACGTCCCCCGCCGGATCACGACGGCCCGGGAGACCGGGCTGGTCGAGCCGGTACTGCTGCAGTTCCGCCATCCGCTGGTCGCCTCGGCGGTCGTCGAGGTGGCCTCGCTGAACGACCGCCGGGCCGCGCACGCCGACCTGGCCCGGCTGCACGCGGCCGACCCCGAGCGGCGGGCGATGCACCTGGCCGCGGCGACCGTCGACCCGGACCCCGAGGTCGCCGCGGCGCTGGAGCAGGGGGCCGGCTTGACGGTTCGGCGCGGCGGCGCCGCGACCGCGGTGCAGTGGCTGACGCGCGCGGCGGAGCTGAACCCGCGGCCCCGCGACCGGGCCCGGTTGCTGGCCGACGCCGCCTTCGTTGCCGGGCAGGCGGGACTGCTCGAGCGGGCCGAGACGCTGGTGGCCGCCGCCTAGCCGGACGCGGTGCTGACCGCCGCGTACGTGGCGCTCTACCGGCACGGGGACGTGTCGGTGCACGGCACGGTCGCCGACGCGATCCGGGCCCGGCACGACACGGTCGACGACGCGATACTGGCCCGGCTGGTGAACCTGTTGCTCGCGATCAGCCAGTTCGCTGCTGATCCGGGCACCTGGGCGATCACCGACGAGCTGGTCGACCGGGTCCGCGACCGGCTGCCCGCCGAGGTGCTGCTGTGCCGTGATGCCGGGAGCGACGTGGTCCGGCGCGGCGCCGGCCTGGGCGGACGGCTGCGCCAAGCGGTGGCTGCCACCGGCACGACCCAGCCGTGGGATCTGATGCGCCTCGGCGTCGCCGCGTTCCACGTGGACACGCTCGCCGATCTCCGGCCCTACCTGGAGCGCATGGTCGAGCGGGAACGCGGCATCGGCGCCGCGACCTCGCTGATGACCATGCTGCAGCTGGTGATGCTCGACCACATCGCCGCCGGGCGCTGGGACGAGGCGGTCCGCGCCGGCGAGCAGGGGCTCGCCCTCACCACCGAGCACGGGTACGAGCTGTTCGGTCACCAGTTCCGCGTCTTCCTCGCGGTGGTCGCCGCCGGACGGGGCGAAACCGATCGTGCGGCCGAGCTGCAGACGGCTGTCGACGCCTGGGCCCGGCCGCGCCGGGTCGGCTTCCTGCTGCGGTTCGCCGAGGAGGTCGGCCTGCTGGCCGCGCTGAGCAGCGGGGACTACGAAACCGCCTGGGCGTACGCGGTGGGCGTCACCACGCCGGGGACGTTCCCACCGTACGCGCAGCACGCCCCGCGCACCCTGCTCGACCTGGTGGAAGCCGCGCTGCACACCGGTCGGGACGACTTGGCGCGTACCCATGCAGAAGCTGCGGAGCGGGCGCGGCTCGCCGAGGTCTCCCCGCGCCTGGCCCTGCTCACCGCCGGCGCGCTGGCCATGACCGCACCCTCGGAGGCCGCGTTCCAGGCCGCGGCGGAGCATCCGGCCGGGACCGCCTTCCCGTTCGAACGCGCCCGGATCCGGCTCGCCGAAGGCGCCTGGCTGCGCCGCCACCACAGCATCACCGAGGCGCGGGCGGCGCTGACCGATGCGCTCGGCACGTTCCAGCGGCTCGGCGCGCACCGCTGGGCCGACCGCGCCGAGCACGAGCTGCGTTCCGGGAGGCCCGGCGACGGCCGCGACCTCGCGTCGCTGACCGCGCAGGAGCGGCAGATCGCGGAACTGGCCGCGGGCGGCCTGAGCAACCAGCAGATCGCCGCCCAGCTGAACCTGTCGCCGCGGACCGTCGGCGCCCACCTGTACCGGATCTTCCCGAAACTGGGCATCACCTCGCGGGCGGCGCTGCGCGACGCGCTGCGGTAGCGTGGGCCCGGTACCGCACGGTAGCGGGTCGTCCAGTGGAGTGCGCGCACAGCGCCCGCGTGGAAGGTCCGTCTCATGCCGACCCAGATCAGGCCGTTCCGGCGCGGTGACCGTGATCAGGTCACCGCTCTCGTCAACGCGCACGTCGCCGCCGTGGTGCCGGGTGTCTCCGTCTCCGTCCAGGCCCTGCTGAGCCAGCTCGAACGGGAGGCCGGCGAGTTCATCGTCGACCGGTGGGTGCGCGAGCGGGTCACCCTGGTCGCCGAGCAGCGCGGCCGGGTGGTGGCCGCCGCCCACCTGCTGCGGTACGCGGACGACGACGACACCGGCGAGGAGTACCGCAACGCCGGCGAGATCCGCTGGCTGGTGTGCTGGCCGGACGCGCCGTACTGGCCGGACGCCTCGCAGGCCGGTCAGGCCCTCGCGGTCGCCTGCCACGCCCAGTTCACCCGGTGGTCGGTCACCCGCCGGTTCGCCGAGGGCGCGCTGCCGGTGCCGGGCGTCTACGGGGTGCCGGAGCAGTGGCCGCACATCCGGGAGCTCTATGAACGGATGGGTTTCCGGCGCGAGGGGCGTACCGAGATCGTGCTGGTCGCCGTGGTCGGCGACCTCGCCCGGCCGGCCGCGCCGCTGCCCGGGCTCGGCGTCCGCCGCACGCTCGGCATCAACGGCACCCGGTTCACGGCCACCCTGGACGGTGCGGACGTCGGCTGGATCGAGGTGGACACCAATCTGGACTCCGGTCCGCGGGTCTCCCGGGTGGGCGCCTGGGCCGACATCGGCAACCTGTGGGTCGACCCGGAGCAGCAGCGCCGCGGCATCGGCACCTGGCTGCTCGGGCAGGCCGCCGCGTGGCTGGACCTGGGCGGCGCGACCCGTCTGCTCGATTACGCCGACGAGGACGAGGACGCGTACACCAAGTTCCTGATCGCGTCCGGATTCACCGAGCTGACCCGGACGGTCCGGCAGATGCGGTGATCCGCCGGTCGCGGACCAGGCGCAGCATCTCGTCGACCGAGCCGGCCGGGTCAGTGATCGGGAACTGCACCGCGCGGACCGTGGCGGCCGGGTCGATCAGCAGGGTGAGCCGCTTGAACCGGTCCACCCCGGCGGCCCGGAAGGTGGGCAGCAGCAGACCGGCGGCGAGTTTCTGATCCTGGTCGGAGAGCAGCGGGAACGGCAGGCCGGCGTGCTCGGCGAAGGCGGCCAGCTGGTCGGGGCGCTGGGTGCTGACACCGCGGACGCGGGCGCCGGCCTCGGTGAAGTCGGTGGCGCCGGACGCGTACGTCATCGACTCCAGCGTGCAGCCGGCCGCCCCGGGGATGTCGGTCCAGCGCGGCGGGTAACCCTGTGCGTCCGGGACGAACGCGCCGGGGAAGCAGTAGAGCACGGTCCACGCGTCCCGGAACCCTTCGGTCTGCTCGTCCTGCCGGGTCAGGGTGATCTCCGGCAGCACGCGGCCGACCAGGGCGTGCACCCGCCGGGACTCGGCGGAGCCGGAGGACGCGGTGGCAGTGAGCGAGCCGTCGCCGATCAGGTGCCGGTCGCCCCACTCCTGCAGCGCGATCAGCACCGGGAGCAGGCCCTCACCTTTCGGGGTCAGCAGGTAGTCGTAGCGCGGCGGCCGGTCGGTGTAGCGGCGCCGGTGCAGCACGCCGGCCTCGACCAGCTCGCCGAGGCGCTCGGTGAGGGCGCGCCGGCTCATCCCGAGGGCGCGTTGCAGGGCGTCGAAGCGGGTCACTCCCCCGGCGATGTCGCGGATCACCAGGAACGTCCACCAATCACCCAGCACGCCGACGGCCTGGGCGATTCCGCAGTCCGCGTCGGCGAGGTCGACTCGTCTCACGTGAGCGACTATAGTCCGTTCCAATATGAAACTCACTGTGTTCTGGCGCTGGTGGACGGCCGGCACGGCCAGCGGGCTCGGCACCGCGGTCGGCGGCGTCGCCCTGCCCCTGACCGCGCTGACCGTGCTGCACGCCTCCGCGCTCGAGATGGGCCTGATCACGGCGGCCGGCTATCTGGCGTACCTCCTGATCAGCCTGCCCGCCGGAGTGATCGTGCAGCGCCTGCCCCTGCGCGGCACGCAGGTCGGCGCGGACCTGGTCCGCGCCCTCGCGGTGGTCTCCATCCCCCTCGCCTGGTGGTGGGACGTGCTCACCGTGCCGCAGCTGATCGTGGTGGCGCTGGTGATCAGCTTCGCCGACGTGCTCTTCGACGTGGCGAACCAGACCTTCCTGCCGGAGATCGTCCCGGCCGGGCAACTGCAGGCCCGCAACAGCCTCAACTCCGGCACGCACGCGGCGACGCAACTCGGCGGGCCGTCGCTGGGCGGCCTGGCGGTGCAGGTGCTCGGCTCGGTGCCGACCCTGCTGATCGACGTGGCCAGCTACCTGATCTCGGCGGTTCTGTTGCGGACGCTCCCGGCGCGGCGCGTGCAGAGACCCACCATCCGTACGCCGATGGCCGCCCTCATCCGCGAGGGCTGGCACTACGTGACCCGGCACCCGGTGATGGGCCCCGGCATGTGGGCCGCCACCGCGGTCAACTTCGTCTGCGGCGCCCAGCACGCGCTCTTCGTCTTCTACCTGGTCCGCGAGTTGCACGCCTCGCCCGGCATGGTCGGCCTGCTGCTGGCCGCCGACGGTCTGGGCACGCTGATCGGCGCGGCGCTGACCACCCGGTTCACCGGCCGGATCGGCACCGCCCGCGGCCTCATCGTCGCCGGTTTCGCCGGTGTCGGCGGCGCCCTGCTCATCCCGTGGGGCACCGGGGCCGCCGGCTACCTGGCGTTCGCCCTCGGCAACCTGATCTTCGCCGGTTCGGTGGTGGTGCTCAGCGTGACCACCCGGACCTACCGGATGCTCGCCAGCCCGCCGGAGCTGCTCTCCCGGGTGATCGCCACGGTCAAGTTCGTCTCCTGGGGAGCGATCCCGATCGGCGGGCTCGTCGCCGGCGTCCTCGCCGGACCGCTCGGTGCCCGCACCACCCTGCTGCTCTTCGGCGTGATCACCCTGTGCGCGCCGCTGATCTGGGTGGTCTCGCCGGTCCGCGGGCTGCGCGACCTGCCGATGCCGTCCACTGCGGAGAGCGCGCCGGCGGCCGCGGGCCGATAGCCGCGGGTCGGCGGGCTGCTCAAGGCCGCGGCGCAGGACGCGGAGGACGTCCTGTTCGTCTACTACACCGGCCACGGCTGCCTGGAGTACGACCGTAACGTCCTGCACCTGGCCGGCCCGGAGACCGATCCGGAGATGCCGGAGTTCGGCGGGATCTCCATCGACACCCTGCGCGGCGTTCTGCGCAAGAGCCCGGCGGCCCGCAAGGTTCTCGTCCTGGACTGCTGCTTCTCCGGCCGGGCGACCGCCTCGCTCAGCAGCCAGTCCGACATCGTCCGGGCCCAGATCGACATCGCCGGCACGCTGACCCTGGCCGCCTCCCCGGGCACCCAGGTCTCGGTGGTGCTGCCGGGCGAGCGGAACACCGCGTTCACCGGGCGGCTGTTGCAGCTGCTCCGGGACGGAGTGCCGGGCGGGCCGCCCCACCTCGACGTCGACACTCTGTACGCGACCCTCCATCGCCGGATGCGCGACGCGGGCCTGCACGAGCCGCAGCGGCTCTCCGCCGGGCACATCGACCGGCTCGTCCTGGCGCCGAATCGCGCTTGGCGGCCCGCGCCGGCACAGGCCCGCGAGCCCGTGCCGGCACAGGTTCGAGAGCCCGCGCCATGCCCGCGCCGGCACAGGCCCGCGAGCCTGTGCCCATGCATGTGCCGCCCGCGGCCCGGCCGCAGCCGCAACCGCAGGCCCCACCTCCGCAGCCGCGGGCTCAAGGCCCGGTGGCCCGGTTCCAGCGGACCAAGCCGCACCTCAACATCGGCACGCTCGGTCACATCGACCACGGTAAGACCACGCTGACCGCCGCCATCACCAAGGTCCTGCACGACGAGTTCCCGGACCTGAACCCGTACACCCCGTTCGACCGGATCGACCGGGCCGCGGAGGAGAAGGCCCGCGGCATCACGATCTCGATCGCGCACGTGGAGTACCAGACCGCGGCCCGTCACTACGCGCACGTGGACTGCCCCGGCCACGCCGACTACATCAAGAACATGATCACCGGTGCTGCTCAGATGGACGGCGCGATCCTGGTCGTGGCGGCCACCGACGGCCCGATGCCGCAGACCAGGGAACAGGTGCTGCTGGCCCGGCAGATCGGCGTGCCGTACTTCGTGGTCGCCCTGAACAAGTGCGACCTGGTCGACGACGAGGAGCTGCTGGAACTCATCGAGCTGGAGGCCCGGGAGCTGCTGAGCACCTACGACTATCCCGGTGACGATCTGCCGGTGGTGCGGGTCTCGGCGCTCAGGGCGCTGCACGGCGACCCCCGGTGGGCCGGCAACCTGCTGGAGCTGATGAACGCGGTCGACACCGCGATCCCCGAGCCGAAGCGGATGACCAGCGAGCCGTTCCTGATGCCGATCGAGGACGTCTTCACGATCACCGGCCGCGGCACCGTGGTCACCGGCCGGGTGGAACGCGGCACGCTCGCCGTGAACGAGGAGGTCGAGATCGCCGGCCTCCGGGAACACTCCACCCGGACCGTCTGCGTCGGCATCGAGATGTTCCGCAAGCTGCTCGACGAGGCCCGCGCCGGCGAGAACGTGGGCCTGCTGCTGCGCGGCATCAAGCGGGAGGACGTCGACCGCGGCATGGTCGTCGTGCGGCCGGGCACCGTCAGCCTGCACACCGAGTTCGAAGCGGTCACCTACATCCTCAGCAAGGAGGAGGGCGGCCGGCACACCCCGTTCTTCCAGAATTACCGGCCCCAGTTCTACTTCCGCACCACGGACGTCACCGGTGTCGTCACGCTGCCCGAGGGCACCGAGCTCGTCATGCCGGGCGACTCGACGGCGATGTCGGTGAAACTGATCCAGCCGATGGCTCTCGAGCCGGGCCTGAAATTCGCGATCCGGGAGGGTGGCCGCACCGTCGGGGCCGGCACGGCCACCCGCATCCAGCGATAGACCCCTATTTGGTACGCACCAGAGCACCCGCGATGACCCGGGCCTGCTCGGTCCACGGCTCCGGGCGCATCGTCGCCGGGTCCAGCCGGACGTTGACCCGGCGGCCCTCCGCGTACACCGTCGCGCCGTCGGTCGAGGTGACCCGGAACCGGTAGTCGGCGCTGGTCGTGCCGAGCCGGTCGAGCCAGAAGTGCACGTTCACCTCGCCGGTGCCGCGGACCGGCCGGTGGAAGGTGATCGCATACTCCCGGACCACGTTGAAGGCGTCCGGCGTGGTCGGGCGGCCGCCGGTGAAGGAGACGCCACGCTCGGTCCACCAGAGTGTCAGCGCCCGCTCCACCAGCACCGCGTAGCGGGAGTTGTGCAGCACGCCCATGGCGTCGAGGTCGTCGAAGTGCACGGGCATGGGCACCACATCGCCGTACTCAACAGCGGGGGCTTCTTCGGTGGTGATGGTCATGTCAGCTCCGGGAGAGTCGTCGGATCGGTGGCCAGTGCGCGCAGGTGGCCGAGCAGAGCCCGGCGTGCCTGGTGGAAGGTCGGTGCGGCGCCGAGCACCGGGGCCTGCATGACCGCACAGACTCCGAGGGCCTCGGTCTGGTAGGCGAGCCCGGCCGGATCGACGTCGGCCGCGACGTCACCGACCGCCACGGCATCGGCGGCCACGCCGGTCAGGAACCGCATCCAGTCGGCCATCTCGGTGGCGAGCCGGTCCCGGATCACGCCGGGCCGCGCGTTGAACTCGAAGTGGGCGTTGGCGAAGAAGCAGCCGCCGGGCAGGACCTCCGCCTCGTAGAACGCCAGCCGATGGTCGTGCACCGCCCACAACCGGCGCAGGCCGGCCGGCTCGGCGACCGCGGGCCGGATCACCCGGTCGGTCCACTGCGCCCGCGCGTGGTCGATCACGGCGAGTTGCAGCGCCCCCTTGGAGCGCCAGTGCGCGAACAGCCCGGACTTGCTCACCGAGAGCGCGTCGGCGACCTGGCTCAGCGACAGGCCGTCGAGGCCGGCCACGGTCGCGAGCAGCAGCGCCTGGTCGAGCACCGCGGTGCGGGTGCGCTCGCCGCGGAGGAGCCTGCCGTCCTGGGTCATGCCGCTCAGCCTACAAACCGACCGACCGGTCGTAAAGATAACCGGCGTCACACCCTGGCGAAACTGTGAACTCCCTGAATATCTAATTGCGGTCCCGTCGACCGCCTTGATCATCTGTAGTAACTCAGTCGAAATTGTTGTAAACTCCGGCCACGTTCGACCGGACCGGTAGCGTGCCCCCGACTGCGCAGGTAAAGGACGATGTTCAACCGCACTGTGATGTTCGCCAAGCAGAACGCGCCTGAATCCATTCGCGTCGTGACGCGCCGGACTCTACTCAGAGCGCACAACGCCCGGCTGCGGCTCACCGTTCCGGTGGTCACCCGGAACGAATTCACGAACATTTATCACTGCGCAGTGCGCAAAACCGCGAGCCAGTGGATCAAAGAGTTGTTCAGCGATCCCATCGTGTACCGCCACTCCGGTCTGTTCACCTACGACCCGCGGTTCTACAACTGGAGCGACCCTCGGGTGTGCCCGCCGGACCGCATCGCGCTGTCGCTGTTCTTCCACCGCAAACGGTTCGACAAGATTCCCAAACCGGACAGGTACCGGGCGTTCTTCGTCATGCGCGACCCGCGCGACATGCTGGTCTCCAGCTACTTCTCCACCCGCAACTCACACGCGCCGATGGGTGACGTGCTGGAGGTTCGCAAGGTCCTCCAGGAATTGCCACGCAAAGAAGGCATGCTGCACCTCATCGACGATTTCGCCGCCAAGGGCAGATTCAAGGCCCTCCGGTCGTGGGCCGTGGCGCCGGCTTCCGAGGAGGTCCGCCTGTTCCGCTATGAGGACCTGGTCGGCGACAACCAGGCGAACGAGGTCGATCAACTGATGCGGCACTGCGGAATCACTATTCCGCCGCCCGAGTTGGCCACCCTGCTGTCCCGATACAGCTTTGCAAACATGAACGAGCGCAAGAGCGCCGGAACGGTGTCGCACTATCGAAAGGGCCAGCCCGGCGACTGGCGTAATCACTTCGACGACGACATCACCGAGGCCTTCGAGCGAGCCACCGGGAACCTGGTCGAGCGCCTGGGCTACCCGGCGTACGAGGAGTCGCCGGCACGATCAATCACCCCGCGCGGATGAGGCGGCGCGGATCATAGCCGCCCTACCGTCGGGCGCATGGATCTGCTGCTGGGTTCCCTTTCCGAAGCCGAGTTGGCGCTGGTCCGCGAGGCCGACCCGGGCCGGCTCGCCGACCTGGACGAGGACGCGCTGATCGAGCTGCACACCCGGGTACGCCGCGCGCGCAACAAGCACGTGAAGGTGTACCGCCGCCGGGCCGCCGCCCGGGTGGCCGAAGCGGGTGGGCGCGGAAAGGCACGGCCGCAGAACAGTCGAAAACGGGCCAAGGCCGAGGTCTTCGAGACCATCCTGGCCACCGTGAGCCGTCATCTGGCGCTGGCCGCCCAGGCCAGCGCCGAAAGCTTCGAGGCCGAACGGCTCGCCGACGAGCGCGAGGCCCGCGGCGTGTCCGCGGACCTGCCACCGGTCGTCCGGTTGAAGCCGCAGCGCGACGACCGCCGCCCGAAGTCGGTCGAGCTGCGCAAACGGCACGCCTCGACCCGAGCCAAGGGCGCCCGGCGGCAGGCCCGCAAGGACAGTCGCTGACGCTCACCCGTTGAGCCGGCCGCGGCCCTCCTCCGCTGTGGGTTTGCTGGGAGTTTCCGCCCCATCCTGGTTGCGAAGGCGACCGTCCGACCCGGACTCCCCGTTCGGCCCGCCTGCATCGCGCTCCGCCCGCTCACCCCGAGCCTCCCCGGCCGCGCTGCCACTCTCCTCCGCCGGCTTACTCCCGTTCGGAGGCTGCGCCTCGACGTCCCCGTTCCGGTCCAGCTCACCCCGCGCCTCACCTGAAGCGCTGCCGGTATCCGGCTCGGACGGCTTACTGCCGTTCGGCGGCTGCGCCTCAGCGCCACCGTTGCGGTCCAACTCACCCCGCGCCTCACCCGAAGCACTCCCGGTATCCGGCTCAGACGGCTTGCTCGCGTTGGGCGGCGGCGAAGTGCCGGGACCGCCGTTCTCGCTCAGGCTTCCGCGGGCCTCGCCGGACGCGCTGCCCGTACCCTCGACGGGTTTGCTCGGGCTGGGCGGCGGGGCGGCGGCGCCCTCGGAGCCGGGATCGGATGGCTTGCTCCCGTTGGGTGGCGCGGCGGCGCCCTCGGAGCCGGGATCGGACGGCTTGCTCGCGTTGGGTGGCGGGGCGGCGCCGGCGGGATCGTTCAGTCGGCCGCGGCCCTCTTCCGGGAGCGACGGTGACGGGCGGTTGCCGTTGGGGCCGGGCTCCTCCTGCAAGATCGCGCTTGAGCCGCCGTGCAGGACGTCGTTCTGCTGCAGGACCGGGCGGGCGCGGGCCGAGCTCTGCGCGCTGCGGGCGACTTCGGTGCCGGCTGCCATCTCGGCGCGGGCGCCCTCCGCCTCGGTCTGGGCCAGGTTGTAGGCCTGCACCTTGCGGGCATAAGCCGCCGCGTCGGGCGCCGGGCCGGCCGCGTTCGGCACCGGGCCGGCCGCGTTCGGCGCCGGGCCGGGATCGTTGATCACCTCGCCGGTCACGTCGAGGCCGCCGGCCACCGCGACGTCCCGGGCGCGCGCCATCCGGCCCTGGGCACTGGCGAGCCGGTCGGCGTACCCGGTGAAAGCTCCTGCAGTCTGCTGGATCTCGCCGTGCAAAGCGTCGGCCTTCGCTGCGGCGCCGGACATCCGGCCGTAGAACGTGGCGCCGGCCGCGCCACGCCAGTTCTCCGCGGCGTCCGCACCGGCCGAGCGCAGGGCGGACGCGCTGGCGTTCACCTCGAAGGCGAGGTCGTCGCGCAGCCAGCGGGCGGTCGAGTACAGCTGTCCGGGATCGCCGTCGAGCCGGGTGTCGATCGGCATCAGTAGGCCCCGTCTATGTGCCGGCCGGCGGCGGCGTCGCTCGCGGCGTACGTCTGATTCGCCTCGGCCACCCGCGTGCCGGCCTCCTGGAGGCCGGCGACCAGATTCGCGGAACTCTCGGAGAGCCGGCTGAGCAGCTCCGCGAAGATGGGCGTGGCTTCCCCGGCGTCCGGCATGGCCGGTTTCCCGGCCCGGGCGGCGCCGAGCATCTCGCCGGAACGGCGGAGCCGACTGGAGATCGACTCGAGCAGCACAAGGTCGACTTGCAGGCGATCGGCCATGTTCATCCCCCTCACCGATACGGATGTCCTGATGTACGCCTCCCGGGGCACGTCGGTTCACTCGAGGACCTGCCATCACCACTCAGCGCGGTCACAGCATCACTCATTCACGATGACCGGATGCGTGCGGTGATGTTCCACAGATATGGACCACCCGAAGTGCTCACCCAGGTCGACCTGCCGAAGCCGGAACCCCGCGGTGACCAGGTGCAGATCCGGATGCACGCCACTACGGTCACGTCGGCCGAATGCGGGATGCGGCGCGGCGAACCCCGCTGGGGGCGGGTCATCCTGGGTCTGACGCGGCCGCGAGCCGGGGTACGCGTACTCGGCCTCGAATTCGCCGGCGAGATAACCGCGACCGGCCCGGAAGTCCGGAAGTACCGGACCGGCGACCGGGTCTTCGGCTTCACCGGTTTCGCCGCCGGGGCGGACGCCGAGTACAAATGCCTTTCCGAGAAGGCCTCGTTCACCACGATCCCGGACCACGTCCCGTACTCCGACGCCGCCGCCACGGTGGACGGTTACACCACGGCCTGGCACTTCCTGCACGGCATCGCCCGCCTCCGGCCCGGCCAGAAGGTCCTGGTCATCGGCGCCTCCGGGATGATCGGGACGTACGCCGTACAGGTCGCGGGACGCGTCGGCGCCACCGTCCACGCCGTCTGCAGCGGCCGCAACGCCAAGCTGGCCGAGGAACTCGGCGCGGACCGCGTCTTCGACTACACGACCGAGGAATTCACCGCGTCCGGCGAGCGGTACGACGTCGTCTTCGACACTGTCGCCCGCAGCTCGTTCGCCCGCTGCCGCCCGGTGCTCGCGCCCCGCGGCAGCTATCTGCCGACCACCGGCCTGATCAACAACGCGCTGCACCTGCGCACCGCGCTGACCCGCGGCCCACGGGTCCGGACCGGCATGTCGGTGCGCAAGCACGCCGCCCTGGCCGACCTTCGTGACCTGCTGGACCGCGGTGAGCTGCGGATCGTCGTGGACCGCACCTATCCGCTGAGTGAGATCGTCGCGGCGCACCGGCACGTCGACACCGGCCACAAGGTCGGCAGCGTGGTCATCACAGTGCCTTGAGGAAAGTACTTGCCTACTAGGAAAGCGCGGGCTACTTTCCTAGTAGGCAAGTACATGCCCGAGGAGGAAGCGATGACCATCCCACCCGTCGACGCCGAGCTCGCCCTGGCGGAGGTGCAAGCCCGCCGCGCCCAGGTCGTCGACACCAACCTCGTCCCGGCCTGGTTCTGGTACAGCATCGCCGGCCTGATCATGCTGTTCGTCGCGGCCATGGAGAGCGAGATCGGCTGGCTGATCGCCGTCGGCACCGTGGTCTACGTCCTCGGCCTCGCCGGGCTGATCCTCGCCGTGGTCCGCAAGGCCCGCGTGCAGGTCCGGCCGGAGCTGATCGGCGTGCGCGGCGGCCTCGCCATCGCCGGCTTCACCGTCACGCTGGTCGCGATCGGCATCGCGCTCGGCTTCACACTGGAGGCCCTGGGCGTGCCGCTGCCGGCGACGATCGCCTGCCTGCCGGTCGCCGCCGGCCTGGCGTTCGGCGGCCCGCGGCTGATGTCCTACCTGCGCCGGATGATGCTGTCCCGCCCGCTGGCAGGGCAGCGATGACCGGGACTCCGCGATTCGACGAGCTGATCCACGCGCCCACCCGGCTCTCGCTGGTCAGCCTGCTCGCCGCCACCGAGTGGGCCGAGTTCAAGTTCCTGCGCGACAGTCTGGGCCTCTCCGACTCAGCGCTGTCCAAGCAGCTCACCACCCTTGAGGACGCGGGTTACGTGGAGATCCGCAAGAGCTTCGTGGGCAAGCGGCCGCGCACCTCGGCCCGCCTCACCGAAACCGGCCAGCAGGCCTTCACCGACCACGTCGCAGCCTTGCAGGAGATCGTCGCCCGCGCGGGCCTGGCCGTCCTGCCTTGACCGCCGCCGTCCGGGCTTGAACCCGCGCAGCAAAAGCCAGCCCGCGCCGTAGAAGCCAGCCCGCGCCGCAGAAGCCAGAAGCACAGCCTGCACACCGAAAGCCGCCCGGCCGCCGCCGGGCGGCTTTTCCGCATCGATGGCCGTTAACGCAAAAGCCATCTTGCCGAAAACGTTTTCGTACGTCAGCCTGACTTCCAGGACGGAGCCCGCCGGGGCCATCTCGCGTAGCAGGGGCACTGCCGCGAGCCGATGCCCGGCGACCACCAGCGAACTGCGCACGGGGGTGCACCACAACCCAATAGATCGATGCATGTCTATGGAGGTTCCGTGCGAACACGACTCCTCGCGGCGATCGTCGCCGCGCTGGCGGCAATGAGCCTGATCCCGGCGGCGGCGCACGCCGCCCCGGCGACGTGGAGCCCGCCGGCCAATCTGGTCACTCCGCTGAACCAGGTCTGGCAGCACCAGGAGCAGACCTACAACAACGGCAATCTGTACGGGTTCCGCAACTACGGCTGGGACCAGGTAATGGCCAACCGTGGCTACATCAACTACTGCGTGCGCTGGGACTCCTCGGCGACCGTGACCGCGGCCCAGCGCGACCAGATCCACGCCACGCTGGCCCGGCAGTACAAGAAGTGGATGGACGAGCTGGTCGGGCACAACGCGTGGCCGTACCAGCAGGTGCCGATCAAGGTGGTCGGCTGGGCCGTGCGCAACCGCTCGCAGCTGCAGTGGAGCGACAACTCGGTCGACATCTACGTCAACGACATCCGGGAGAACGCGCCGCAGTGCTCGGTGCCCTGCGGCCGGTTCTTCAACCAGAACGGGACGTACCCGCGCTGTCCCGGCGGCGTCGCCCGGCACTACGACCAGTCACTGTGGCTGACCGACGGCTTCGGCGGCGGCGCCGGCGGCGACTGGGGCCAGCGGATGGGCCGCGAGTACTTCATGAACAACATCAACGCCAACAACCTGCACATCCTGCTGCACGAGATAGGCCACACCTGGGGTCTGGACGACTTCTACGACTGGACCCCGAGCGGTGTCGGCGGCTTCCTGATGCGCGCCGGCAGCGCCACGTCGATCACCGAGTTCGACGCCTGGATGTTCCGCGACTGGTGGCGGCATCTGAAGAGCCGCTACGGCTACTGATCCTCGCGCATACCGAGAGCCCCGGCCGGGTTTCTGTGCCCGGCCGGGGCCGGCGAAAGGCACCCCGACATGGACCAGCCTGCTCTCTCCCGCCGATCCCTTCTCCTAGCCGGCGCCGGTGCCGCGGGCGCCGCCACCGGCTTTCTGCAAGCCGGCGCCGCCGGGGCCGCTCGACCCGACAACGGCGTTTCCGCGTACGCCTTCCCGCTCTCCGCCGTTCGTCTGGGTGCCGGGCCGTTCGCCGGCAACGCTGCCCGGACCCATGCCTACCTGCGTTTTCTCAACGCCGACCGGCTGCTGCACATGTTCCGGATCACGGCCGGACTGTCCTCGTCCGCGACGCCGTGCGGTGGTTGGGAGTCCCCGGCCACCGAGCTGCGCGGCCACTCGATCGGCCACGTGCTCACCGCCCTGGCCCAGGCCTACGCGAACACCGGCGCCGCCGACTTCAAGACCAAGGGCGACTACCTGGTCGCCCAGCTCGCGCTCTGCCAGCGGCCGAACGGTTACCTGTCGGCGTACCCGGAGAGCTTCATCGACCGGGTGGAGACCGGCCAGCAGGTGTGGGCGCCCTATTACACGCTGCACAAGATCGTGCAGGGCCTGCTGGACATGCACCAGCTGGCCGGCAACGCTCAGGCGCTGACCGTCCTGGAAACCAAGGCGGCCTGGGTGCAGGCCCGCAACAGCCGGTTGACGTACGCGCAGCGCCAGCAGATGCTGCGCGTCGAGTTCGGCGGCATCGGCGAGACCCTGTTCAACCTCTATCAGCTCAGCGAGAACCCGGCCCACCTGACGACCGCGCAGTACTTCGACCACGCGCAGGTGCTCGATCCGCTGGCGAACAACGTCGACGCGCTCGCCGGGTTCCACGCGAACACGCAGATCCCCAAGGCGCTCGCGGCCATCCGCGGGTTCCACGCGACCGGGACGACGCGATACCGCGACATCGCCGTCAACTTCTGGAACTTCGTGGTGCGCCGGCACTCGTACGCGATCGGCGGCAATTCCAACGGCGAATACTTCCAGGCGCCGAACCGGATCGCGAGCGAGCTGTCCGACACGACGTGCGAGTGCTGCAACACGTACAACATGCTCAAGCTGACCCGGCAGCTGTTCTTCACCGACCCGTCGCGCGCCGGCGAGCTCATGGACTTCTACGAGAAGGCGCTCTACAACCACCTGCTCGGCGCGCAGAATCCCAGCTCGGCGCACGGTCACCACTGCTACTACGTGCCGTTGCGGGCCGGCGGGATCAAGTCGTACAGCAACGACTACGACAACTTCACCTGCTGCCACGGCACCGGGATGGAGACCAACACGAAGTACGCGGAGAGCGTGTACTTCCACAACGGGCACACGCTCTGGGTCAACCTGTTCGTCGCCTCGACCCTGACCTGGCCCGGCCGCGGCATCACCGTCCAGCAGGTCACCACGTACCCGGAGAGCTCGACGTCGCGGCTCACCATCACCGGGTCCGGGGCGATCGACCTGCGCATCCGCATCCCGGGCTGGACCACCGGCGCCCAGGTGCGGGTCAACGGCACCCTCACCGGCTCGCCGGCGCCCGGCTCGTACCTGGCGATCAATCGGACCTGGGCGAGCGGCGACACCGTCGACATCAGCCTGCCGATGGCCCTCTCGGTGGAGGCCACCCCGGACAACCCGGCCGTCCGCGCGGTCAAGCACGGCCCGATCGTCCTCGCCGGACAGTTCGGCACCACCAACCTGAGCGCGCTGCCCACGCTCGACCCGTCCACGCTGCGCGCCTCCACCGCCCCGCTGGAGTACACGGCCGGTTCGGTGCTGCTGCGGCCGTTCTACAAGACCCACGGCCAGCGGTACTCGGTCTACTGGAACGTCGTCAGCAACACCCCGCGCGAGGCACACTTCCCGTTCGAGGAGGCCTCCGGCAGCGCGGTCGTCGACGCCACCGGCAACGGGTGGAACGGCGTCCTCGCCGGCGCGGCGTCCCGCACGGCCGGGCGGACCGGGCGCGGTGTGCTGTTGAGCGGTTCCACCGCGCACGTCAGCCTGCCGGCCGGGATCCTGGCCGGCGCCGCGTCCTTCACGGTCGCCGCGTGGGTCCGCATCGACACTCTCGCGAGCTGGTCCCGCGTCTTCGACTTCGGCAGCGGGACCGGGTCGTACCTGTTCCTGACCCCGCGCAGCAGCGCCGGCACCGCCCGGTACGCGATCACCACCGGCGGATCCGGCGCCGAGCAGCGCATCGACGCCCCCGCCGCGCTGCCCACCGGCACGTGGACGCACGTCGCGGTCACCCACACCGGCAACCTCGGCGTGCTCTACGTGAACGGCGCCGAAGTGGCCCGCAACAGCGCGCTCACCGTCCGGCCCGGCGCGCTCGGCTCCACCACCCAGAACTGGATCGGCCGCTCCCAGTACGCGGGCGATCCGTACCTCACCGCGGCCGTGGACGGGTTCCGGATCCACAGCCGGGCGCTGTCCGCGACCGAGGTTTCCCAGCTGAACGCCACCGGTCAGTAGAGGAGTCCGAATGTCCGTCCGACGATGGATGGCCGCCGTGTGCGGGGTGATCACGGCGGTCGCCGTGACCGCCGTGCCGGTGCACGCCGCCAACCCGATCATCACCAGCATCTACACCGCCGACCCAGCCCCGCTCGTCGTCGGCAACACCATGTACATCTACGCGGGCCGCGACGAGGCTCCGACCGGAACCAACAACTTCGTCATGCGCGAGTGGCACGTGCTCTCCTCCACCGACGCGACGAACTGGACCCACCACGGCGCGCGGGCGAACATCGCCACCTTCCCGTGGGCCGGCGCCGACGCGTGGGCCAGCGAGGTCGAACCGCGCAATGGCAAGTTTTATTGGTATACATCGGTCAATGGCAACGGTCCGGGCTGGATGAACATCGGCGTCGCGGTCGGTGACAGCCCGCTCGGGCCGTTCACCGACGCCAAGGGCGGGCCGCTGATCAGCGACAGCACGCCGAACTCGTCCGGTCTCAACATCGACCCGACGGTCTTCGTCGACGACGACGGCCAGGCGTACATGTACTGGGGTGGTTACTGGGGCGCCCGCGCGGTCCGGCTCGCCAGCAACATGATCGACACGGTCGGCTCGGTCGTCACCCCGACGGGACTCACCAACTTCTGGGAGGCCCCGTGGATGTTCAAGCGCAACGGCCTCTACTACATGATGTACGCCGCCAACGACACCAGCGGCTGCGTCACCAACTCCAACTACGCCTGCCAGCGGTACGCGACCGCGACCAACCCGCTCGGACCGTGGACACACCGGGGCATCGTGCTCGGGCAGGTCTCGTCGACCACCAACCACGCCGGCATCGTCGAGTTCAACGGCCAGTGGTACCTCGTCTACCACACCGCGGACGCGCCCGGCGGCGGCAATTTCCGCAGGTCGGTGGCGGTGGACAGGCTCTACTTCAACGCTGACGGGACGATTCAGCGGGTGATCCCGACGACCGGCGGCGGTGGGAGCGGCACCAACATCGCGCCGTCCGCGACGGCGTCGACGTCGCACGTGGCCGCGTGGGAGAGCCTTGCCGCGATCAACAACGGCGGCACCCCGGCGAACTCGCAGGACCGGTCGAACCTCGCGTACGGCAACTGGCCGCAGCAGGGCACGCAATGGATCGAGTACCAGTGGCCGACGGCCCGCTCGATCAACAAGTCGTCGGTCTACTGGTTCGACGACAACCAGGGCATCGATCTGCCGGCGTCATGTCAGCTGCAGTACTGGAACGGCAGCAGCTACGTCAACATCCCGGGGTGCGGCGTCGCCGGCAACACCGAGAACGTCATCAACTTCACCGCGGTCAGCACCACACGGCTCCGTCTGCAGATGACCTCGCGGACCGGCCTCTCCACCGGCGTCCTCGAATGGAAGGCCTTCCAGCCATGAGACACCGCTTGCTCGCCATCGTCCTCGTCGCCGCGGGCCTGACCCTGCCGGCGGCCTCCCCCGCGCAGGCCGCGCAGACGATCGGCTACCCCACCTTCACCGGGACCGGGTCGATCCCGGCGCCGCCGGTCGGCTACTCCACCGGCGACACCATGCGGGCCATCTACGACGCCGAGGCGTCCGGCACCGATTTCTGGATGGACCGGCTGCTCGCGCGTACCGGGAATGATCCTGCTGGTCCGTGGCT
Organism: Actinoplanes sp. NBC_00393; assembly: GCF_036053395.1. Classification (NCBI taxonomy): domain Bacteria; kingdom Bacillati; phylum Actinomycetota; class Actinomycetes; order Micromonosporales; family Micromonosporaceae; genus Actinoplanes; species Actinoplanes sp. NBC_00393. Next base: position 11,094,232 of record NZ_CP107942.1, on the reverse strand, counting down.
GATGAGCCGCGGCCGCGCGGCCTTCATGTACACCCACGACCCCGCGGTGATCGGTTTCGGCGGCAACGCCGCCTACTGGGACAACATCAGCAGCCAGGGCGCGTACGCGATCACCGCGTCGCCGGGCACCTTCACCGAACAGCCCGCCCAGCGCCGGCAGACACCCAGCCATTGGCGCAGCGTGCACACCGGCGGCTCGGTGCGGCTGGACGTCACGAAGTTCATCACCCACAACAACGTGCTGGTCACCAACGTCGCGGTGGTCAACACCGGTAGCGCGTCGACGACCGTGAACCTTCGGGCCACCTCGCCCTACGCCACCACGGTCAGCGGCAGTGAGCTCACCGGCACCCGGGCGGTCAAGAACAACCTGACCACGCTCTACCCGCGGCTCTCCGGCGACAGCTTCGCCGCCGCGAGCGGCGCGCTCACCAGATCGGTCACGGTGCCGGCCGGGCAGACGGTCACCGTGAAGGTGCAACTCGGGCTGGTCGCCAACGAGATTCCCCAGTCGCGTACGGAGTACGACTCCTACCGTGCGGCGTCGGCGGCGGACGCATTCGCCACCCATGTCCGGGCCTACAACCGGTGGTGGGCGGACAACGTGCCCTACATCGACGTGCCGGACGCGGCGATCAAGAAGAACATCTACTACCGCTGGTGGCTGATGCGCTTCAACCACCTCGACGCGGACATCCCGGGGCAGGACTTCCAGTTCCCGCAGTCGATCGAGGGCGTGACCGGGTACAACAACGCGATCGCGCTGACCCAGCCGATGCACATCGACGACCTGAAGTACCTGCGCGATCCGTCGCTGTCCTACGGGCCCTACCTGGCGGTCGGGCAGTACTCGGCGAACGGCCGGTTCATGGACAACCCGGGTGACCCGGAGAACTGGTCGAACTCGTACACGCAGTACATCGCCGAGGCGGCCTGGCGGGCCTATCAGATCCACGGCGGGCAGCCGGCCATGCTGCGCAACTTCGCCCGGTACGCCGAGGGTGACGCCAAGGGTCAGCTGGCCACCTACGACACGAACAACAACGGGGTCATCGAGTACGACTGGGGCGCGATGACCGGCAACGACGCGGACGCGGTGTCGTTCCACTGGCGGGCCGGCAACCTGGACCGGGCCGAGACGGCGTACGTGTGGTCGGCGGCGAACGCTGCGCGGGACGCCTACTCGCTGATGGGCAACACGGCGAAGGCGACCGAGATGCAGACCCTCGCCGACCGGATCAAGAACGGCGTGGTCAACACGCTGTGGAACCCGTCGCGGCAGCTGCTCGAGCACAAGCACGTGTCGACCAACACCCATGTGCCGTGGAAGGAGATCAACAACTACTACCCGTACTCGGTCGGCCTGATGCCGAACACCGCGCAGTACCGCGAGGCCCTGCGCCTGTTCGCCGACCCGGCGGACTACCCGATCTTCCCGTTCTACACCGCGAACCAGCGGGACAAGGCCGCCGCGGCGGCCGCCGGGAACCCGGGCAGCAACAACTTCTCCACGATCAACTCGACGGTGCAGTTCCGGCTCTACTCGTCGGTGCTGCGCAACTACCCGAACTCGTGGATGACGAACGAGGACTACAAGAAGCTGCTCTACTGGAACGCCTGGGCACAGTACGTCGGCGGCAACACGGCCTGGCCGGACGCCAACGAGTTCTGGGCCGACTGGAACGGCAGCTCGATCAACTACCGGTCCTGGATCCACCACAACATCCTGGGCAGCAGCAACTGGACGATCATCGAGGACGTGGCCGGGCTGCGCCCGCGCAACGACACGCAGATCGAGCTGTCCCCGATCAACATCGGCTGGTCCCACTTCGCCGTCAACAACCTGCGCTACCGCAACGCGAACCTGTCGATCGTCTGGGACGACCCGGCCGACGGCGTCACCCGGTACAGCGGGGTCCCGCAGGGCTACTCGATCTTCCTGAACGGGACGCGGGTGGCCACTGTGGATCGGCTCACCCGAGTCGTCTACAACCCGACTAGCGGAGCGGTCTCCGTCGGCGCCGGCACCGTCTCCTACAGTGCGGCCTTCCCGTCGCTGCAGGCACCGCAGAACGTCAGCCAGAGCAGTGACCGGATGGTCGGCATCTTCGCCAAGGCCGGCGTCGACCTCACCTCGACCGCGCCGAACCTGGCGGCGGGCGCGACGGTGTCGGCGTCGTACACCACCTCGGGCACGACGGTCGCCGGCGCGATCGACGACCTGCCCACCAACTCGCCGCTGTGGGGCACCTACGGAACCCCGAACGCCACCGACTGGTACGAGCTGAACTTCGGCGCCAACCGGACGGTCAACGAGGCGCGGCTGTACTTCCGCAACGACCGGGCCGGCAACCGGTACCGGCCGCCGTCGGCGTACACCGTGCAGTACTGGAACGGCACCGCCTGGGTGGCCGCGGCCTCGCAGGTCAAGACGCCGGGGACACCGCAGTCGAACTACAACCGGGTCACCTTCACCCCGGTCAGCACATCCCGGCTGCGGATCTCGTTCACTCAGCCGTCCGGCACCGCCAAGGTCGGCCTCACCGAGGTCAAGCTGTACGGCCAGGGCACCGTCCCGGCCGACCCGAACCTGGCGTCGACCGCCGCGCCCAGCGCCTCCTACACCTCGGCCTGGGAGAACGTCGCGGCGCTCAACGACGGCATCGATCCGCCGTCCTCCAACGACACGGTCAACCCGCGCTGGGGGACGTGGCCCAACACGGGCCAGCAGTGGGCCGAGCTGACCTGGTCGTCAGCGCAGACCCTGCGCTCCGCCCAGGTCTACTTCTTCGACGACGGCCAGGGCATCGACCTGCCCGCGTCGTGGAAGCTGCAGTACTGGACCGGCTCGGCCTACGCCGACGTCCCATCAGCGAGCGGCTACCCGGTGGCCGCCAACCAGTACAACAACGTCACCTTCGGTGCCATCACCACAACGCGTCTGCGGGTGGCGCTGACCAGCGGCACCGCCTCGGTCGGCCTGCTGGAGGTGAAGGCCTTCGCCTGAGCCCACGGGCTCGGTCCTCACAGGGCCGGGCCCATCAGGCAGCCGGGCTCGGCCCTCATCGGGGGCCGAGCCTGTCAGGCGGCCGGGGTCAGCCGGAAGACGCGAATCCGCCGGTGGGCGGCCCGGGTCCGGTAGTTGTCGTAGCCCGGCCACTGGTCGGTGATCAACTGCCAGAGGCGTTCCCGCTCCGGGCCGTCGGTCTCACGGGCGGTCACCGGGATGTCACGGCCGTCCAGGGTCACCCGGGCCTGCGGGATCGAGCGCAGGTTGTAGGACCACGCCGGGTCGTGCTCGCCGCCCCAGTTCGAGGCGATCACGATGAAGTCGTCGCCGTCCCGAACGTACTGCAGCGGGTTGCTGCGCGGCAGGCCGGACTTGCGGCCGGTTGTCGTGAGCATGAGCGACGGGGCCATGCCCAAAGCGACGACGCGGCCACGGGTCAACCGGCCCAGCCAGCGGTCGACGGTGACCAGCCGACGCGCGACCGGGGTGAAAACCGGCCACGAACCGGCGGCACGCCACAACCTTCTCCACACGGTGGATCATCATCCACCCCCTGCGGTGTGAAGAAAAGCCACCGTTTCTCCGCACGGTCCCGGGACCACCTGCCCGGGCCCGGCGGGCGCGCTGAGGCCCGGACCCGGCAGGCGGCCGCGTGGTGCGGCGTAACGGCGTAGTTCCGCGGAGCGCGGCGATCACCCGTACGAGATAGGGAACTGCACCTCGGTGAGCAACTCCTCCTGGGTGACCGACTGGGGGTCGTTGAGGTAGAGCTCGCGCGGCGGGCCGGCGTGCTGGTGGCCGTGCTCGGCGATCCACCCGGTCACGTAGTGATAGGCCGGGGAGATCTCGGCATAGGGGCCGCGGTGCACGGTGGTGGCCATCGGACCGCCGGGGATCTCGGCGGCCCGGACCTGGCCTTCCGGAAAAACCGTGCCGGGCGGGACCGGGATGCAGATCTCGATGTCGCCGGCGGTCTGCTCGTCGATCACGTCGTGGAAGACGATGAACGGCATCCCGCTGGGAGCGACGCCCACCCCCGTGATGGCCTCGATCAGCGTGCCGAAGCCGCGCTGGACGTCGGCGGCGACCGCGTTCATCGCGGTGTGCAGGCGCAGCGCGGCGACCTGCTGAGGCTCGACCTTCTTGACAACGACCTGGTACGGCATGACGCCTTCTCCTCGCTCGATGAGCCGCTCGAGGAACCGCAACATCCGCTCCTGCTCCGCGAGCCGCTCCAGCAACCGTTCCCGGTGCATGGCCAGGCGCTTGCCGGTCCGCTCCGGATCGTCCTCGGCCAGCACCTCGCGGATCTCGTCGACCGGCATGCCGGTGGACCGCAGGATGCGGATCGCCTCGGCACGATTGGCCTGCACACGGCCGTAATACCGATATCCGGACGACGGGTCGACGTGCAGCGGCCGCAACAGCCCCTGCTCGTCGTAGAAGCGCAACGCTTTGATCGACAGCCGCGTCATGCGAGAGAAACGGCCGATCGGGATCAGGTCGGTCATGGGTTCCTCCTTCCCGGCATCAAGCCTCGGGTCTCCCCCAGGGGACGAGTCAAGCCCGGCCGGAAAACCGGCCGGGCCCGAGTGGAGCCCGGCCGGAGAACCGGCCGGGCCCGCAAAGGCGTCAGAGCGAGACGACACGCCCGCCGAGCGTCACGACCAGCTTGCCGTCGGAGGCGAACGACCAGGCCAGGGCACCGGTGTACGACGCGCACCGCGACCCGTTGCTGCCGGACCAGAACTGGTTCGAGCTGTCCGAGTTGCCGATGATCCGGTCGTTGGTGCCACTGCCGCTGCGGCAGGACGTGTTGTTCCGGAACACGTGTGAGCCCTCGTCGAAGTTGAAATTGCGCTCGGCGTTGTCGATCGACAGGTTGTTGGAGATCGTCATCGAGCCCGGGTTGCTGTTGTACGTGAACCCGTGCTTGCCGTTCTTGAAGGCGATGCTGCGGCGCACGATGTGGTTCACGCCGATGTCCTCGCCGCCCAGCTTGTAGCCGTTGCGGTCACCGGCCCCGGCCTGCCCACCGTTGGAAAGGGTGCCGTTGTTGTAGGCGATCGAGTCCTCGATCGTCACCACGCCGATCGGCCCGGTGTCGGTCTTGGTGTAGAGGTCCCAGCCGTCGTCGATGTTGTTGTGCGACACCGTGTAGCGGAAGACGTTGCCGGAGCCGACCGTCAGCTTCGCGGCGAACCCGTCCGCGTCCTCGCCGTCGGAGTCGGCGTTGTCGTGCGACTCCGAGGAGAGCACCAGGTTGTTCGCCGGCCATTGCGAGTTCGGGGTGTCCGAGGCGATCCGGGAGATCTGCAGACCGCTGTCGCGGTTGAAGCGGGTGATCGTACGCTCGACGATGTTGTTGCTGCCGCCGATGAAGATGCCGTTGTCGCCGGCGCGCTCGACGATCAGGCCGTTGACGTGCCAGAAGTTGCCGTTGATCGCGAGGCCGCGGGCCGTGGTGTCCTCGGCCTGGGCGGAGAAGTTCAGGATCGGCTTCTCACCGGGGTAGGCGAAGATCTTCTTCAGCGCGCCGGCCGAGCCGTTGTTGCCGGGCGCGACGGTGATCGTCGAGGCCGAGTTGTAGGTGCCGCCGCGCACGTAGATCGTGCCGCCGGCCGCGATCCGGGTGATCGCCGACGCGAGCGTGGTCGGGGCCGCCTCGGTTCCGGCGGCGCTCGCCGAGCCGTTCGGCGCCACGTAGAGAGCGCCGCTGGTCGGCGGCGGCGTCGACGTCGAGGGGCTGGGGGACGGCGGCGTCGACGTCGAAGGGCTGGGGGACGGCGGCGTCGAGGGCGACGAGCTGGTGGGCGGGCTCGACGTGGGCGGCGTGGTGCCGCCGGTCGTGACGACCACGTCGTCGAAGCCGGCCGAGGCGTGACCGGTCTGCAGACCGATCCGGCCGGTGGAGGCGACCGAACTGGTGCCGGAACCGACCGCGGCGCCGTCGATGCTGCCGCTGATCGAGGTTCCGGAGACGGTGAGGCTCAACGTGTACCAGGAGCCGGTGGAGACGGTCCGCGACGAGGTGCCCAGCACGGTCACGTTTCCGCTGTTCACCGCCTGCAGCTGGGCCTGGCCGGGCAGCAGCGCCAGCCGGTAGAACGTGGTCGAGCTCTTCGCCCGGGCCAGCAGCCCGACGAAGCCGCCCGACCCGAACGACAACGGCTTGACCTTCGCCGAGACCGTGTAGTCGCTCCAGGCCGCGTCACCGGCGAACTGCCGGGCGTTCTCGCTGCCGGCGTTCGACTGGCGCAGCGTCTGCGAGCCGTCGGCCACGACCGACCAGGTGCCGCCGGACTTCGACCAGCCGCTGGTGCTGCCCGATTCGAAATCGGCGCTGAACACGGTCGCCGCCTCGGCGCTGGTCACCGTGGCGATCAGAGCCGCGGTCACCACGGTGGCGATTCCACCTACACCGGCCCATCGGCGCAGTGTTGGAGCCATGGGTGTTTCTCCTGTCGAGGAATGGAATCCGCCGGGCAGGGACGAGCCCATTGCTCAATCGCGATGAAATGCGTTTCCGCAGCGTACGGCACGTCCGGGGAGTGGGGATCCGGCGGGTCCGGGGACGGATATTCCGTGTTGGAATCTGCCACCGCCGAGATAACCGAGTCAACAGAATCGATTTGCAGGTTTGTTGCAGAGGGGCCCTTAGGCCCCTCTGCCAGCGTTTTTCTCAGGCCTTGCGGCGGGGCGATCCGGCCAGATAACCATGGGGGTACGGCAGAGGCAGCTCCCCCGCCGCGGTGAGCCGCTCCATGCTCTTGTCGTCCAGCGACCAGCCGGACGCGCCCAGGTTGTCGTCGAGCTGCTCCAGCCGCTTCGCCCCGATGATCGGCGCGGTGACGCCCGGCCGCTGCATCAGCCAGCGCAGCGCCACCTGCGCCGGGCTGTGCCCCACCTCCTCGGCGACCGCGATCAGCGCGTCGGTCACCGACCAGGTGCGCTCGTCGACGCTCTTCTGCCAGTCACCCAGCCAGGGCTGCTTGTTGCCCTCCCAGCGGGTGTCCGCCGGCGCCTCGGTCATGCCCCGCCGGTACTTCCCGGTCAGCCAGCCACCGCGCATCGGCGACCACGGGATGATGCCGACGCCCTCGTTGCGGCTCACCGGCACCAGCTCCAGCTCCACCTCCCGGTCGATCAGGTTGTAGAGCGGCTGCATCGCGACGAACGGCTCCCACCCGCGGTACCGCGCGACGTCGACCGACTTCTGCAACTGCCAGCTCGCGTAGTTGCTCACCCCGAGGTAGCGCACCTTGCCGGCCCGGACCAGCGTGTCGAGAGTGGACAGCGTCTCCTCGACCGGGGTCGCCTCGTCGAAGCAGTGCACCTGGTAGAGGTCGATGTAGTCGGTCTGCAGCCGGCGCAGGCTATCGTGCACCGCGGACACGATGTGCTTGCGCCCCGCGCCGATGTGGTTGGCCCCGCCGACCCCGGTGCTCCAGAAGAACTTGGTGGCGATCACCAGGTCCTCCCGCTTCTGCCCGGCCAGCCATCTACCGATGATCTGCTCGGAGGCGGTGCCGGCGTACACATCCGCGGTGTCGATGAAGTTGCCGCCGGCCTCGACGAACCGGTCCATCAGCCGGTGCGAGGTCGCCTCGTCGGCCTCCTTGCCGAACGTCATCGTGCCGAGGCACAACTCGCTGACCCGCAACCCGCTGGCTCCCAGATACCTGTGTTCCATGACCACCATTCTTAGGGCGACCGGCAGTAGGCATCCACGATCCGGACAACTGGGCACCCCGAGATAGCAAACAGGCACGGGATGTTGATCATCAGAGTTCTCTACGCTCAGCGATCGACGGAGTCCCGTGCCTGCGCTGCCATCATCGTTGCTCGAACCGATCTTCGTCCAGTTCGCCGCGCTGTGTCCCGAGCGACCCGGCTTCGACCCGGCGCATCCCCTCGGATGTCACCGCCGGGCAATCCCGAACCGGGTCGTGTTCGAACTGGTCATTGCCGCCCTCGTTCACGGATCGGGTTACGAACGGGTGGCCACCGCGCAGTGCTCGGATCGCACGATCCGCCGGCGCCTGCACCGGTGGGCGCAGGCCGGGCTGGGCGAGCAACTCCACGAACTGGCCCTGGACGCCTATGACCGGATGATCGGCCTGGACCTGGCGGACGTCAGCGCCGACGGCGCGATCACCAAGGCGCCGTGCGGCGGCGACCGGGCCGGACGGTCCCCGGTCGACCGCGGCAAAGGCGGCATGAAACGCTCGACCGGCGTCGACGGCTACGGCATCCCGCTCGGCCTCGTCGGCGCCCCGGCCAACCGGCACGACTCGCCGCTGCTGCGCGACACCTTCGAACAGTGCAGCACCCAGCTGCGCCATCACTGGCCCGAGCAGGTCACCGCGCACCTCGACCGCGGCTACGACAGTAAACGCACCCGCGAGCTACTCGACGAGATCGGCTTCGATGCCGAGATCGCCCGCAAGGGCGTGCCCGCCCCGATCCAGATCGGAAAGCGCTGGGTGGTCGAGCGGACGAACTCGTGGATGAACGGCTTCGGCAAGATCCGCCGCTGCACCGACCGCAACGCCCAGATCATCGACTTCTACCTGTACCTGGCCGCCGCCATCGTCACGATCCGTCAACTCATCCAACGAGCACGGACCCTCTACCGATGGGAAACCCGGCCCACCACCCGCCGACTCAAGTGAGACACCTATTGCCGGTCGCTCTTATGCCATGGAACCGGACCGGCAGCCCCCGGATTCCGGACCTGAGAGCCGCGCGAAGCGGCCGGGCGCGGACCTCGCCGGTGACGCCGGGCGCATGACGAGCACGTTGCTGCGCCGGTGGCCGTCCGCGCTCGGACTGACCGCCGCCTCAGTCGGGCAGCAGCAGGTCGTGGAGGTGGGCGACGCATTCCGCGACCGCCTTCAGGTCGGCGTTGTGGCCGAACGAGCGAGGCCGCGGGATGTCCACCTCCAGGACCTTGCGGACCCGGCCCGGGCGGGGGCTGAGCACCACCACCCGGTCGGCCAGCAGCACCGCCTCCTGGATCGAGTGGGTGACGAACACCGTGGTGGCCGGATGGGCGCGATGCAGCTCCTGCAGCTGGCCGGCCAGCTCCTCGCGGGTCAGCGCGTCCAGCGCGGAGAACGGTTCGTCCATCAGCAGGACCCGGGGCTGCTGGATCAGCGCCCGGCACAGGGCGACGCGCTGTTGCATGCCGCCGGACAGCTCGTACGGATGGCGGTCGTGGAATCCGGCCAGGCCGACCGCGTCGAGCAGTTCGACGGCGCGGGCGCGGTGTTCCGCGCGGGGCAGGCGGCGGATCTCCACCGGCAGCATCACGTTGTTCAGCGTGGTGCGCCACGGCAGCAGCGCCGGCACCTGTTGCATCAGGGCCACCGGGGATCCGCCGACGGTGACCCGTCCGGCGCTCGGTTCCAGCAGGCCGGCGATCAGCCGCAGCAGGGTCGACTTGCCGCAGCCGGACCGGCCGATGACCGCGACGAACTCGTTCTCCGCGATCCGCAGGTCGATGTCGCGCAGCGCCTCGACCTGGCCGAAGCTGCGGGACACCCCGGTCAGCCCGATCATCCGCTGATCGCCCGGGCCCACGGCACCAGCCACCGTTCCAGGGCCACCACCAGGTAGAACAGCACCGTGCTCAGCACCGCGAGCAGGAAGATCGCGGCGAACGCCAGTGGGGTGTCGAACGACATGCCGGACAGCACGATCACCGCGCCGAGCCCGCTGGTCGGGTTGTTGATCTCGGCGACCACCGCGCCGATCACGGCGAGCGAGATGGCCACCTTCAGGCCGACGAAGACCTGCGGCAACGCCCACGGCAGCCGGATCTTGACGTACGCCTGCCACGCGCTCGCCGACAGCGACCGGCTCAGCTCCCCCAGCTCGGCCGGGGTGGAGCCGAGCCCGGCCATCGTCGCCACCACGACCGGGAAGAAGCAGATCAGCACGACCAGCACCACCTTGGGCCGGGCCCCGAACCCGAGCCAGACCACCAGCAGCGGGGCGACCGCGACCTTCGGCACCGAGTTCAGCGCGACCAGCACCGGCATGGTGGCCCGCTCCAGCGATCGCCAGGCGGTCAGCAGCACCGCCAGCAGCAGCCCGGCCACCACCGCGATGCCGAAGCCGGTCACCGTACCGGTCAGCGTGGCCGCGGTCTCGCGCAGGAGGTAGGCCGGCTGGGCCCGGAACGCGGCGACGATGTCCGGTGGCGCGGGCAGGAAGAACGAGCGGATGCCGAAGATCACGGTGGCCGACCACCAGAGCGCGATCGCGCCCACCACGCCGAGGACCGGCAGTCCCCACTTCACCGGCGGCCCATCGTCGAATAGGTGAAGTGGCTGCGGATCACCAGGGCCGGGTCGCCGGCCAGCTCACACAGCCGGTCGAGGTCGGCCTCGGTGAGCCCGGCCGCCCGCAGACCCGCGCCCACCTGGGCGACGTTCACGGCGATGAGCTGCGCGCCGGCCGTGCCACCGGCCCAGGATTCCGCGCGGATCTCGGTCCGCACGTCGCCGAGGCCGGCGGCGAGCATGGCGGCGTGGGTGCGGCCACCCCAGGCCGGGTCGGCGCCGTTGGCCGGCAAGAGCTTGCCGACGACGATGCGGTGGTAACGCTCGACCAGGTCGGCGGCGGCGACGTCGGGCGCGGCCAACACCACTGCGGGGTACGCCGAGACCCACTCTTCGACCAGCAGGATCCCGCCCGGGGCGAGGGCGTCGGCGAGACGGCCCAGGATGGTGGCGCGTGCGGGCAGATGCGCCAGGACGAGGCGGGCGTGGATCACGTCCCACGACGGCTCGGGGACGGGTTCGCTCGTCAGATCGTGGCGCAGCACCGCGTACCCCTGGTCGATCGGCAGGTGACGCGGGTTCAGGTCGGTGGCCAGCACCCGCCCGTGCGGCCCGGCCCGGGCCGCCAGCCAGCCGGCGACGCTGCCGCCGCCCGCGCCCACCTCCAGGCAGCGCCGGCCGGTGAGGTCACCGATGCCGGCCAGCCGCTCGAAGGTGAACGGGTCGAGCATCTCGGCGAGCAGCACATGCCGCTGGGCCGCGGCCGGGTCGTCGTTGTCGAAGGAGTAGGCGGCTCTCATCCGGTCGGCACCAGGTCGAAGTCGACCACCGAGTCCGGGGTCATCGTGGCCGGGACGAGCCCGCCGCTCTGCAGGGTCTGCAGGGCCTTGGCGACGCGATCCCGGTCGATCACGCCGGACGTCTTCACGTACGGCGCCATCAGCAAGATCTCGCCGACCGCCGCGGTCAGGTCCGCGGCCGGCTGCGCCTTCTTCATGATCTGCGCCGCCTCGTCGGGATGCTCCAGGGTGTACTGGAGTCCTTTCAGCGCGGCGTCGCGGAACCGTTCGGTCAGGTCCGGATTCCCGTCGATCACCGAGGCCGGGGCGACCAGCCCGTTGCCGAACAGCTCCGGCAGATATTTGCTGTACGGCAGGACCACGGTCTTCTTCCCGCCGGCCGCTTTCTCGAGCCCACGCGCCCCGATCAGGAAGGTGCTCAGCGCGTCGACGCGTCCGCTGGCCAGCAGCGCCGGCAACTGGGGCGGGGCCGCGTTGACCCACTCCACCTTCGACTCGTCGATGCCGGCGAGTTTCGCGTACGCCGGGAAGAGCAACTGGTTGACCGAGCCGGTCGCGGCACCCAGCTTGTGCCCCTCCAGCCCGCGCGGCTCGGTGATGCCGGAGCCCGCCAGGCTGATGATGGAGACCAGCGACTGCTGGTGGATCGCGGCGAAGGCGCGGATGTCGGTGTACTCGCCCTTGCCCGCCGTGATCCAGGTCCCGGTCAGGTCGAGGTTGGCGAACTGGGCCTGCCCGGCGGCGAGGACCTTGAGGTTCTCCCCGGTGGCGGCGCCGAGCCGGATGGTGACGTCGATCCCGGCGTCGCGGAAGTAGCCCTTCTCCTGGGCCACCCACGCGAACGCGTCCCGGCCGACCGCGCCGAACGCGGTCAGATAGGTGACCTTGTCGGCCTGCGGTGACCCGTCCCCGGAATCACCGGAGTCGCCACATCCGGACATCAACAGTGCAATGAGCAGGACTGTTACGAACGGTGAACAGATGCGCCTCATGCCACGAACCCCCGTTCCGGCGGCAAATCCACCGAAACGATACGCCTCGATATGCATGATCGGCGGAAACTGTCAGGCCGGTGACTCCACCGTCCGCCGGCCGAGCCGCTCGGTGACCGCTTCGGCGGGCATCGGCTTCGCGTACAGGAAGCCCTGCGCGACGTCGCAGCCCAGCTCGCGCAAGGCCGACGCCGTGGCGGCGTCCTCGACACCCTCGGCCACCACGGTGAGACCGAGGTTGCGGCCGAGCTCGACGGTCGACTCCACCAGCGCGTGATCGCTGCGGTCGTTCGTCATGTCCTGCACGAACGAGCGGTCCACCTTCAGCTCGTCGAGCGGCAGCAGCTTGAGGTACGTCATCGACGAGTACCCGGTGCCGTAGTCGTCGATCGAGGTGCGCACGCCCAGCGCCCGGATCCGGCGCATCGCCTCGATCGCGGTGGCCGGGTCGCTCATCACGCTGTGCTCGGTGACCTCGATGCACAGCTGGTCGCCGGGGACACCGGTCTCGGTCAGCAGCTCGGCCACCCGGTCCGGGAACGACTCGTCGAGCAGGCTGCGGGTGGAGATGTTGACCGAGACGGCCACCCGGTGCCCGCCGTCGAGCCACTCCCGGGCCTGGGTGAGAGCCACCCGCAGCACCCGGTCGGTGAACCGGTGGATCAGGCTGGTCGTCTCCAGCACCGGGATGAACTCGCCCGGCGACACCCAGCCCTTCGTCGGGTGCTGCCAGCGGGCCAGCGCCTCGACGCCGGCCACCTCGCCGGTGTCCATCGCGATCTTGGGCTGGTAGTGCAGGGTCAGCTCGCCCCCGCTGTCCAGGGCCCGGCGCAGGTCGCCGAGCAGGGTGAGCCGGGCCGCGGTGTCCTGGCCGTGGTCGCCGCTGAACCGGTGGAACCCGAGCCGGTGCTCCTTGGCCTCCCGCATCGCCATGTCGGCGTGCTGGAGCAGCGTGGTCACGTCGTCGCCGTCGCGCGCGGTGGCGGCGCCGATGCTGACCTCCAGGTCGACGGTCACCTCGCCGATCAGGAACGGCTGGTCGAACGCGGCGGTGAGCCGGGCGGCGAGCGCCTCGCCGAGCGCGCTGTCACCGTCGCGCAGCAGCACGGCGAACTCGTCGCCGCCGATCCGGGCCACCACGTCGTGCTCGCGCATCGAGGCGCGCAGCCGCTCACCGGCCTCGATCAGCAGCAGGTCGCCGATCTGGTGGCCGAGCTGCTCGTTGACGTCGCGGAACCCGTCCAGGTTCACGGTCAGCACGGTGGTGTCGGTCTCGCCGTCGGCCGACGCCAGCCCGGCCCGGGCCGTGAAGGCGGCCCGGTTCGGCAGGCCGGTCAGCGCGTCGGTCGCGGCCATCGTCTCCACCCGGCGCCGGTGCGAGCGGATCGAGAAGAGGAACAGGGCCAGCACGATCAGGCCGACCACGAAGCTGGCCACGCCACCCCACCACAGCAGGCGCGACTCGTGCTGGGCGGCTGCCTGATAGCGGGCGTGCGCGGCGAGGTGCAGGTTCAGCTCGGTCAGCACGTCACCCATCAGCGACGCGGAACGCGGCTCGATCACCGTCTCCAGCGTCGCCCGGGCGCCCGCGGTGTCACCCCGGCGGAGCTGCGCCAGGTAGGTGTCGATCGCGGGCTGCAGTTCGGTGCGGCTCTGCGCGATCGAAGCGGCCCGCTGCTCATGGTCCCGGTCGACGCCGGCCATCTTCACCGTCGCGGCGCGCACCAGGACGCCGACCTCGACGACCTGGCGGCGTTCCGGACCGGTCGGCTCGTCCAGGGCGCTCTGCAACAGCGCCGTCTCCCAGCCGGCCAGGAAAGCCACCTGCTGGTAGGCGTCGGTGTTGCCCGAATCGGCGGCGACCCGGTCCAGTATCCCGGCCTGCCGCCAGCCGCCGACGGCCGCGTAACCGGAGAGGACGGCCAGCACCAGGGACAGTCCCCCGGCCACCCAAGCCGACGCCCAGCGCCGTCCCGTGCGGGTTGAACCCACCATGCCTCCCCCAGCCACACCTTCGTCAAGGCGCAGATCGGCACCGCGTGCGGTGACATGACCGGAGCCACGGTGCAGCACGGGTGCAGGTTTGGCATGATCGGCAGTCGTGCCGATCACTCGTCGCGGCGTGCTCGGCGCCGGCGCCGCCGCTGCCCTCACGCTCACCGGCTGTGGTGATCGCGCCCGGTTCGTCTCGCCGGCCGCGCCGTCACCTTCGCCGTCCGGTTCACCGCCGGCCGCACCCGAGCCGTTCGATCCGGCGCCGCTGCGCAAGGTGCTCACGAAATACCTGAAGCCGACGAAGGCCAACCCGCGCCACCCGACCTACGCGGGAGCGGTCGCCCTGGTCACCGTGAACGGGAAGGTGACCGCGAAGGTCGCGGTCGGGCACGCGCTGCGCTACGGCGCCGGGGCGGTCGAGCTGCCGGCCGCCCGGCGGGTGGCGATGCGCGCCGACTCGATCTTCGATCTCGCGTCGCTCACCAAGATCTACACCGCGATTCTGCTGCTCCAGCAGGTCGCCAAGGGCCGGATCGATCTGGACGCGCCGGTGGCACGTTACCTTCCGGCCTTCACCGGCAAGGGCAAGAGCAAGGTCACCGTACGGATGCTGCTCACCCACACCAGCGGACTGCCGGTCGGCGCCCCCGGGACCCTGCTCACCACCCCGCTGGTCAAGGGTGCGGTGCCCGGCGACGCGTACCGGTACTCCAGCGCCGGCCTGATGGTGGCCGCCGAACTGGTCGAGAAGGCGACCGGCACCGGCCTGGCCGCCGCGCTCAAAGCCGGCATCACCGGCCCGCTCGGCCTGCGCGACACCGGCTTCACCCCGCTGAAGTGGCTGAGCCGCGCGGACCGGGCGACCCGGCTGGTGGCCACCGACGCCCGCACCTCCCGCGGCCTGCTCCGCGGCATCGTGCACGACGACGTCGCCGCCCGGGCCGGTGGCGTCATCGGCAGCGCCGGCATCTTCGCCACCGCCGCCGACGTGGCCGCCGTGACGAACGCGCTGCTGGACGGCGACCTGCTCCCCGCCGACCTGACCCGGCAGATGCTCACCAACCAGAACCGGGGCCGGCCCGCGTACGACCCGGACCGCCCGGGCCGCCCCTCCGACCACGGGCTCGGCGTCACCCTGCGGCAGCGCTGGTTCATGGGCGGCCTCACCACCCCGGCCACCTTCGGCCACACCGGCTTCACCGGAACCTCGGTGCTGGCGCA
Source organism: Actinoplanes sp. NBC_00393 (assembly GCF_036053395.1). Taxonomy (NCBI): domain Bacteria; kingdom Bacillati; phylum Actinomycetota; class Actinomycetes; order Micromonosporales; family Micromonosporaceae; genus Actinoplanes; species Actinoplanes sp. NBC_00393. The sequence goes on along the minus strand of NZ_CP107942.1, from coordinate 11,078,925 downwards.
CCCCGGCCGCCGGCTGGTCCTGGTCCTGCTGACCAACCGCGCCCACCCCAACTGGAGCTGGGCGAATCCCGACCCGATGCGAGCAGAGGTGGCCGACGTGCTCGCCGGCCACCTCTGATCAGTGCGAACTACTACTTCGTGTACGCCTGGAACTCCGCGATCCGCACGTTCTGCGCCTGCGGGCTCGCCGTGGTGCAGTCGGTGTTCGCCCGCGGGTCGGCGTCCTGCTCACCGGCGAACTCGGGCGAGCCGGTGCACTGGTTGGTCACGACCTCGATGCGCAGGTGCGTGGCCGTCGTCGACGGGATGTCGAACGACTTCAGGATGAGGTGCGGGGCCCGCGGCCGCGGCGCGACCGCCGGGAAGGCGTCCCGCTTGCTGGTGTAGACCGTCCGGAAATCGGTCGCCGCCGTGCAGGCGACGGTCGCCGAGGCGGTGCAGGCCAGCACCTTGAACTGCCGCAGAGCGGAGAACCGGTTCTGCGCCCCGGCGTCCACGTCACCGACGACCGGCGGGCGCAGCAGCGCGCTCACCTGGACCCGGCGGACCCGCTGCGCCTCGCCGGCCAGGTCGACGGTGACCTGCCTGCCGGCCACCGCGGCGCCGAGCGACGCCCAGTTGGTCGCCTCGTCGTCGTCCGCGATCCGGGCCAGGTTGATGCCGTCGCCGCTGACCGTCGCGCCGGACGTGGCCGAAGCGAGGTTGCGCGGCAGCTTCACGGTCAGCGTCCGCGACTGGCCGGACCGGAACGACGTGTCGTCCACCCGGGCGTGCCCGTGTCCGGGCGCCTGGGCGATGAACCCGTACGTGCCGGCCACCAGGCTGACCTTGTCGGTGAGCGGCGTCGCCGGGTCGGTGTCGGCGACCGGGACCGCCCGGGCCTGGTAATCACCGACGAACAGCTTGGCACCGGCCACGACCCTGCCGTTCTCGTCCACCGGGCGGAAGGTGACCGTCGCCTCCTTCGCGTACGGCGAGGTGAAGCCCGGCCGCGGATCGGGGTCAGCGGCGCCGTTGCTGAGCGCCGTCTCACCGAGGCCGCGCTTGGCGAACGCGTTCCAGATCAGGTCCTGGTTCTTGCCGCCGAAGCGGACCCGGTCCGCGCCGAGCAGCGCGTCCCGCGCGTCGACCTGGCTGTTGGCGCTGTTGGCCAGCAGCAGGAACGAGTCGAGGACGAGCTGGATCCAGCGCCGGTTGCCCGGGCACTTGGTCACCGCCACCTTGCCGTTGGCGCAGGCCTTCTGCAGTGCGGCGTTGCCGTCGCCGTACCGCTTGAGGAACGCGGCGCGGACGTCGTAGTTGGCCGCGCTCCACACCTCACCGGAGGCGTGCACCTGCAGCCCGACGAAGTCGTAGTCGACCGAGCTGTAGTTGAGCGGGCTCCTCGTCATGTTGTAGTTGCGGATGCCGGCGTTCGAGTCGCCGGTCACGTACTCGCCGATCGTGAAGCCCCGGCTGCCGCGCGGCGCGTAGCCGTGCTCGGCCAGGTACTCCACCGACAGCAGGTCCGACCAGCTCTCGCTCATGCCCTGCGGCGAGCTGAGACCGGCGTCCGGCCCGGCGATCATCCGGTTGGTGATGGCGTGGGTGTACTCGTGGGCGATCACCGACATGTCGTAGTCGCCGTCGACGCACGGCGGGTAGAAGACGCCGGCGATGGGCTGCCACAGGTACATGTTGGTGATCGGCGCCACCCCGTCCTCCGGGGTGATCTGGTTGGCGTTGTTGCGGGCCTCGAAGTTCGGCGGGCCGCCGCTGATGCCGCCGGCCTGCGCGTTGCCCTGCTCCGGATCGTTGCCCAGCCCACCCGGCCGCAGGTTCTCGTCCTGCATGTTCCAGGTCGCTTCGGTGAAGCCCAGGTGGTACGACCAGTCGTGCATCCGGTTGTGCTGCGCGAACAGGTTGGCCCGGGCCGCGTCGATGTCGTTGCGCTGCGGCGTGTCGAACGCGGTCGGCGCGCACTGCTCCCGGTACCACTGGTTGGTCCACGGGTACTGGTAGTCGCGGTTCGGGCGAGGCGTGGCCAGCTCGGTGCCGACCGTGAACGGGTCGTTGGAGTTCCAGTTGTGCACCGCGAACGCGTTGTTGCCGCTCGTCGTGTGGGTCGACGCCTCGGTCGCCGGGTCGACGTCCCAGGGCAGCGGCGAGGCCGGGTTGCCGACCACCTCGTCACAGCCGCGCTGCGGCGCCCAGCACCAGGTCTTACGGGTGTCGGCCGACGAGTAGTCGGTCCGCGGCGAGTTCGGGAAGACGTCCCACTCCGGGCTGTCGCTGTGCGAGTCGACGATGCTCTGGCGGACCAGGACCGAGCCGTCACGGGCGTCCACGTGAGTGGTGAAGGCGACCGGCTCCGCGCTGGTCAGCCCGTCGCCGAGGGTGACCTGGTAGGCCGCGCGGGCCCCCTGGTCCGCGGTCGGCACCGCGACGAGTTTGGTGTTGAGGATCGTCCCGTCCGGGATGCCGGCGTCGGTCCGGGCGATGCGCTCGGCGTCGGCGGCGGTGATGGTGGCGGGTTCCGGTGCGCCGGCGTCGCGGGAGAGCGAGGAGCTCACGTACCACACCTGGCCGCCGCGGACACCCACCGAGAGCAGGCCGTCGACGCCCGCGGGAAGATCACCGAACTTCTGCCGCAGGATGACCGCGGCGCCCTCGCCGAGCGGCGCGCTGGTCAGCACCTCGAGTGCCGCCGCGCCCTCCGCGGTGAGGCCGAGCACGTCCAGGTTCGCCGCGACGTACGCCTTAGCGGCCGCCACCGGGTCCGCGGGCAGTCCCGTGGCCAGCGGTTCCTCGGAAGCGGTCAGCGCCGCCGGCGTGCCCAGCGCGTTCCACCGGGCGTCGGCGCCCACCTCGGCGGCCTGCGCCTTCTGCTGCGACGTCGGGGCGACCCGGCCGCGGCGATTGTCCTTGATCTTGTCGTGGTGCTCTTCGCCGTGCACCTTGACGCTCTCCGCGGCCCGGGATGGGCCCGATGGCGCCGCGTTCCCGCCGGATCCTGCGGCAAGCACGAGCACTGCTGCGACGACTGTTGCGGTGGTGCCCGCCAACGCACGGGATGGTGTGCGCACGGTACCTCCTTTTTGGACGGCAATAACCGGTCGCCTCGATCCGACCCCACAGCCGAGGGGTGACGACATGGGCCGAACGGTCCAAAATCGAGACGTGTCGATAAGATCATCATCGATCGGTGCACGTCCGCCAACGGCAGCGGGCCCGGGGATTCGATCCCCGGCCCCGCGTGCACAGCAATCGTCAGAAGTTGACCTTGACGCCGACCTTCTTGCAGGCCGCGGTGAGCGCCGTGCCGGACTTCTCGAACGCCGGGTCCGAAGCGGCCTCCACCGGATCCGGAGCGGCGGCGGCCTTGGCCGACTGCGCGGCCACCTCTTTCATGGCAGCGGCGACCTTGCTGTCCGCGGTGCCCACGACCGCGGTCAGCGCCTGATCCATGTCGGTCAGCAGCGTCTTGTAGTCGGCCGGCGACGGCTCAGTGCCGTTCTGAATCGCGTCGGTGATGAGCGTGGCCATGTCGGCCGACATCTTCTTGGCGGCCGCACCGGCCTCCTTGCAGAGCGCCTTGTCGTCCGCCGGAGCGGCAGCCTCGGTCGCCGGGGCGGTGGTGGCCTCGGCCGCAGCCGTGGTCGCGGCAGCCGTGGGCGCGGCGCCCGCGGTCGTCTCGGCATCGTCGCCGCCGCAAGCGGAGACGGTCAGCAAAAGAGCGCCGGACAGGACGGCGGTAAATACACGTGTACGAATCACAGGCGGGGACGGTAGCCGATGGGTACGACAAGATCAACTGCCATAGCGCCCAAGGTCGTTTGAGGCGGCCGCAGCCGGGCATTCCGGACCGCGACACGACGACCCCGACCGGAGGTGGATGATGAGCGACCAGCTCGATCCGGAACTGTCCAGCACGCTGGACGCGGACACCGATCCCGAGCAGCTGCGCAACGGCGGCCCGCCGCCCGCCGACGGCGGCATCATGACCACCACCGGTGGCACCGCCGGACCGGCCAGCTTCCCGAACCGGCCGGTCTCCGGCCCGGGCGTGGCCAACACGACCACCGGCGACGCCACGACCGGCGCGCTGCGGACGCCGGCCGACGAGTACACCAGCGACACGGCAGGCTGAGCCGACGAGTACACCAGCGACACGGCAGGCTGAGCCGACGAGCACCCCAGCGACACCGCAAGCTGAGCCGGCGATCACATCCAGCGGAACCGCGGGCTAACCGGCCGGTTTCACCTCGACCGGGATGCCGTTGAGGACGCTGTTGCCGGAGAGCGGGTCGATCACCAGTTCGTCGGTGAGCAGGTTCGAGTTCACGCCCGGGTGGGCAGCCGCGACCGCGAGCCGGGTTCCCGGCAGGTCGTGGCCCCACCCGTGCGGCAGGCTCACCACGCCGGGCATCACCCGGTCGGTGACCTCGACCCGCGCCGACAGCCCGCCGGCCCGCGAGGTCACCTGCGCCTCGTCGCCGTCGGACAGGACCAGCCGGGCCGCGTCCAGCGGGTGCACCTGCAGCGTGCACCGGTCCCGGCCCTTCACCAGGGCCGGCACGTTGTGCCCCCAGCTGTTGTTGGAACGCAGGTGGCGGCGACCGATCAGGACCAGGTCGTCGCGCTGCCGGTCCAGCGCGGCGTGCAGCCGGGCGACGTCGTCGCCGATCGCCGGCACGAAGAGTTCGACCGTGCCGCTGGGCGTCTTCAGCACCTCGGGGATGCGCGGCTGCAGCGGGCCCAGGTCGACGCCGTGCGGGCTGGCCAGCAACCGGTCCAGGGAGAGCCCGTCCGGCCGGGCGCCGAAGCCGTCCCCGTACGCCCCGGCACGCAACGCCACATCCAGGAGCCGCTCGGCCGGCCCGTCCCCACTGACCTGATCGCGTTTGCCGGCGGCGCCGGCCTTCTCGAGCGCCCCGGCGAGCAGCATCTCGTGCAGCTGCGCCGGATCGGCACTCGCACCCCGGCCGCTGGCCAGCAGGATGAGCCGGGCCAGGATGTCGCACTCGTCCATGCCGGCCGGGTCGGCCGGGAGGACCGGCGGTGAGTACGCCGCGAAGTTGCGCACCGACAGGGCCAGGAACGCGAAGTCGTAGTGCCCCTTGCGCGTGCTGTCGGCCGGCGGCAGCACCACGTCGGCGTGCCGGGTGGTCTCGTTCAGGTACGGATCCACGCTGACCATGAAGTCGAGCCCGCCGAGCGCCCGGTCCAGCCGAGCGCTGTTCGGCGTGGACAGCACCGGGTTGCCGGCCACCGTCACGAACGCCCGGATCTGCCCGTCCCCCGGCGTCTCGATCTCCTCGGCCAGCGCCGCCACCGGCAGCTCACCCTTGATCTCGGGCAGCCCGCGAACCCGGCTGCGCCACCGCCCGGTCGCGAACCCCCTACCACCCGGCCGGCTGTTCGGCCGCAGGTGCGGGGCCAGCGGGAACATCACCCCGCCGGGCCGGTCCAGGTTGCCGGTGAGCACGTTCACCACGTCGACGAGCCAGCTGGTCAGCGTCCCGAACTCGACCGTGCAGGTGCCGATCCGCCCGTACACCGCTGCGGTCGGCGCGGCCGCCAGCTCGCGGGCCAGGCCGCGGATCCGCTCGGCCGGCACGTCGCAGACCGTCGCGACCCGCTCCGCCGGGAACGCCGTCGCCAGCTCCCGCACCTCCTCGACCCCGGTCACGTGCTCAGCGAGCCGGCCTAGGTCGGTCAGGTCCTCGGCGAACAGCGTGTGCACGATCCCGAACAGCAGGAACGCGTCCGTGCCGGGCCGGATGAACAGGTGCTCGTCGGCGTGCTCGGCCGTCCGGGTCCGCCGCGGGTCGACCACGATGAACCGGCCGCCGCGCGCCTGGATCGCCTTGAGCCGGCCCGGGAAGTCCGCCGCGGTCGCCAGGCTGCCGTTCGACTCCCAGGGGTTGGCACCGAGCATCAGCAGCAGGTCGGTGCGATCCACATCGGGCACCGGGATGGACAGCGGATGCCCGTACAGATAGCCGCACGACACGTGCTTGGGCATCTGGTCGACCGTGCTGGCCGAGAAGATGTTGCGGCTACCGATCGCCTTGAGCAGCGGCGTCAGGTAGAGACCGCCGGACATGGTGTGGGCGTTCGGATTGCCGACGTAGACGCCGACCGCGTCCCGCCCGTACTGCTCGATGATCGGTTTCAGTCCGGCCTCGATCGCCGCGAACGCCTCGTCCCACTCCACCTCGACATGCCGGCCGTCGCGGCGCACCAGGGGTTTGCGCAGCCTGTCCGGGTCGCCGGAGAGCTGGCCGAACGTCGCGCCCTTCGGGCACACGAAGCCGTGGCTGAACACATGCTCCCGGTCGCCGCGCGCGGCGACCACCTCGCCTTCGGCGATGGTGAGCTCCAGGCCGCACGCGGCCTCGCACAGCGGGCAGGTCCGATACGCGGTGCGCATGGCGATCCCAACCTTCGGTGGTTACTCGCCAGTATCCTGTCACGGATCCACGATGATCGGTTCCCAGCTTTCCGGTACGCGCGACGACTGTCTCAGAAGCAAGCGCCGTCCCCTGAGTGCAGCGCGACCAAGCAGCCACTCCCGGCCGCCCGGCGACCGCCGGGCTCACCCTCGGGTCCGGCTGACCCCCAACGCTGCCAGAACGCCCGGAACACGACGCTGGGCGTCAGCCGGTTCAACCGGCTGACGCCCAGCGCTGTGAAAACGCCCGCGACACGACAGTGGGCGTCAGCCGGGCCAACCGGCTGACGCTCAATGCTGTTCGAGCGGGCGGGCGGCGACCCCGGGGTCAGCCCGCCACCTGCATCAGCCCGGCGGCCGCGCTGTGGCCCGGACCCGCGCCTGGCTCGCGCGGACTCCCGGGAACGGCCACGGTTCGGCGGGGCGGCGTAGGTCGTACCTCAAAGGGTTGCTGTGCAGTTGACCGTGGGGTTGCTGTTGGTTCCGGTCCATGAGCCGAGGAAACCGAAGGCGGCGCTGCCGCCGGCGGCGAGCCTGCCGTTCCAGCTCGCGTTGCGGGCGGTGACCGTGGAGCCGCTGCTGGTCACGATCGAGCCCCAGTGGCTGGTGACGGTCTGGCCGTTGGCGTAGGTCCAGGTCACGGTCCAGCCGTTGATCGCCGCGCTGCCCGCAGTGATCTTGACTTCGCCCTGGAAGCCGCCGGGCCACTGGCCGGTGACCGCGTAGGTGGCGGTGCAGGCGCCGGTGGGCGGGCTGCTGGGGCTGGGCGACGACGGCGGCGGGTCACTCGGCGGGTTGCTCGGTGACGGGGAGGACGGGTTGCTCGGCGACGGGGACGAGGAGCCCCCGAAGATCGTGGCCTGCTTGGCGGTGGCCTTGATCCCGTTGACGCCGTTGAAGATGCGGTCGCCCCAGGTGGTCAGCTGGGCCGGGTTGAAGTTGGTGGCCATGTCCAGGATCGGGTCCGTGTTGCCGGCCCACGACCAGCCCAGATAGCCGAGATCCCGCTTGACCGACTCGGCCAGGATCGTCTCGTGGTCGACCTGGCTGGAGTCGAACCGCCAGCCGAACTCGCCGATCACCAGCGGCCAGCCGCGGCTCTCGAAGTGGTCGAGGTAGGCGGTGATGGACGCGGCGGTGTTGAACACCGCGTACATGTGGATGGAGAGCACCGTGTTGTCGCGGGTGTCGGCGTCCAGGACCGCCTGGGCGTTGTCGCGCATGACGTACTGCCAGTCCTGGCCCCAGTTCGGCGCGTCGATCATGAGCAGGTGCTCGAAGCCGTTGGTGCGCATCTTCTGGATGGCGGCGACGGTCGCGGCGGTCCACTGGCCGGCGTTGGTGTTGCCGATCGGCTCGTTGCCGATGTTGATGACGACGTAGTCCTCCTGGCCGGCGAGCACGCTCTTGAGCCCGATCCAGTAGTCCGCCGCCTGGTCCAGGCTGTACGCCGCGGCGTCCTCGCCGTACCCGGTGGTGTCGTGGTTCTCCAGCACGCAGATCAGCTTGTTCGCCTTACACAGGTTGATCACGTTGGTGACGTCGGCGGCGCTGTTCGCGGTCCACCGGCCGCCGCTGAGCACGACCCGTACGGTGTTGGCGCCGGCCGCCTTGATGTCGGCGAACGAGTTGGTCTGGCCGGTGTACCAGGTGTGCATGTGGTTGATGCCGCGCATCACGAACTTCTGGCCGTTGGCCTCCACGATGTCGGTGCCGGACACGTGCAGGCCGGTGGCGGCGTACGCGGGGGCGACGTGGAAGAGGACGGCTGCGGCGGCCGCGAGCAGCGCGGCGCCGAGGGTGGCGAGTCGGCGTTTCATTGACCTACCTCAAGACGGGGGACTCTTGGGAGCGCTCCCATTCAAGCGCGCATCCATTGACTCACGTCGTTAACGGGATGGCAATGTGCCGGGAGAAAGGGCGTGCCCGTCCGGGCACGGGGGAACCGGGACGGGCACGCACCATCCATGATCTTGGATGGTGAGCGATTTGGCAACCCTTCCGCCGGAATCGGGCTCTTGGCGCCGCTCCTGAGGTTACGGGATGAAATCGACCTCTTACTCCACGGCGTACCAGGCCGCCGTGGCCCCCGGGAGAGTGTCGCCGGCCAGGGCCGGACCGCTGGCCAGCAGCAGCGTGCCGCCGCGGACCTCGGCCGGCAGTACCGCCGGGTCGTCGCCCACGTTGACCACGCAGACGAAACCCGGGCCACGGCGGAAGGCCAGCACGTCGTCGCCGCTGGCCAGCCAGGTCATCCCGTCGTCCCCGAGCTCCTTGCGCAGTCGCAGCGCCGAGCGGTAGAGCGTGAGCATCGAGTCCGGGTCGCCGGTCTGCTGCTCGACGCTGAGCCGGGCCCACTCCGCCGGCTGCGGCAGCCAGGACGCGGCGCCCGGCCCGAAGCCGTACGACGGCGACGTGCCGGACCACGGCAACGGCACCCGGCAGCCGTCCCGCCCCGGGTCCGCTCCCCCGCTGCGGGCGAAGGTCGGGTCCCGCCGCACCTCGTCGGGCAGGTCCGTCACCTCCGGCAGACCGAGCTCCTCGCCCTGGTAGACGTACGCCCCACCCGGCAGCGCGAGCATCAGCAGCGCCGCGGCCCGCGCCCGCCGATAGCCGAGCGCCCCGCCGCCGTACCGGGTGACATGCCGGACCACGTCGTGGTTGGAGAGCACCCAGGTCGCCGGGGCGCCCACCACCGACAGGTAGCCGATGCTGTCGTCGATCGCCGCCCGCAGCGCCCCGGCCGACCACGGCGCCAGCAGAAAGGTGAAGTTGAAGGCGGTGTGCAGCTCGTCCGGGTGCAGGTACCGGGCGAGCCGGCTGAGGCTCTGCACCCACACCTCACCGACGAAGACCCGGTCGCCCGGATAGCTGTCGGCCAGCGCCCGCCAGGACCGGTAGACGTCGTGCACCTCGTCGAGGTCCCAGTGCGGGTGCCCCTCCGGCGCCGGGCCGGTCGCGATCTGCCGCTCCCCCAGATCCGGCATCTGCGGGTCCTTGGCCAGCCCGTGCGCCACGTCGATGCGGAACCCGTCGGCGCCCAGGTCGAACCAGAACCGCAGGATGTCCTCGAACTCGGCACGCACCTCCCCGTTGGTCCAGTCCAGGTCGGGCTGTTCCGGGGCGAACAGGTGCAGGTACCACTGGGAGTCGACGCGGGTCCAGGCGCGGCCGCCGAACATGCTGATCCAGTTGTTCGGGGGCAGGTCGCCACCGTCGCGGAACAGGTAGCGGGCCCGCTCCCGGCTGCCGGGTGGCGCGGCCAGCGCCTCGACGAACCAGGGGTGCATGTCGGAGGTGTGGTTCGGCACCAGGTCGAGGATGATCCGCAGGCCCAGGTCGTGGGCGTCACGGATCAGCGCGGCCGCGTCGTCCAGGGTGCCGAACCGCGGGTCCACGTCCCGGTAGTCGGCGACGTCGTACCCGTTGTCGGCCTGCGGCGACGGGTAGAACGGGTTCAGCCAGACCGCGTCGATCCCCAGGTCACGCAGGTACGGCAGGCGGGACCGGACACCCGGCAGGTCGCCGATCCCGTCGCCGTCGGAGTCCGCGAAACTCCACACGTACACCTGGTAGATGACGGCGCTGCGCCACCACTCACCGGGCATGGTCCATCCGCTCGCGCAGCTCCTCCTGTTCGAACTGGGCCAGGTCGGCCGCGGCGGCCTCGTCCCGGGTCAGGTTCTCGCCGCTGCGCGGTTCGAACAGGTGGATCCGGCTGGTGTCCACCCAGAACTCGCCCTCGTGGTTCTCCCGCAGCCGGCTCATCGCGTCGATCGAGACGATCAGCTGGCTGCGCAGCGCCTCGCTGTCCAGTTCGGCGGCCAGGTCGGCGAGCTGCTGGGCCACCTCCGGGTTCGACTCGAACGGGATGTACGCGTACTGCGAGTCCCCGAGCCACTCGGTGACGTCCACCCGGGCCCGGAACAGGGTGCCCTTCGCCCGTTTCGTGTCGTCCAGCGCCCGGGCGTCCTCGAAGTGCTCCGGCCGGATCCCGGCGATCAGCAACTGCCCGTCGCTGACCTTGTCGGCCGCCACGGCGGGAACGTCGGTCTCCAGGAACGGCAGCTTCAGCCGGCCGCCCTCGACCGTCGCGGGCAGGAAGTTCATCGGCGGGGAACCGATGAAGCCGGCGACGAACATGTTGACCGGCTGCTCGTACAGCTCCCGGGGGGACGCCACCTGCTGCAGCAGGCCGCGGCGCAGCACCGCCACCCGGTCGCCCAGCGTCATCGCCTCGGTCTGGTCGTGCGTGACGTACACCGTGGTGGTGCCCAGCCGGCGCTGCATCCGGGAGATCTCGGTACGCATCTGCCCGCGCAGTTTCGCGTCGAGGTTGGACAGCGGCTCGTCGAAGAGGAACGCGTTGACCTGCCGCACGATGGCCCGGCCCATGGCGACCCGCTGCCGCTGCCCGCCGGAGAGGTTGGCCGGCTTGCGGTCCAGATGCTCGTTGAGCTCGAGCATCGCGGCCGCGTCGCGTACCCGTTTCTGGATCTCGTCCTCCTTGAGCCCCTTCTGCAGGCGCAGCGGGAAGGCGATGTTCTCGAAGACGGTCAGGTGCGGGTAGAGCGCGTAGTTCTGGAACACCATGGACAGGTTGCGGTCCCGGGGCGCCTTCTCGTTGACCCGGTCACCGCCGATCACCATGTCGCCGGAGGTGATGTCCTCCAGACCGACGATCATGCGGAGCAGCGTCGACTTGCCGCACCCGGACGGGCCGACCAGGATCATGAACTCGCCGTCGGCGATGTCGAGGCTGACGTCGTTGACGGCTTTGAAGCCGTCGCCGTACTCCTTCACGATGTTGCGCATCTCGATGGCAGCCATAGCGGGTCCCTTTCAGCCCTTGACGGCGCCGGACGTCAGGCCGGCCACGATCTTGCGTTGGAAGAGCAGGACGAGGATGACGACCGGGATGGTGACCACCACTGCGGCGGCCGCGATCGGCGCGGTCGGCTGAGAGAACTGCGAGGCGCCCTGGAAGAACGCCAGCGCCGCGGGCACCGGCCGGGCCGCCTCGCTGGAGGTCAGGGTGATGCCGAAGATGAAGTCGTTCCACACCGCGAAGAAGGTCAGGATCGCCGCGGTGAAGACACCGGGCGCGGCCAGCGGGACGATCACCCGGCGGAACGCCTGCCAGGCGGTGGCGCCGTCGACCTGCGCGGCCTGCTCCATCTCCCAGGGGATCTCCCGGAAGAACGCGGCTAGCACGTAGACCGCGAGCGGCAGCGAATAGGAGAGGTACGGGATGATCAGGCCGAGCCACGTGTCGTAGAGGCCGATGGTGCGCCACAGGTTGAACAGCGGCGTGGCGATCGCGATCACCGGGAAGACGGTGATCGCCAGGGCCACCCCGAGGACCGCGCGCTTGCCCGGGAACTCCAGGCGGGAGATGGCGTACGCGGCGAGCGTCGCCAGGATCACCGAGATCGTGGTGGCGATCAGCGCCATCCCGACCGAGTTGCGCAGCGCCGTGGTGAACAGGTCGGAGGCGAACACCGTACGGTAGTTCTCCCAGCTCCACACGGTCGGCAGGAACGAGTTGTTGGTGATGTCGTCACCCTCCTTGAAGGAGAGCGAGACGATCCAGAAGACCGGGATGATCGCGTACGCGATGACGAGCAGCGCCCCGACCACCCAAGCGATCTGGACCTGACGGCTGGCCTTCACTTGCGATCCCCCCTCGTCTGCGACAGGTCGGTCTTGAACACCTTGAGGAACAGGAACGCGATGAGGACGACGAGGATCGCGAGGATGACACTGACCGCCGAGCCGAGGCCGATCATGACCCGGCTGATCGTCTGCCGATAGGCCAGGAAGGACAGCGTCTCGGTGTTCTGCGCACCGGCGGTCATGATGAAGATGCTGTCGAAGATCCGGAACGCGTCCAGCGTGCGGAACAGCAGCGCCACCATGATGGCGGCCTTCATGTTCGGCAGGATGACCCGCTTGACGCGCTGCCACGCCTTGGCGCCGTCGACCTTCGCCGCTTCCAGGTAGTCGTCGGGGATCTGCGCCAGACCGGCGAGCAGCAGCAGCGACATGAACGGCGTGGTCTTCCAGATCTCCGCGACGCAGACCGCGAACAGGGCCGACCACGTGCCGCCGAACCAGTCGAACTCACCGAGCCCGAGCATCGGGTTGACGAAGCCGTACGTATTGCTGAAGGCGTAGGCCCAGGCGTACGCGGAGACCACGGTGATGATCCCGTACGGCACCAGGATGGCGGTCCGCAGCGGGGTACGCAGGTACAGCGCCCGGTGCATCACCATGGCCAGCGCGAACCCGAGCACCAGTTCCACCGCGACCGTGACGACGGTGATGAACGTGGTGATGCCGAACTGCTGCCAGAACAGCCCGTCGGTCAAGATCATGCCGTAGTTGCTCAGGCCGATGAACTCACGGCCGCTCGGGTCGGTCAGCCGGTAGTCGAACAGGGACAGCCAGATCGCGTTCAGGATCGGATAGCCGGTCACCGCCACCATGACGATGAACGCGGGCCCGGCCAGCAGCCAGCCCAGGTTGCGTTCGTGACGGGACCGGTCGGTGAGCCGGACCTTACGGCGGGCGGGTTTGGCGGACGGGGCGTCTTGCGAGGCCGCGGCCGCGGACGTCGTGATGCTCACAGCCCCTCCTAGATCAGTCGCCGGTTGGACAGGACGTCCTCGAGCAGCTGGTTCGCCTCTCGGGGAGTGGTCTGCGGGTTCAGGTCGTCCGGCGGGTGGAAGCCGGCCTGGATGGAACCGGTGACGTCGCCGTAGTACGGGCTGACCGGCCGCGGGGTCGCCTCGTTCATCCCGTCGCGGATCTGGTCGGCCATCGGGAACATCTCGCGGATCTCCGGATCGTTGAAGACCTCGCCGAGCGCCGCCGGGTTGCCCGCGCTGATCATGAATTCCTTCTGGCTCTGCGCAGTCCTGAGGCAGCGGATGGCCTCGACGGCAAGGTCCTGCTTGTCGCTGAACGCGCTGATCGACAGGCCCAGTCCGCCGGACGGCGCGGCGCTCGGCGTCCCCGCTTCGACTCGCGGGTACGCCGCCCAGCCGACATCGTCCTTGAAGTCCGGTGGCAGCGAGCCCTCTTCGATCGCGGTGTCGAAGGCCGCCCACACGTACGGCCAATTGACCATGAAACCGCCGTTGCCGGCCTGGAACGCGGCCCGCGAGTCCTCCTCGCCGGCGGTGGTGAAGCCGGCCGGCGCGGCCGGCGAGACGGCCAGATCGTGCATGATCTTCACCGCGGCGGCACCGGCCTCGCTGTCCAGCTCTCCCTGGACCTGATCAGCGGGTACGTTCTGTGAGCCCTCGGCCAGGATCGACCCGCCGGCCGAGGCGACCAGCGCGTTCACCCAGACCATCAGGCTCTCGTTGCGGCGGCCCTGGCCGGCCAGGGTGACCCCGGCCTTGGTCGCGCCCTGGATCAGCTGGTCCCAGGTGACCGGCCCGGCGGCCGGGTCGACGCCGGCCTTCTGCAGGACCGACTTCCGGTACCAGAGCAGTTGGGTGTTGCCGTACAGCGGCGCAGACCACATGGCGTCGCGGAACAGCGACTGCTCGAGCGGTCCCTTCAGGATCCCCTCGGAGAATTCCTGCCGCTCGGCGTCGGTGAACTGCCGCAGGAATCCAGCATTGGCGAACTCCGCCATGTAGGGCGGGTCGACGCTGACGATGTCCAGCGAGCGGTCCTCGGCAGCGAGCCGGCGCAGCAACTGCTCCCGGCCACCGGCCGCGGTGTTCGGGAGCCGCTGGATGTTGAAGTCGTAGGCCCCACCGGACTCGGCCGCGCACCGCTCGGCGACGTCCTGCTGCGGACCGTCGGCGATGAAGTAGCTCAGAGTCGTGGAACCGCCGTCGCCGCCACCACATCCGGTGAGCGCCGCGGCAAAGAGGGTAAGTGAGGTGACAGCCGCGGTGCGGATCCGTCGTCTGGGCACGGTGCCATCCCTTCGTCGATGAAGGCGGCGTACTGAAATCGCTTACAACAAATTCACACTCATGTGATCTAGATCTCATGTCAAGGCGATCCGCGTAGTCTGGAAAACAGCGTTCTCGAGTTGCGAATCTCGATCTGGAAGCGCTTCCAGATTGCTACCCTCGGGAGGTGCCGACGTCCGCGAAGGTCAACATGGCCGACGTCGCCCGGCGCGCAGGGGTGTCGATGGCGACGGCGTCACGCGCTCTCAGCGATCACCCGCACGTGGCCCCGGCGACGCGCGCCCGCGTGCTGGCCGCCGCCGAGCACCTGTCCTATGTGATCTCGCCGGAGGCCTCCCGGCTGGCCGGCGGCACCACCGGACGGGTCGCCGTCGTCGTCCCGCACATCTCCCGCTGGTTCTTCGCCTCCCTGCTCGAAGGCCTGGAGGCGGTGCTGCGCGAGGCCGACCTGGACGTCCTGCTCTACCACGTCGGCGACGCCGACGACCGGCGCGCGTTCTTCCAGCGACTCCCGGCCCGCCGCAAGGTCGACGCGGTCGTGGTGCTCGGCATGCCGGTCGCCGAACCGGAACGCGAACGCCTCGGCCTGATGGGCGTCCACATCGTCGCCGCCGGCGGCCAGGTGGAGAGCTACCCGTCAGTCTCCGTCGACGACCACGCCGCCGGCCGCCGCGCCGTCGACCACCTGATCTTCCTGGGCCACCGCCGGATCGGCATGATCGCCACCGAGGACCCCTCCGAGCCCGGCTGGCCGGCCATCCACGGCCGCACCCGCGCGTACCACGACGCCCTGACCGACGCCGGCATCCCGGTCGACCCCCGCCTGATCGTCGAGGTCCCCTGGGGCGGCGCCGCCGGCGCCGACGCGATGGCCCAGCTCCTCGGCCTGCGCGAGCCCCCGACCGCCGTCTACGCCCACTCCGACGAGGTGGCCCTCGGCGCCATCCGCACCCTGCGCCGGGCCGGCCTCAGCGTCCCCCGCGACGTCTCGGTCGCCGGCATCGACGACCACCCCCTCGCCGAACTCACCGACCTCACCACGGTCGCCCAGCCCGTCCGCGAACAGGGCGCCCTGGCCGGCCGCATGGTCCTGTCCCTGCTCAGCGGTTCGGACATCACCGCCGGCATCACCGTCGGAACCCGCCTGGTCATCCGCGGCTCGACCGGCCCGCCGCGCCGCCGGCCTTAGACCCTCACCGGTACGGGTCCGCATCGCCCTACCGGAGCCGACCCCGTCCCCGGAGTCCCCGCGAGCCAGGCGTTACACCGGGCCCCACCGCGACCGCCGGGCTCACCCTCCTGGTCACCCAGGCCAGCCGACGCTTCACTCCTGCCCTCCAGCGCCGCCCACCCTCCACCCGCAGCCACCCCGACCAGCGCCACCGACTCACTCCCACCCGCCAGCACCGCCCACCCTCCACCCACAGCCACCCTGAAACGTGCGCCACCGACGCTCACCGGACCCAGCCGTCGCTCAGACATGCAACAACCACCCCGAAACGTGCGCCACCGACGGCTCGCTCGAGCCAGCCGCCGCCCAGACACGCAACAACCGCCCTGAAACATGCGCCACCGACGGCTCGCTCGAGCCAGCCGCCGCCCAGACACGCAACAACCGCCCCGAAACATGCGCCACCGACGGCTCGCTCGAGCCAGCCGCCACCCAGACATGCAAAACCGCCCTGGAGCATGCGCCAGCGACGGCTCGCTCGAGCCAGCCGCCACCCAGACACGCAACAACCGCCCCGAAACATGCGCCACCGACGGCTCGCTCGAGCCAGCCGCCGCGCAGGCAGGTAATGCTGCCGTGCTCCGGGATACGAGCGCTGCCGACGGGCGTCGATCTTGGCTGGCTGGCTCCAAGGGCTGTTTCCAGCGCGTTGGGACAGCCCTGACG
This sequence comes from Actinoplanes sp. NBC_00393, assembly GCF_036053395.1. Lineage (NCBI taxonomy): Bacteria > Bacillati > Actinomycetota > Actinomycetes > Micromonosporales > Micromonosporaceae > Actinoplanes > Actinoplanes sp. NBC_00393. Next base: position 11,062,655 of record NZ_CP107942.1, on the reverse strand, counting down.
ACCAGCCAGACCCACCTGGCTGGCGCTCAGTGCTGTCTCAACCGGCTCCAAACAGCCCTCACGGCCAGCCAGACCCACGTCGTCTTGCTTCCGTCGATCTTCGGAGATCTGCCACGCGTGTAGATATGCGAGGTCATTGCTGGCCCAAGATCGACATCGGTGGCGTTGGAGCCTTGGGGCGGACGGCGGACGGCGGACGGCGGGCGCGGACGGCGGGCGCGGACGGCGGACGGCGGGCGCGGACGGCGGACGCGGACGCGGACGGCGGAGGGCGGCGGGCGCGGGCGGCGGAGGGAGGAGGACGCGGGCGGCGGAGGGCGGCGGCTGGGCAGGGGCCGGCGCGGGGCAGGTTTGGGGAGAGGTTGTGGTGCGGGCGGTGGCTCGGTCGGGTGAGGGCTACGGGGTGGAGGGTGGGGCGGAAGAGCCGCGGATGCGCAGGGCTGGGCTTATGACGATGCGGTGGGCGGGGCGGCCGGGGTCGGCGAGGCGGTCGGCGACGAGGCGGACTGCGGCGCGGCCGATGGAGCGGCGCGGGGGGCGTACGGCGGTGAGGGGTGGGCTGGACATGCCGGCGACCTCGTCGTCGTAGGCGACGACGGACAGGTCGCCGGGGACGGTCAGGTGGCGTTCCTCGCAGCGCTGGACCAGGGCGATGGCCTCGGCGTCGGCATGCACCAGCAGGGCGGTCGTCCCGCCGGCCAGGGCCTGGTCGAGGACGGCGTCGAGGGCGGCCTGGCACGACGGCAGCCGGGCGTCGGGGACGCGGGCGTCGACCGTCGTGGCGGAGAGGCCGCAGTCGGTGACCGCTTCCTGCCAGCCTCGGCGTACGTGGGGTCCGGTCGGGCTGTTCTCGGCCAGCACCAGGCCGACCCGGCGGTGGCCGAGTGAGGCCAGGTGGCGCACGGCCATCGCGGCGCCCAGCGCGTGGTCGGTGACGACCGATTCCATGGCGGCGTGGTGCGGGCCGGCGGCGGCGGTGCGTTCCAGCAGGACGACCGGGATGCCGGTGCCGGCCAGCCAGTCGATCGTGGCCTGCGCTGTCGGGGCGTCCATCCGGGGGGCCACCACCAGGGCGTCCACCCCCTGCTGGTCCAGCAGCCGGGCCAGTTGCGGGCGGTCGTTCTCGGTCTCGTACGACGAACCCCGCAGAACCACCCGCATGTCCAGTTCCCGGGCGGCCTCCTCGGCCCCCTGTGCCACGTGCGGCCAGTAGTAGTCGAGCGACGGCACCAGCATGCCCAGCGACCGGCCGGGCGAGGGCTCCGGGACGTCGTCGGTGCTGGGCAGGGTGACCCCACCGTGCACGCGGCGGACCAGGCCTTCGGCGGCGAGCTGGGCGATGTCGCGGCGGATGGTGACGGCCGACGAGCCGAGCGTCTCGGTCAGGTCGGAGACCCGGAGCACCCCGTCGCGCTGCAGCACCTCGAGCAGCCGGGCCTGGCGGGCGGCCTGCAGGGGCCCGCGTTGTTCCGAAGTGCTCACCGGTGCTCCTCACACGTCAGTTCGAGACTACCGATCGGGCCGAGCGCCGTGACGTCGATGTCCAGCCTGGTCAGCCGGGGGCCCCAGACCTCGCGCAGCAGCGGGTCGCCGAGCTCGCGGATCACCAGCCCGGCGGGAACCGGCGGGTTCCAGGTGAGGCGCAGAACGCCGGCGACGTCCGCCCGGCCCGCGCCGAGCGTGACCGGCCCGGCGAGCAGCAGGTGCAGCACGGTCGGTTCGGGGTCGTCGGCCGGGTCCAGCAGCCAGGCGTCGCGCACGGTCACCCGGCCGGTGGCCCGGTCCAGCCGGGTGGTGCGCAGCCAGGAGCGCACATCGGTACGCGGGTACGCCCCGGCCAGGTCCAGCACCATCCCGTCGTCGCCGGCTCGCACGGACCGCGCCGCGTACTCCCGGCCGTGCCCCTGCAGGGTGCCCCGGATCGTCGGCACGTTGTGCCAGTCGCTGCGCATCGTCCAGATCCGGTAGCGGTCCGGCCCGAACGTCTGCGCGGTGTAGGTCGGCCGCCCCGCGTCGACCAGCACCGGCGCCCCGTCGACCGCGACCACCACGCTGCCCACGTCGTCGTGGTTGTGGTGCTCCCCGTTGTGCCCGCCCTTGACGGCGAGGGTCAGTCCGGCCGCGCTGCCCGCTTCGGGACGGGCCACCAGCACCTGTGTCGATGAGAGCCACACCTCTCGCGGCAGCGGGGCCGGGCCCGGTTCCGCGGCCAGCCACGCCGGGTCGGTCAGCGCCCGCAGCAGCCGGCCGAGGCCTTCGTTCTCGTGAGGTGGGCGGTGGTGCGCGGCCGCGTACGCCTCGGCGTCCCGGTCGCCGACGCGCCGGGCGGCGCGGTGCAGGGCGGCCCACGGCAGGTCCGGCGAGGGGCGGGCCGAGCTGTCCGCGTGGTTCAGGTGCCAGGGCCCGCCGAGGTGCATCCGGTGCGGGAAGGACACCGTCTGCCACAGCGGCCCGGCAGGCAGGTCACCCATCACACCCCTGGTTGCGTACGCCAGAACGTCCGCCGCCTCGAGCAGCCGGCAGGCGCCGTTCCACCAGTAGCCGTAGCCCTCATCGATCGCGCCGTCGGCGGGCAGCGCGTCCGCGTACCGATCCAGCCCTGCGACCGTCAGGTCGATCAGCGCCGTGCGCCGCGCCGCATCGGTTTCCAGCCGCAGCGCCGCGACCAGGACGTTGCCCTGGATCCACGGGCTCCAGTTGTGCACGTCGCCGTCGAGGCCGAGCCAATGCCAGTCACGCCGCGTGACGAACGGCGTCAGCACGCGGCGATCCACCTCGTAGCGGATCCGCTCGCGCAGGCCGGGCACCCGCGTGGCGAGCTGCTCGCCGAGCAGGTGGTCGATCCAGGCCAGTTGCGCGGCGACCTCGCCGGCGCCCAGGTCGAGGTAGGGGTCGGTGATGGTGGGCAGGACCGAGCCGTGCCGCCGGTACGTGTCGTCGTGCGCCGGCCAGCACCAGGTGCTCTGCTCGCAGAGCAGGGTCACGCCGTCGGCCACGTCGTCGATCCAGTCCTCACCGAGGGTGACGGCAGCCAGGACCGCCGCGCGGCTGAGCCGCTGCTGGCGGGCGAAGACCACCTGCTCGTACGCATCCCGGTCGCCGTCGCGGAAGTAGCGGGCGTAGCCGCTGGCGAGCGGGACCGGCCAGGGCGCGCGCCGGTCGGCTGCCGCCCGCTCCCGCAGCCCGGGCAGCTGCACGGCGGCCCAGACGCCGCGGTCCCGGGCCGGTGGAACCGGCAGGCAGTCCTCCGGCGGGCGCAGCAGCTCCGGCGTGAGTGGTGGCCAGGCAGCGGAGAGCGGACCGGACAGCACTCGAGCACCTCCCGCGATGATCGGATCTGATCGTATTAGATCGTTCGATTAGCGTCGGCACAAGCTGACCGTCGGTCCATATTGGCCTTCACGGAGGCATATGAGCAGGTGGAACCGGAAAGATTGCTTCTGATCGAACGGGTTCGGTCTTGGCATTGACATGATTGATTGTGAGCGTTTAACTTTCCCGAAACCGGAGCCGTTCACCACCCCTCGGAGCGTGACGCGTGCCCGACATCCCCCTGCAGAGCCGCGACGACTGGCTGCGGCTCGCCGACCGCCTCCTCATCGCCGCACGACAGCACGCCTCCCCCGGCCACGCCCGCATCACCCCACCGGGCCCGGCCGGCGGCTACGGCCACGACGTCGACGGCCTGGAGGGTTTCGCCCGCACGTTCCTGATCGCCGGCTTCCGCATCGCCGGTTCGCCCGGCGACACGGAGGCGCTCGCCGACTGGTATGCGACCGGCATCGCCACCGGCACCGACCCGGCCGCCCCCGACCGCTGGGTCCGCCTCGACGAGCATTCGCAGGCCAAGGTCGAGGCCGCCTCGCTGGCGCTGATCCTGGACCTGACCCGCCCCTGGATCTGGGACCGTCTCACCCCGTCCGTGCAGGAGCGGGTGGTGGACTACCTGGCGCCCGCGGTCGGCGACGACACCTATCCGCGGATCAACTGGGTCTGGTTCCGCCTGGTCGTGCAGACCTTCCTGCGCTCGGTCGGCGGTCCGCACTCGCTCACCGAGATGGCCGAGGACCTGGCCACGCACGACACGTTCCGGCGGGCCGGCGGCTGGCTGGCCGACGGTCCCGAGCGCGCCTACGACCACTACGCCGGCTGGGCGCTGCACCTCTACCCCACGCTGTGGGCGCGGATGGCCGGCGCCGCCGACCTGGCTGCCGCCCGACGCGACCAGGACGTCGCCGAGCTCGACCGATACCTGCAGGACGCCGTGGCGCTGATCGGCGCGGACGGGTCACCGCTGATCCAGGGCCGCAGCCTGATCTACCGCTTCGCCGCCGCGGCCCCGTTCTGGATCGGCGCCCTGGCCGGGGTGCCGTCGGTGCGGCCCGGCCTGCTGCGGCACGCGGCCACCCGGGTCGTCGGCCACTTCACCAGGAACGGCGTGCCCGACCACGACGGTCTGCTCAACCTCGGCTGGCATCACCGCTGGCCGAAGCTCGCCCAGTCCTACTCGGGTCCCGGCTCGCCGTACTGGGCCGGCAAGGGTCTGCTCGGCATCGCCCTGCCGGCCGGCCATCCGGTCTGGACCGCGCAACCCGAACCCCTGCCGGTCGAGGCCGGCGACACCCTGCGCGCTCTGCGCGCCCCCGGCTGGATCCTTTCCGGTACGCGTGACGACGGCATAGTCCGCGTCCTGAACCACGGCACCGACCACGCCGTCGAAGGTTCCACCAGCGCGGACTCCCCGCTCTACGCCCGCCTCGGCTACTCCACAGCGACCGCGCCGGTGCTCACCGAGCAGGGCTGGACCGAGCCGGCCGACATGTCGGTGACCCTGGTCGACGCCGACGGCCGCCGCACCCATCGCACCGGGATGCGCACGCTCACCATCCGGACCGACGACGACGGGACACCGGTCGGCGTGGCCGGTTCGACCGGGCCGGCCCGCTGGGTCGAGCCCGGCCCGCCGCAGCCCGACCACGGCGGCGGCCGCACCGGCGAGTCCCGGCAGGCCGGTCACCTCACCGTCCTCTCGCTGGTCCGCGGCCCCTGGGAGGTGCGGCTGGCCCGCGCCGACCGGGTCGGCCCGGCCGCGGTGACGCTCCGGTTCAGCGGCTGGCCCGTCGCGGGGGCAGGCCCGTCCACCGTGCTGCCCGGCGCGGTGACCGTCACCGGCGGACGGCTCACCTCCCGGCTGGTCACCGCCGACCAGGCCGGTGACCCGGCCGCCGGGCTGGAGACGTACTCCGGCGCCGGCCCGCTCGGCGATCCGGTCCGGGTGCCGTGGCTCGATCAGCCGGTCCGCCCCGGCGTGTGGACGGCCGTGCTGGCCGAGCTCACCGGCGGCGCCACCGGTCCCGGGCCGTGCCGGGCCGAGTTCAACGGGCGCGACGCCCTGGTCACCTGGCCTGACGGCGTCCGCACCCGCACCCGCATCGACACACCGCAGCCCGGGCCCGTCCCCCGGGCACTGATAACCAAGGAGTAGGGATGAAACGTTCGACAGCCGCCGCGACAGCGCTCCTTCTCGCCCTGGCCGGATGCAGCGGCGGGGACTCCGGCGACGACTCCGGTCCGGTCACGCTCACCCTGGCCGGCTGGAGTCTGGCCACCACTCCCGAGTTCCAGACCCTGGCCGACGGCTTCCGTGCGGTGAACCCGGACGTGACCATCGAGCTCAAGGAGTACGACGCCACCAACTACGACACCCAGATGATCGCGGACCTGGCGGCCGGCAAGGCGCCGGACATCTACGTGCAGAAGAACCTGAAGAACTTCTACACGTACCAGAACGGCAAGCAGCTGCTCGACGTCTCCGATGTGGCGGGCAAGCTGGGCAGCGGGGTGGGCGGGCTGTCCGCCTATCAGGTGGACGGGAAGACGTACGCGATCCCGTACCGGCAGGACTCGTGGGTGCTGTATTACAACAAGGCGCTGTTCTCCGAGGCCGGCGTGGCTGCTCCGGACGGGTCGTGGACCTGGGACGACTACGCGACCGCGGCCGAGGACCTGACCGGCAAGCTGAAGGCGTCCGGGTCGAAGGCGCTCGGGGCGTACCAGCATGTCTGGCAGTCCACCGCGCAGGGCTTCGCGCTGGCCCAGACCGCCGGTGCCGACCTGACGAGCGGCGACTTCGGCTATCTCAAGCCGTACTACGAGCGGTCGCTGGACCTGCAGAACGCCGGGGCGCAGGTCAAGTTCGGGGACGCCACCACGAACAGCCTCACCTACCAGGCCCAGTTCGGTAAGCAGCAGGCCGCCATGATGGTGATGGGCACGTGGTACATGGCGACGCTGCGCAGCCAGCAGGAGAAGGGCGACGCCGACAAGTTCGAGTGGGGCATCGCCCCGGCGCCGCAGCTCACCGAGGCGACCACCGGCAAGTCGGCGACGCCGGTGACGTTCGCCGACCCGACCGGGCTGGGGATCAACCCGAAGATCGCCGAGGGTGAGGTCGAGGCGGCCAAGCAGTTCCTGGCGTACGCGGCCGGGGCGGACGGGGCCAAGGCGCTCGCCGGGATCGGGATCACCCCGGCCGACTCGGCGGCGGTCACCGAGACGTTCTTCCAGCTGTCCGGCGTACCGACCGACGAGCTGTCGAAGTTCACCTTCGCCACGCACGACACCAAGCCGGAGAACCCGGTGTCGAAGTACACCGCCCCGCTGCAGAACATCCTCAACGACATGCACAGCGCGGTGCTCTCCGGCAGCAAGCCGGTGGACGCCGCGATCGCCGAGGCGCAGGACCGCGCGAAGAACGAGGTCCTGAGCAAGTGACGACGACGCTTGCAGCGGGCCGGCGACGCGGCCGGCCCGCCCTGCGCAACATCGCGGTGGGATGGAGCTTCCTGCTGCCGAACTTCGCCGGCTTCGCGATCCTCACGCTGATCCCGGTCGTGCTGCTGTTCTACTACGCCTTCACCGAGTGGAACGTCTTCGGCGGCAGCACCTGGAGCGGCCTGGCCAACTTCCGCCAGATGTGGGACGACACCAGCTTCTGGACCGCGCTGCGCAACACCTTCTACTACACCGCCTTCCACATCCCGCTGACGCTCACCGTCTCGCTGGGCCTGGCACTACTGCTCAACCGGAAGCTGCGCGGGGTGGCGTTCTTCCGGACGGTCGCGTTCTTCCCATACATCACGTCGATCGTGGCCATCGCGCAGATCTGGAACATGCTGTTCAGCCCGAGCTACGGGCCGGTCAACCAGCTGCTGCGGGCGATCGGCGTGGCGAACCCGCCGGGCTGGACCACCTCGGCGGACTGGTCGATGCCGGCCGTCATCGTGGTCGGCACCTGGCGCGAGATGGGCTACTACATGCTGCTCTTCCTGGCCGGGCTGCAGACCATCCCGGCGCAGCTGCACGAGGCCGCCAAGGTCGACGGGGCGAACGCCTGGCAGCGGTTCCGCGCGGTCACCCTGCCCGGGCTGCGGCCGACCACCTTCTTCATCACGGTGATGCTGACCATCGGCAGCTTCAAGGTCTTCGACCTGATCCTGGTGATGACCGACGGCGGGCCTGGTCAGTCCACCCTGGTGCTGTCGCAGTACATCTATCAGAAGGGCTTCGAGGAAAATCAGTTCGGGTACGCGTCCGCGCTGTCCATCGTGCTGTTCGCGATCTGCTTCCTGGTGACGATCGTGCAGTTCCTGGTCAACAAGAGCAGGGACTCGTGATGGTCCGGCGCATCCTGGGCTACCTCGTGCTCGGCATCGCGGCGGTCGCCGTCCTGCTGCCGTTCTACTGGATGGTCGTGTCGTCGCTGAAGACGAACAACGACGTCTTCACCGTCCCGGTCCAGTGGCTGCCCGCCGACCCGGTCTGGAGCAACTACGCCGACATCTGGAGCAAGTCGGGGATGACCACGTGGCTGGGCAACACCGTGCTGCTCTCCGCGGTGGTCACCCTGCTCCAGGTCTTCACCGGCAGCTTCGCGGCGTACGGGTTCGCCAAGGTCCATTTCCCCGGCCGGGACGTCCTGTTCCTCGCCTACATCGGCACGCTGGCCGTGCCCTGGCAGTCGTACATGATCCCGCAGTTCATCATGATGTCGAAACTGCAGCTCACCGACAGCCTGTGGTCGATCATCGCGTTGCAGGCGTTCGGGCCGCTCGGCGTCTTCCTGATGAAGCAGTTCTACGAGTCGGTCCCGGACGAGCTGGTCGACGCGGCCCGGATCGACGGGATGAGCGAGTACGGCATCTACCGGCGGATCATGCTGCCGCTCTCGGTGCCGGCCCTGGCCAGCCTCACCCTGATCACGCTGGTCGCCACCTGGAACGACTACCTCGGCCCGCTGCTCTACCTGCGCAGCCCGGACCTGTGGACGATCCAGCTCGGTCTCAAGTCGTTCATCAACCAGTACAACGCCGAGTACGCGCTGATCATGACGGGCTCGGTGCTCTCCGTCCTCCCGATCGTCGTGATCTTCCTGGCCGGGCAGCGGTACTTCGTCGAGGGCATCGCGACCACCGGACTGAAGGGCTGACATGCGGATCCGGTACGAGACACTCAGCGCCGTACTCGACACGGCGTACGTCACCCTGATGACCAACCTGCTGCTGGCCGGCGCCTGCCTGCCGCCGCTCGCGCTGCTGCTGACCACCGACCCGGCCCGGTCCTGGCCGCTGCTCGCCCTGCTAGCGCCGATGGGCGGACCTGCGCTCTGCGCGGTGTTCGCCGTGCTCGCGGCCTGGACCGACGACCGCACCACGACCGTGATCGCCACCTTCACCCGCGCCTGGCGGGCGACGTGGCGGCGCGCCACCGGGGTGACCGCGGCCGCCACTGCGCTGACCATCGTGCTCGCCGTCGACATCGCTGCATTCTGGGGCCGTCCGGCCGGCGCGGTGGCGATCCCGGTGCTCGCCGTGGCGATCCTGCTGGTCGCGGTCACCACCCTGCTCACCCTGGCGCTGCTGGTGGAACGCCCGCGGGTGCGGCTGCGCGACGCCGCCCGGGCCTGCGCCTACCTGGCGATCCGCCGCTGGTACCTGACCGCGCTGTCGCTCGCAGTCCTGACCGTGCTGCAGGCGCTGCTGATCAGCCGGCCCGCCATCGCGGTCGGGCTGGCCGCCGCGCCACTGCTCTACGTGGTCTGGGCGAACAGCCGGAACACCCTCCGTGCGATGGAAGGAACCGCATGACGGCTACCGAAGTCCATCTCCGCGCGGCTGCTGTGGCCGCCGCCCTGCGCATCGTGGACGCCCACCTCGCCGAGTTCGATGACCGCTACCCCGGGGACACCACGGAGCAGGGCAGATACCGGTTGCGGCCGCCGGACGGTGGCAACCGGGGATGGACGACGAGTTTCTGGCCGGGCATGCTGTGGCTCGCCCACGACCTGACCGGGGACGACCGGTACCGGCAGGCGGCCGAGGGGCACGTGGCGAGCTTCGCCGATCGGATCCGGCGCGGCGTCGACCTCGACACGCATGATCTGGGCTTCCTCTACACGTTGTCGTGCGTCGTCCCGTACCGCCGCTCCGGAGATCATGAAGCGGGCCGGACCGCGCTGGCCGCGGCCGACCATCTGCTCGCTCGCGTGCTCGAACCAGCCGGGATCATCCAGGCCTGGGGTGATCTGAGCGATCCGCGGCAGCGGGGGCGCACCATCATCGACAGTCTGATGAACACGCCGCTGCTGTTCTGGGCGAGCGAGACCACCGGCGACCCGCGGTATGCGTCCGTGGCCCGCCGGCACACCGCCCAGCTGCGCGATCACATCCTGCGGCCGGACGGCACCACGTTCCACACGTTCTACTGGGATCCGGACACCGGCTCACCGCTGCGCGGCGAGACCGAGCAGGGCAACCACGACGACTCCTGCTGGGCCCGGGGTCAGGCCTGGGGGGTGTACGGGTTCGTCCGCAATTTCCGGCACACCGGTGACGAGTCGTTCCTGACGGCCGCGCGCCGCTGCGCCGACTACTTCCTCCGGCACCTGCCGCAGGATCGCGTCGCCTACTGGGACCTGGAGTTCACCGACGGCAGCGCCGAGGAGCGGGACAGCTCGGCGGCGGCCATCGCGGTGTGCGGGCTGCTCGAGCTCGCCGACCAGGTCGGATCCGAGCAGTACCGGACGGCGGCCGGCGACATCCTCGACTCGCTGATCGCCGGGTACACCGGCGAGCACGCGCTGCTGCTGCACGGCGTCTACGACAAGCCCAAAGGGGTCGGGGTGGATGAGGGGACGCTCTGGGGCGACTACTTCTACCTCGAAGCCCTCACCCGACTGACCGTTCCCGGCTGGATCTCCCCCTGGTGAAAGGCACTGCTATGGATTACCGCTACCACTGCTACATCCCGGCGCACGACGGCCGCAACGAGCTGCCGTTCAACCCGTGCACGCTGCTCGACTTCACGCTGCTGCGGCTCTCGGCCGGCGACTCCTGGTCGGGTTCGTCCGGCGACCGGGAGATCCTGGCGGTCGTGCTCGGCGGGACGGCGTCCTTCCAGGTCGGCGGGGAGAAGTTCGACGGTGTCGGCGGGCGGGCCGACGTGTTCTCCGGCAGACCGCACTCGGTCTACATCCCGGCCGGCGTCGACTTCTCGGTGCAGGCCACCGGCGGGCCGGTCGAGATCGCGCTGCCCAGCGCGCCGAGCGACTTGGCCACCGCGCCGTACGTGATCGCACCGGAGCGGGTGGCCACCGGGCGGTGGGGGGCGGCGAACTTCGGGCGTACCTATCACCAGATCCTCACCGAGATCGCCCAGCCGGACCTGCCCGCCCGGCGGCTGATCGTCGGCGAGACCTACACCCCGTCCGGCAACTGGAGCACCTATCCGCCGCACCGCCACAAGACCGACAACCTGCCGGCCGAGGCCGCCCACGAGGAGATGTACTACTTCCGGGTCGCGCCGGCCGGCGGCTTCGGCATCTGCCGGATGTACACCGACGAGGGCTACGAGGAGAACTTCACGGTCCGCGACCACGGCATGCACATGATGCCGTCGGGCTACCACACCGTGGTCAGCGCACCCGGCTACACCACGTACTACCTGTGGTTCCTGGCCGGCGAGCAGCGCACCCAGGGCGCCCACGAGGACACCGACCTGGCCTGGGTCGGCAAGAGCGTGCCAACGCTGCGCGGCCTCGGCCTGTGATCTTTGGACGACGGCTGACTGGCCCGCTGAATCACGCCGCTTGGCGGGGCTCGAAACCGACCTTCAGACTGACGCCCAGCGCCAACGCCAGACGCTCCAGAACTGCCAGGGTCGGCACCGTCCCACCAGCCTCGAAGCGGGCCACGGCCGACTGCGTCATTCCCGCCGCTTTCGCCAACTGTGTTTGGCTCCAGCCCTGGCGCTCGCGCAACTCCCGCACGGACCTGCCGAGCTCGAACGCAAGGCGGGCCGCCTCGTATGCCTCCTCGGCTCCCGGTTCCTCCATCCGGCGGTCCCGCATCTCGGCCCAGCGACTGCTGTCTCCCATGGCCTACTCCTCGTCCTCGACTCGATGTACCTCGTCGATGCACCGCGCCAACGCCCGACGTGCCCGGTCAATCTCGCGCTCGTCGTGCATCCGCGTCTTGCGAAAGACTGTCAACAGGATGATTCTCCTGTCCGGCCCGATCCAGTAGGTGACTCTGAAAGCCTGGCGGCCCAGGTAGAACCGCAACTCGCGAAGCTTCCGGTCGAGCTGCTTCGTATGGGGCTCACCGAGTAGGGGGCCCTGGTCGGCTAGCAGGTCGATGTAGAAGGCGGCACGAGCGAACAGCGCTGTCGGTAAGCTCTCCAGCCATTTCTCCACCTCCGGCTCAAGTTCCACCGTCCCCCAGGCCATAGCAAAGATGCTATACCCGCGACGCAGACCTATGGGAAGACGATGGTGTGGTTGCCGTGCCGGATGACGCGGTCCTCGGCGTGCCAGAGGACTGCGCGGGAGAGCACCGCGCGTTCCACGTCGGCGCCGCGTCGCTGCAGCTCGGTGACGGTGTGGGCGTGGCTCACGCGTACCACGTCCTGTTCGATGATCGGGCCCTCGTCCAGGTCCTCGGTGACGTAGTGGGCGGTGGCCCCGATCAGCTTGACGCCGCGCTGCTTGGCCTTGGCATAGGGCCCGGCGCCGATGAAGGCCGGCAGGAAGCTGTGGTGGATGTTGATGATCGGTACGCCCACCCGCTCGATGAAGTCCCCGCTCAGGATCTGCATGTACCGGGCCAGCACGATGAAGTCCACGTTGCCCGCCAGCAGCCGCAGGTGCTGCGCTTCGGCGGCGGACTTGTCCGGCCCGGCCGGCGACGGCACGTGGAAGAACGGGATGCCGAACGAGCGCACCTCGTCCGCGCTGTCCGCGTGGTTGGAGATCACCATGGCCACGTTGATCGGCAGCTCGCCGCGCCGGTGCCGCCACAGCAGGTCGAGCAGGCAGTGGTCGGCCTTCGAGGCGAAGATCGCCACCCGCTTCGGCACCGACAGATCGCGCAGCGTGTACTCCAGCTCGAACCCGTCGGCCAGCTGGTCCCGCAGGTCCTGCTCGATCTGCGGGAGCGCCGCCTTCAGACCGGGCTTGCCGAAGACCGTGCGCTGGAAGAACGCCCCGCCGTGCGGATTGTCCGAGTGCTGATCCAGCGACACGATGTTCGCCTCGTGCCGGCCGAGCACCGCGCTGACCGCCGCCACGATTCCGGTCCGGTCCCGGCCGTGCACGATGAGCACGGCCTGGTCGGTGCTGAGCTCGGCGGCGGCGCGGGGAGCAGGGGCCTGCTGGGTCAGGGTCACGTGCGGGCGTCCTTCCTGAAGTTCTCGCCGATGATCCTTACCGGCGAGCATGCAGGTTAGTCGGCCGGGCCGCCCCGTTCCCACAAGATTGATCATCACAGTGCCCCCGGGCAGCCCGGGGGCACTGTGATGATCACGACTCCTCGGGCTGCGGAACCTCGCGCAGGTGCCGGTTGTGCCGCGGCTCCTGCTTGGTCTTCGCGTCGTTCAGGCGGCGGCGCAGGTCGTCGCGGCAGTCCATCACGGCGGCGTGCAGGTCCTCCTCGCTGGAGGTGGTGACGACCTTGTCGCGGCCGCCGATCCAGCACTCGAGGGTGACCTTCTGACCGCGGGCGCCGCGGTCCTTCACCGAGATCTCCAACTCGGTGGCGTCAGCGTGGAACGCGGCGAGCCGGGCGTCCAGGGTGGCGCACTGCTCGGCGATCCAGGCACGGTCGCCCTGCGAGAAACCGGCGCCCACCCGCAGGCAGTCCTGGACGGTTGCGGGATTGGCGACAGCACTCATGAGACCTCCTCGATCCGGCGAACGGGACGACAGAGATGTACCCAGCAGATCATCTTCGAATCAGGTGAAGTCCGGCATCGTGCGGGGGCATCGGATCCGGCACGGGGGCCAGGCCGAGCAGGGCGGCGGCGGCCTGGGCGGTGCGCCAGGCCGCACGTCCGTCACCGTACGGGTTGACGCCGGCGACCATGGCATCCCGCCGGCTCCGGTCGTCGAGCAACGCGGAGGCCACCTTGACGATCGCCGCGGTGTCCGAGCCGACCAGTTCGGCGCAGCCGGCGTCCAGCGACTCGACGCGTTCGGTCACGTCCCGCAGGACCAGGACCGGCACCCCGTACGACGGGGCCTCCTCCTGGATCCCGCCGGAGTCGGTGAGCACCAGATAGGCCTCGGCGAGCAGGCGGGTCAGCTCCGGGTACGGCAGCGGGCCGGTGACCGTCACCCGTTCCACCCCGGCGAGGGCGGCGTCGACCTGGGCACGAACCGCCGGATTCGGGTGGCTCGGCAGGACCACCTCGACGTCCGGATACCGGGCGATCAACTGTTTGACCGCCGCGAGGATCCGGTCCAGCGGCTCACCCCACGACTCGCGCCGGTGGGCGGTCACCAGGATCAGGCGCCGGCCCCCGGTCCGCGGCGTCACTGTCCGGCGCGCGGCCATCGCCGCCGCGGCGTCCACCACGGTGTTCCCGGTGATCAGCACGTCGGCCGGGGCGACGTTGTCGCCGACCAGGTTCAGTGCGGCCAGCGGGGTCGGCGCCAGGTGCAGGGCGGCGAGCCGGGTGACCAGCCGCCGGTTGGCCTCCTCCGGGAACGGCGAGGCCGGGTCACCGGAGCGCAGGCCGGCCTCCAGGTGCACCACCGGGATGCGGCGCCAGAACGCGGCGAGCGCGCCGGCCAGGCTCGTGGTGGTGTCCCCCTGGACGATCACAGCGGCCGGGGCACGGGTCTCCCACAGCTCGTCGAGCCCGCGCACCATCTCGGCGAGCAGTTCCGCCTGCCGGCCGGTGCTCCGGTCGAAGTGGAGCGTACGGTCCGGCGCCAGGCCGAAGGCGGCGAGCGCCTGGGCGACCATGGCCGGGTGCTGACCGCTGGCCACCACGACCGGGGTGAGCAGCCGTTGCTCGCGCATCGCCAGCACGACGGGCGCCAGTTTGACGGCTTCGGGGCGGGTGCCTCCGATCAGGTGGACTTCGGGACGCGACACGTTCTCTTCTCCACAGCTCCGGGTGTCTCGGTGGCGAGAGAAGCGCACGGCTGTGCCCCACCGGCGCCGGGCCGGCGGTGGTTCCTCCCCCGTCGCGATCAAGCTACTGGCTGGTCGCAAGGCATTTAGGCTCGCGGAGGCCGTTCGATCAGCATTAAGACAGGAGACTTTCCGGATTCCGGTGATCGTGAAAAGCTCTCGCGATGCGCAAGATCGCCAACCGGATCGACGCGGGGGTCAGTTGGCTCGTCGAGTCGGGTGTGCAGCACCCCGACGGTGGCTTCGCCGCCTGGTACGACACCGAACGCCATGACCACCCGTACCTGTACGCCGAGATCACCGGCTACCTCACCACACTGTTCTGCCAGGTGTACGCCCGTACCGGCGACCCCCGGCACCGGGCCGCCGCGGTCGCCGCCGGTGACTGGCTGGAGCGGACCGCGGACGGGCCCACCGGAGCCTTCCGGTGCCTGGTCCCCCTGCACGACGGCCCCTTCGCCGCCAAGAAGGACCTGGTGTACGCCTTCGACACCGGCGTCATCGTGAACGGGCTCGCCAACCTCTACCGGATCACCGGTGACGATCGTCACCTCAAGACCGCGGTACGCGCCGCGGACTGGCTGACCGGCACGGCGCAGCGGCCCGACGGCGCGTTCCGCCCGATCTGGGACGCCGCGACCGGGACGTTCGCCCCGGAGGCCGACGACTGGTCGTGGCAGCCCGGCGGCTACCACACCAAGGTGGCCCTCGGCCTGGCCAACCTCGCCGAGCTGACCGGCCGGGCCGACTACCGGGACGCCGCGATCCGGGCCTGCGAGTACGCCTGCGCGATCCAGGCCGGCGACGGATCGATCGGGCACCCGGACGGGATCCACGTGCACCCGCACGAGTACGCCGCCGAAGGGCTCTGGGCCGTCGGCCTGCTCCTCGACCGGCCGGACTTCGTCGCCGCCTCCCGCCGCGCCACCGAGTGGCTGCTCAGCCTGCAACGTGAGGACGGCACGGTTCCCCGCTTCGTCCGGGCGGGCACACCGGTTCATGCGGAGCGGGTGGACGTACAGGCTCAGGCTCTTCGTCTGGCGAGCCTGCACGGCCTGCCGGGCCGGCTGGCCGAACTGACCGCGCACGTCGCCGGGCAGCAGGCCGAGACCGACGACGTGCGCAGCCGGGGCGGATGGTGGTTCGGGCGGCTCAGTGACGGCGAGCCGGTTCCGCACGTCAACGTGTGGGTGACCGCCTTCGCCGTCCAGGCCCTCGATCTCCGCGACGGCGGCACCCTCGAGCCGAGGTTCCTGGTATGAGCGACACGACTCTGCACGCGGTCTTCCTCGGCGCCGGGCCGGCCGGCACCGGGCCGCTGGTCAACGCGGAACAGCGGGGACT
Organism: Actinoplanes sp. NBC_00393; assembly: GCF_036053395.1. NCBI lineage: Bacteria > Bacillati > Actinomycetota > Actinomycetes > Micromonosporales > Micromonosporaceae > Actinoplanes > Actinoplanes sp. NBC_00393. The sequence continues at coordinate 11,046,837 of NZ_CP107942.1, read as the reverse complement.
GCTGCCCCGCCTGCTGGACGCCGGTGTGGCCGTGGTCGACCAGGGCGACCGGATGGGACCCGGGACGATCGGCCGGCACCTGATCAACTCGGACACCGCCGGCGGCACGTTTCTGGAGTGCCTCGCCGCGGAAGGCGACCTGTTCGCGCCGGTCACCGACAGCGAGCCGTACCGGCGGCTCGAGCAGTACCGGCAGTCCGCGGCGCCGCTGCCGGTCGTCAGCGACTTCCTGGCCGAGATCGGCGCGGCCCTGCGCGGCGCGGTCGACGCCCATCCGGTCAGCCGGTTCCTCCCCCGGACCCGGGCCATGTCGATCCGCCGCACGGCCGACGGTGGTTTCGCGACCACGCTGGCCAGTGGGGACGACATCGTCGAGCTGCGGTCTCGGTACGTGATCAGCGCGCTCGGCGGTCATCAGGACGCCGAGCGGGCCCTGACCGATCCGATCGTTCCCGGGGTTCGCCTCGCCGACGGGTACGCGGAGCGCGTCGTGCGTACCGAGCAGGTGCTGACCGCCGGCGGCCCGGACCTGCTCGGTGACATGCTCACCGCGGCCGGCCACCACCGGGTGGTGATCGTCGGCGGCTCGCACAGCGCCTTCTCCGCGGCCTGGGTGCTGCTCAACCAGGTGGGCGGCGAGTTCGGTCCGGGCGACATCACCATCCTGCACCGCCGGCCGCCGCGGATCTTCTACCCGACCGCGGAGGACGCTCACGCCGAGGGCTACACCGAGTTCGGGCCCGACGACCTGTGCCCGCTCACCCAGCGGGTGTACCGGCTCGCCGGCCTGCGCTGGGACTCCCGGGACCTGCTGCGCGGGATCCGGTCGGGGGCCGAGGAGCGGGTCCGGCTCGTGCCGCTCGACCCGGCGGTCGACGACGGTGTCACGACCCTGCTCAAGGAGGCGGCGGTCATCATCCCGGCGTTCGGCTACCGGCCGGTGACCGTCCCGGTCTTCGACGAGGACGGTCGCCCGGTGCCACTGCACGGCACCGGGCCGGGAACGCCGCCGCTGGTCGACACCCGATGCCGGGTGCTCGACGCGGACGGCGAACCGGTGCCCGGGCTGTTCGGCATCGGCCTGGCGTCCGGGTTCATGCTGGACGGTCCGCTGGGGGGTGAGCCGAGTTTCCGCGGCCAGACCAACGGGCTCTGGCTCTACCAGAACGGCATCGGCGAGCGGATCCTGGACCAGCTTCTGGCCACGGCCTGACGCCTCGTCCAAGCGACTGCGGCCGCTTCCAGGCGGCCGCGGTCGGTTCTCAGTCGGCCGCGGTCGGTTTTGGCCGACCGCGGTCGCTATTGGGCGGCCGCGGTCGCTATTGGGCGGCCGCGCGTAAGCGTCGGAACGGGCGCGCGGCGGCCAGTTCGGTCGCCGCGCCCAGGCCGGCGAGCGTGACCCCGAACAGGATCGCGCCGGCCCGTCGCAGGTGGTCGCCGCCCCTCCCCCGGGCGGCGGCCGCCACCTCCCGGGCGAAAGCCCGCGGCAGCACCCGCCGCGCGTAGTCCCGTTCCGACGTGAGACCCTCACCCGACTTCAGGCCGGACATGGCGATCTTCCCGCGCCCCTCCTGCCAGCACCGCCGGACGAAATGCCGCAGATCGTCCCGCCCGGCCGGGACCGCATGCTCGATGACGGCCTCCGGCACGAACATCCACCGCCCGCCGGCCGCGGCCATCCGCAGGCACAGCTCGGTGTCCTCCGGCTTCATCCGGTCGCCCACCTTGCCGAACTCGGTGCGGAAGCCGCCGACCGTGAGGAACGCGTCGCGCCGCACCACCATGCCGGCCGACCAGACGTTGCGGACCGGCGCGGTGCTGGTCGGCAGCCCCGGATAGGAACCGCCGACCGCCCACAGGAACTCGTCCGGGAACCAGCGCGGCCGCGCCCGCAGCCAGTTCGGCCGGATGGCGCTGCCGGCGCCGACCACCCCCGGATCGTCGAACGCCGCGACGACCCGGTCCAGCCAGCCCGGCGCGGCGACGATGTCGTCGTCCAGGAAGGCGACCAGTTCGGTCCCCGCGTGCTCGGCTCCGGTGTTGCGTGTCCCGGAGACGCCGCGGGTGTAGCGGTTGGCGAGCACGGTCACTCCCACCGCGACCTGCAGCCGGTCGAGCAGCGCCGGGTTGTGGTCGACCACCACGATCACCTCGGCCGGCTGCTGGGCCTGAGCCGAGGCGATCGCACCGAGCAGCAGGTCCCAGCGGTCCGCGCTGTGGCAGGGAATGACGACGGCGACCGAGGTCACCGTTCGGCAGCCCGCTCCGCCAGCGCCGGCCGGACGCCGCCGGCACGCTTGCGGCGATGCCGCATGAATTCGATGGCGATCGTACGCAGAACGCGCGCGCCGTCCCGGAAGGTGTTCAGGTTGCTCTCCCCGTGCAGCCGCGGGTACTCGACGTTCGCCACCTCGGCCACCCGCGCCCCGGCCGCCGCGAGCCGGACGTTGATCAGGGTCTCCACCTCGAAGCCGTCGCCCCAGAGCTTGCCGCCGTCGGCCGGCGCGGGCAGATCCGGGTCGGGCAGGTCCATGAGCGGGACGATCCGCCGCCAGAACACGTTGTAGCCGTGGCACAGGTCGGTGTAGCGGGTGCCGTACAGCACGTTCACCAGGCCGGTGAGTCCCTTGTTGCCCAGATTGCGCAGGTGGGTGATGTCGGTGCTGTGCCCGCCGAGGGCGAACCGGGTGCCCTTCGCGTAGTCGGCGCCGGCGGTCAGCACCTTCACGAAGTTAGGGATCTCACCCGGGTCGGCCGAACCGTCCGCGTCGATCATCGCGATGACGTCGCCGGTGCACGCGGCGAAACCGCAGACGAGGGCGTTGCCCTTACCGGTACGCGTCTGCTGGATCACGGTCGCGTCCGGCCGGTGCTCGAGGGTCACCTTGATCGTGTCGTCGCTCGATCCACCGTCGACGAGCACCACCTGGGTCACCTCGGGACCCAGTTTGCCCAGTACGTGCGGAATGTTGCGGGCCTCGTTCAGCGCCGCGATCACCACACTCACCGTCGGCGAAGTGTTGTCACTCAAAGCCTTGCCCCCATGCGCGATCTTCCATACCAAAGGCGGGATCCTACGCCGGTCGCGCAAGAGCGGAAGGCCCGCCCGAGGGCGGGCCTTCCAACGGTCAGAGGCCGAGCTTGCCGGTGCCCGCGCCGGCGGTGACGACCGACTTCACCGTGCTGGCGGTGTCCAGCGTGTAGGCGTACGGAATAGCTTTGACCGTGCCGTTGGTCTGGGGTGTCCCCGAGTTGACGAAGTGGTTGTTGCGCTGCACCAGGTTGCCGTTCGGCGAGGTGCCCTGGGCCAGCGTCGTCGGCCGGGAGACGTTCTCGAAGTAGTTGCCCTCGACGAGCACGCCGGCCTCGGTCGTCGACGCGACGCCGTAGCTGGTCACGCCGTCGTAGTAGTTGTTGTAGACGTGCACCGGGTTGCCGAACCGGACCCGCGGGTGCCGCTGGTTGGTCCCGTCGAACCAGTTGTGGTGGTACGTGACGCGCAGCTTGCCGCGGTCACCGGTGTCGGTGTCGGCGGAACCGAGCAGCATGGTCTTGTCGTGGCTGCGCGTGATGTTCCACGAGACGGTCACGTAGTCGGAGCCGAGCCGCACGTCGACCAGGCCGTCCGCGGCGCTGGAGAAGGTGTTGTGGTCGATCCAGACGTTGCGCGAACCGTCCTGGACGTTGATCGCGTCGTCGCTCGAACCGGAGAAGTTCAGGTTCTGGATGATGACGTTGCTGACGCCGGAGAGGCTCAGGCCGCCGCCCTTGATGCCGGAGTTGGCCCCGACGCCCTGAATCGTCTTGTTCGAGGTCACCTTGTGCATGCCGGTCAGGGAGATCGTTCCGGAGACCTTGATGATCCGCGACCCGCTCGCCTGCAGCGCCGAGTCGAGGGCCGCCGCGGTGGTCACCGTGGTCGTCGACCCACCGGCGCCGCCGGTCACGCCGCCGTTCTGCGCGGCCCAGCCGACCACCCCGGCGGCCGGCGCCGGTGTGCTGCCGCCCCCGCCGCTGACCTGGGTGAACGCCCACTGCTTGTTCGAGTTGGCGGTGCAGGTCTCCTGGATGATCGCCGCGCCGGAAGAGGTCGAGGCGCCCTTGTCGCTGATGCACAGGCCGCTGTTCACGTTGATGATCTGGAACGTGCCGGTGCCGCTGGCGGCGAGCTTCCACTGCTGGTTGGTCTGCGCGGAGGCGCAACCCCACTGCTGGAGCTGCACGCCGGACGTCTTCGACCCGGCCGGCACGTCGATGCATTTGCCGCTGTTCGCGTTCTGCAGCAGGTAGTTCGAGCCGGCCGCGACCAGCTTGAACTGCTGCCAGGCCGCGCCGGACGTGCAGCCCCACTGCTGCAGCAGCGCGCCGTTGTCCTTGGAGGCGCTCGGCACGTCGATGCACATGCCGCTCTTGGTCACCTTGAGCTGATAGGTCGCGCCGGCCGCCGGCAGCGTCGCCGCGTTCGACGGCAGCATCGAGTAGCCCACCAGCGCGGTCGGCACAGCGAGCACCGCCGCCGCCCCGATCAGCCACCTCTTGCGGGCGTTCTTCCTGGTCACGTGCGGGTCCCTCTTTCTGCACGGGGATCCGGCCGGTGGGGTTGTGCCGGCCGCGGCGCCGCGGGCCAGAACAACCCGGGCGCTGTCCCGTAGATGCCGCAGCCCTCACGCGACAACAAAAACTTCCCCACCCCGCCCGCCCGGCCGCCGCCCGGCCGACACCGTTCCGCACGTCGACGGCCACCAGCCGCCGCCCAGCCCGGTAACCGCGCCCCCATAACCCACCCCACAGGCGGCTCGCCACACCCAGCCGCCACCCAGACACGTAACCTCGCCCTCGCAACCCGCCCCACAGGCGGCTCGCCGCATCCAGCCGCCGCCCAGACACGTAACCGCCCCCTCATAACCCGCCCCACAGGCGGCTCGCCGCATCCAGCCGCCGCCCAGACACGTAACCGCGCCCTCATAACCCGCCCCACAGGCGGCTCGCCGCACCCAGCCGCCACCCAGACACGTAACCGCCCCCTCATAACCCGCCCCACAGGCGGCTCGCCACACCCAGCCGCCACCCAGACACGTAACCGCCCCCTCGCAACCCGCCCCACAGGCGGCTCGCCACACCCCAGCCGCCGCCCAGACACGTCCCCCGGCGGTAGCCAGGGGCGGGATAACCCGCGTGGGCGACGACTCGGAGGGGAACGGAGGCCGTGGGCGTGCCGGGGCAGCGCAAAAGGCCGTTGCCGGACAGCCGAGGGGTGATGGCTGTCCGGCAACGGCCGATTACCTGTGGCGGGAGGCCGGCGACGGCCGGTTGCCCGTGCGGGAGGAGCTGGACACCCTCCGGGGTCAGGGTCCGCCAGTCCGCGATCTTGTGGACTTCACGATGGGGCACCGGAAATCAACAAGATCGCGAGTGGCCGGGCGGCAGACCCGTGACCGCGAAGCGTCTCTAGTTGCGCCAGGTGTCGCTCAGGGTGACTCTGCCGCTCGCCGGGACGGTCGCGGTGCGGTTGGCGCCGGACTCCCAGGTGACGCTGCCGTCGGTGTTCTTGCGGACGTACTTGTACTGGAAGGCGGTGCCGGCCGGCAGGTTGACCGTGCCGGTCCAGACCGGGTAGGTGGCCGCGGAGAGCGGCACCGCGTTCGCCGGGGCCCAGTTGCCGAGGGCGGCCTGGTTGCCGACGACGAAGATGTTCTGGCCGTAGCTGGTGGTGGCGTTGACCCCGAACGACGCGCCCGAGGTGGAGGCGGACGCGGACGGCGACGGGGACGCCGGCGGCGACGTGGTGGCCGAGGTGGTCGGGGCCGGGCCGCTGGCGCCGGCGTACAGGGCGATCGCGTCGCCGGCCGGGACCGTCGCGGTGAACTGGCCGGCCGCGTTGACCGCGTACGTCGTGCCCGTGCAGCCGCCACCGCTGGTCGGGTCACCGTGCTGCACGTCGCAGTAGTTGCCCGCTGGCAGCGACGTCTGGAAGGTCCGGGTCAGCGCGCTGCCCTCGTGGTTGATCGCCACGTAGCCCCGGTTGCCCCGGCCGAAGGCGATCTGGTCGGCGCCGTTGGTCCACCAGTTGGTGACCGCCGTGCCGGAGACCGCGTTGCGGAAGCCCACCATGTTGCCGATCTGCCGCCAGGCGTGCTGGCACTTCCAGCCGTCGGCGTAGCAGGCGTTCACCGTCCCGTTGTTCGGCGGACCCTGGTCGTGGCTGCTGAACTCGTAGCCGGAGTTGACGTCCGGCGCACCGTAGGGCCAGGCCAGCGTGAAGACCTGAGCGAGCGTGTACGCCGACCCGTTCTTGTAGTTGAGGGTGTCGCCGACGCGCTCGGTGTCGTGGTTGTCGACGAAGACCGCGGCCTGGTTGCTCGGCAGGTAACCCCACGAGGCCCCGAAGTTCGACAGGTACGCCAGGTTCTCGTTGAGGAACACCCGCTTCAGGTCGCGGGCGAAGCGGAACTCCTGCACATCGCCGCTACCCGTGTACTCGGTCGGCTGGACCGCCTCGCCGGCGCCGAAGATGACCTCGTGCTTCCAGTACGCCCCGGTGTTGCTCAGCTTCGACTTGATGCCCGCCAGATCGGCCGCGGACATGTGCTTGGCGGCGTCGATGCGGAACCCGTCCACGCCGAGCGAGGCCAGATCGTTCAGGTACCCGGCGATCTTGCCGCGGACGTAGTCGCTGCCGGTGTTCAGGTCGGAGAGGTTGACCAGCTCGCAGTCCTGCACGTTGGACCGGTTCGTGTAGTCGTTGATCGCCGAGCGGCAGGAGTGGAAGTCCTGGTCGGAGTAGAGGCCGGGGTAGTTGTATTTCGAGTACTGCGTGCCGGCGGTGCCGGTGCCCGAGCCGGCCGACATGTGGTTGATGACGGTGTCCACCACGACCTTCACACCGGCGGCGTGACACGTGTTCACCATGCTCGCGAACGCCGCCCGGTTACCGAGGCGGCCGCCGATCGTGTACGACACCGGCTGGTACGACGTCCACCACTGGCTGCCCTGGATGTGCTCCTGCGGCGGCGAGACCTGCACGAACCCGTACCCCAGCGGGCCGAGTTTGTTCGTGCACTCGCGGGCCACCGAGGCGAAGGTCCACTCGAACATCACGGCGGTGACGTCCTTGCTGCCGGGCGGGGCGGCGAAGGCGTCGGGCCCGGTCACGACCGAGGCGACGCCGAAGCCGCCGATGCCGACGGCGAGGGTGGTCGCCGCCAGCGCGGTCGCCAGACGGGAACGGCGTTTGGGGCGGGTGGGTTCGTCCACAACGATCTCCTGACGGGGAAGGGATCTGCGGGGCGCGGGGCCGCCATGGTGCGGGGAAGACGGCCCCGGAAATCTCTTGCTGCAACACCGATGAAACTTTCTGAAAATCTTTGCGACAAAGATAGGTACGCCCCCGTAGCCCGTCAAGAGTGTCGATGTCAAACGAGCCGGCGAATCTCCCCGTACGCCCGGTAGAAGCCGCCACGGCTCGCCTCGCGCAGCCCGGCCACCACATAGCGGGTGCCGGGCTGGCGGATGCCCTTCGGGAACTGGACCTGCCAGTCGTGGTGGTAGCCGGACGACACGACCCGGATCCGCAACCGGCCGCCGACCTCGACACACTCGACCACCACCCCGCCGGCGACGTCGTGGACGATCTCGACTGTGGTGGACGGGACCACGGCGGCCATCCGCGGCGGCGCCTTGACGTCGACCACCTCGGGGACCTCGCCGCCGACCGCCGACCGGATCGCCGCCTCGCTCGCGTCGATACAGGCCAGCGAGCCGTCCGTGGTGACGATGTAGAGGCGCTCGTCCCGGTACTGCATCGAGTAGGCCGAGCCGCAGCCGGTGGCCAGTTTCCACAGCCGGGTGCCGTTCGCGTCGAAGCAGTAGATCGACGACGCGCTGTCGCCGGCGAACACGTACCGCCCGTCCTCGGCGGTGGCGCAGGAGAACACCGGGCCGTCGCACTGATACGTCTGCCGCAGCGAGCCGTTCTTGCCCAGCTCGACGACCTGGCGGGTGGAGGTCCCCGCATACAGCGTGGCGCGCTCCTGCCAGCCGAACAGCACCGGGCCGGTCCGGGTGTGCCACAGCTCCTGCCCGGTCCGCCAGTCGTAGCTGGTGATGCCGGCCCGGTTGCCGTGGTGCACCGCGGAGGCGTCGCAGCGGACCATCCACGCGGCCGCGCCCCGGCCGGGCCGGCGCCACAGGAACTCGTCCTCGTGGTCGATCGCCGAGATCCCGCCGCTCGCGTCGGAGACACCCAGCACGCCGTCGTGGATGTCGAGCCAGTAGATGTCGATCTCGGGCGCGATCCGGTACGCCAGGCGCGGCACCTTGCCGGTCAAGTCGTACACATTCCCGTCGTCGCAGCCGGCGTAGAGCCAGTCGTCGTCGGCGACGATGCACTTGACCCCGTCCGGCAGCTGGAACTGCTGCAACACCTCGGCGCCATGGCTGAGTGTCGTGATCAGGCCGCTCTCGTTGCCGACCATGCACACGTCGTCGTCGATGAAGATGCCGAACGCCGGGCTGCCCGACGCATACCGCCAGAGGACCGGCGCGCGGGTCGCGGTCGAGCGGGTGCTCACGATCTGCCGCCGCGAGACCGACCGCTTCTGCCGCCCGCCGGGGACGGCCGGCGCGTACCCCTTGCGTACCTTCTCTCCGATCTTCTTTGCTGCCTCGCTCTTCGCCTTGTCGGCGGTGGTGAAGGAGGACTGCTTGACCTGGCCCCGATCGCCGATCCGTCCGTAGCGGACGGTCAGCTCCGTCCCGTCGACGGCCACCTCGTAGAACTTGTGGGCGCTCCCGCTGTCCTCGGAGAGCTCGAGATACGTGACGTCGGCCGGCATCGTGGCCACCTTTCCGCGTGGGGAATCGATGGCGAGGACCGTAGCGAGGGGGTCCGACATTTTCCCGGCGAAGATCATTTGACTTCAACTCAGGTTGAGGTTCTACCGTTCGGAGCGTGCTCAGCAGCGACATCGAGACCCAGATCGGCCAGCTGTTCCGGGCGGCCTTCCGCCGGTATCCGACCGGCGTCGCGATCATCTCCGCGGCGACGCCGGACGGCCCGGCCGGACTGACCGTCTCCAGCGTGGCCTCGGTGTCGGTGGCCCCGCCGGCGCTCTCCTTCTCGGTGCTGGGCAGCCGCTCGGCGCGGGCGATCCTCGCGGCGCCAAGCTTCGTGGTCAACCTCCTCGGACCCGGCCACGCCACGCTGGCGCACGACTTCGCCCGCCCCGGCCGGCCACGCTTCACCCCCGGCCAGGGGTGGGACCGGCTGCCGACGGGGGAGCCGGTCCTGGCCGGGGCCGCCGCCTCGCTGCGCGCCACCCCGCTGCACCTGCTTCCGGTCGGCGAGTCGACCGTCGTGGTGGCCGAGGTCGTCGAGGTCCTCCTCGGCCCGGACCGCGGGCGCCTCGTCTACCACGACCGGGAGTTCCACCCGACGAACGAAAAACCCGAAGATCCGAAGAAGGCCTGACATTTCTTGATTTCCGCGCGCTGGGTCCGATCTTCTGACTGGACCTAGGGAGGATGAGTGCGGAACTCGCAGCCGATGGCCCAGCTCCGGAACGATCCGGTGCTGCGCGCCCTCATCGGCCTCACCCTGCTCGGCTGCGTGCTGTTCTTCGTGCTCGCCGGGCAGCCGGAACACCAGGTGCGGGTCTTCTGGGCCGCGCAGGTGCCGCTGGACGCGGCGCTGGCGATCGGCGGGTGGCGGCTGCGGCGCATCGCGCACGTCCGCTACCGCCGGTTCTGGTCGATGATCGCCTTCGCCGGCTCGTCGTTCGTGGTCGGCGACACGTACCAGACGTTGCACACGATCTTCTCCCCCGGCGTGCCGTCGCTGAGCGGCGGCACGGTCCAGACGGTGTGCTTCGCCGTCGGGATGAGCAGCAACGTGATCGCCTGCCTGATCTTCCCGCAGGGGCTGCGTACCGCCCGGGAGAAGTTCGTCTTCTGGCTCGACGCCACCACCGTGCTGGTCGGTGGCGGCGTCGTGGCCTGGTGTTTCGCGTTCAACCCGGTGGACGGCGACCACACCGACCGGGTCAGTGCCGGCGTCACGGCGGCCCTGGTGCTGGTCGCCACCTTCTCCGCCACCAAGGTCGCGCTGATCAAGGCGCCGCCGATGGCCCGGATCGCCGCCTGGCCGATGGTCGGCGCGGCCATGGTGCAGGGCGTCACGACGGTTCTGCCCGGTGACTTCCAGGGCGTGGATCACGCGTACGTCTTCGCGATCCGCCTGTTCCCGTCGGTGCTGATCGCCGTCGGCCCGCGGATCCAGGAGGTGATCCTGCGCAACGGCGGCACCGGGCAGACCCGCAAGCGACGGCCGTACAGCCTGCTGCCGTACGGAATGATCGCCGTGACCTTCGTGGTGTTCTTCCTGATGCTGCCGGAGAAGTCCTCGTCGCAGCTGTGGGGCGCCGCCCTCGGCGTCGTGGTGATCACCTGTCTGGTGGCCGGGCGGCAGCTGGTCGCCTTCCACGACAACATGGTGCTGATCGGCCGGCTCGACGGGGCCATGGAGGAGCTGCGGGTCCGCGCCTCCTACGACAGCCTCACCGGCCTGGCCAACCGCTCGCACTTCAGCGAACTCATGCTGGCCCACCCGGGCGAGGCTGCCGTACTGCTGATCGACCTCGACGACTTCAAGACGGTCAACGACACGATGGGTCACGCGGCGGGCGACGCACTGCTGGTCACGGTGGCCGAGCGGTTGCGCGGCTCGGTCCGGGACACCGACGTGGTGGCCCGGCTCGGCGGCGACGAGTTCGCCGTGCTGTTGCCCGGCACCGACCCGGCCGGCGCCGGCCGAGTCGCCGAGCAGATGCTGCACCGGCTCGCCGATCCGATCGACGTGCAGCAGCACACCCTGGTCACCCGGGCCAGCATCGGTCTTACCGGCACCCGGACCGGCGACGACCCGTCGGTGCTGCTCAGCAACGCCGACATCGCGATGTACGAGGCGAAGCGCCGCGGCAAGGGGATGTGGGTCGCCTACACCGACGAGATGGGCGCCCGGATCAGCGCCGAGGCGGTGCTCATCCGGGAGATGACCCAGGCGCTCGAGAACGACGAGTTCTTCCTGGTCTACCAGCCGATCGTGTCGCTCGCCGACGACTCGCTGACCGGGGTGGAAGCGCTGATCCGGTGGAACCACCCGACCCGTGGGCTGGTCTCGCCGGTGGAGTTCATCCCGGTCGCCGAGCGTACCGGGCAGATCGTCGCGATCGGCCGCTGGGCGATGCGGGAGGCGTGCCGGCAGGCCGCCGACTGGCGGGCGAAGTACCCGGCTGCCGAGCGGATGACGGTCGGCGTCAACGTGGCCGGCCGCCAGCTGCGCGACCCGGCCCTGGTCGGCGAGGTCGCCGCGGTGCTGGCCGACACCGGGCTGCCCGCGTTCTGCCTCAGCGTCGAGGTCACCGAGACGGCTGTGCTCGACGACGAGGAGTCCAACGAGGCCATGCTGGCCCTGCGCGGGCTCGGCGTGAAGCTGGCCCTCGACGACTTCGGCACCGCGGCGTCCTCGCTGGGCCTGCTGCTGACCTGCCCGGTGACCACGCTGAAGCTGGACCGCTCGTTCGTCGAGTCGATCACCACGGTGGGCCGGCAGGCGGCGGTCGCCACCGCGGTCAGCCAGATGGCACGGGCGCTCGAGTTCGCCTCGGTGGCTGAGGGCATCGAGACCGAGGAGCAGCGCGATCTGATCCGCGAGCTGGGCTACCAGTACGGCCAGGGCTACCTCTGGTCACGTCCGGTGGCCGCCGACCGGGTCAGCGAGATGTGGGTCGATGCTGTCTCGCGTACCGTGCGCATGTGAGTTTGATCCTGACCGGCCGCTGGACCACGCAGCGGTGGTTCGCCTCCGTGCTGGTGGGCATGGCGGTGCTGATCGTGGGCGGTGCGGTGCTCGGCGCGCAGGCGCTGGCGCACACCACCGCGGTGTCCAACCGGCTCAGCGACCGCATCTCCCCGGCCCGCACCACCGTGGTGGAACTCGACGTGGCCCTGCTCGACCAGGCGTCCGGCGTCCGCGCGTACCTGCTCAGCGGACAGGACGAACTGCTGGAGGCGTACCCGCAGGGTGCCGCGGCGGAACGCGCGGCCGTCGACCGGCTGCGCCGCCTGCTCGCCGGCGAAGCCGCACTGCTCGCCGAGATCACCGAGGTCGAGCGCCTCGCCGCGCAGTGGCGGACCGGTAGCGCCGACCCGCTGATCGACGCCCGGCGGCGCACCGGGACAGCGCCGGCCACCAGTGACGACCAGGCCTTCGAGACGGTCCGCCGCCAGGTCGCCGCGCTGGACGACCGCCTGGTCACCGAACGCGAGGCGGGCCGGGCCGCGCTCGACCGCTCCCGGCAGATCCGCAACGCGGTCTTCCTCGGCCTGGCCGTGTTGCTGCTCGCCGCGGTCGCGTCGATCGCCGTGCTGCTGCGCGTCGTCGTGCTGCGCCCGCTCGCCCAGCTCGGCGCCGCGGTCCGCAAGGTCGCCGCCGGCGACTTCGAGCACCAGCTCTCCCCGCGCGGGCCCGCCGACGTCGCCGCACTCGGCCACGACGTCGAGGCGATGCGCGGCCGGCTGGTCGACGCGCTGGTCGAAAGCAGACAGGCACACGAGGAGCTGCGCCGTTCCAACGCCGACCTGGAGCAGTTCGCCTACGTCGCGTCGCACGACTTGCAGGAGCCACTGCGCAAGGTGGCGTCGTTCTGCCAGATGCTGCAGCGCCGCTACGCCGACGCCCTGGACGACCGCGCCCAGCAGTACATCGGCTTCGCCGTGGACGGCGCCACCCGGATGCAGCGCCTGATCAACGACCTGCTGGCGTTCTCCCGGATCGGCCGGGTCTACGACGGCAACCACCCGGTCGACCTGAACGACGTGCTCGACCAGGTCGAGCAGACCCTCGCGAACCGCATCGGGGAAACCGGCGCGCAGATCGTCCGCCCGCCGCTGCCCACCGTCCCCGGCGACGTCACGCTGCTCACCATGCTCTGGCAGAACCTGCTCGGCAACGCGATCAAATTCCGCCACCCGGACCGCCCGCCGCACGTGGAGATCACCGCCGCCGACAGCGACGGCATGTGGACGTTCACCGTCCAGGACAACGGCATCGGCATCGACCCGCAGTTCGCCGACAAGATCTTCGTGATCTTCCAGCGCCTGCACCCGCGCGACCAGTACACCGGCACCGGCATCGGCCTGGCCATCTGCAAGCGCGTCGTCGAACACCACGGCGGCACGATCTCGCTCGACGCCTCCCACACCGACGGCGCCCGCCTGACCTTCACCCTGCCGGGCCTGCCAGGCCTGCCCGCAACCGAGGCCGAAGCGCACCTCACCCGATCCGCCGCTCCAGCATGAGCCGCCGGGGTACGCCTACGCAGCTTTCCCCCACCGGCACGCGAGCCCCTGCCTGCTCCCGGCCCCAACGCGCCCGCCGGGCCCATGCAGCCGGTCCCGCTCCCACCCACCCCGCGCCCTCGTCACCCACGCCCGCCAGCCAGCCGCCACCCACGCACCCAACCCGGCCCGGATAACCCGCCCCAGCGGCGGCCCACACCCACCAGCCGCCACCCAGGCAGGTAACCCCGCCCGGAACACCGGCCTCAGCGGCGGCTCGCACCCACCAGCCGCCACCCACGCACCCAACCCCACCCCGATAACCCGCCTCAGCGGCGGCCCACACCCACCAGCCGCCACCCAGGCAGGTAACCCCGCCCGGAACACCGGCCTCAGCGGCGGCTCGCACCCACCAGCCGCCACCCACGCACCCAACCCCACCCCGATAACCCGCCCCAGCGGCGGCCCACACCCACCAGCCGCCACCCACGCACCCAACCCCACCCCGATAACCCGCCCCAGCGGCGGCTCGCTTCGGGTAGTCGGCGAGGCGGGCCCGGCAAGACGGCAAGGCCCGAGGCGGATCCGGCGGGGCGGCAAGGCCCGGGGCGGGCCCGGCGGGACGGCAGGGCCGAAAGGCGCGCTGCCCGCGGGTTGCGTCCCGCCCTCGGAACGGACGCATGGCGGCCCACTCAAGTTCGGCGGTCGGGGGCGCCGTCGACGATCCGCAGCTCGCGGGATGTCCTTGAGCAGGAACCCGCCGGCGCTTTGAGGGCTGGGCGTGGCAGGTGGTCGCTTGGTAGGCGAGGACGGGTCGGATTCGGCGGGACGGCGCGTGCCCGTACCCCTAAAGCAAGGCCGGGAGGTTGAGCGGGGCGAGGTGGTGCAGCAGCGACCGGGCCGCTTCGGCGGCCAGGCTGCGATCGTGGGTGAGGGCGAATTCGAAGCGCCGCTCGGAATCCGGGCCGGCGTCGCCGAGGTCGCGGGCCACCAGCGCGGCGGCTCGATGCGGGCCGACCACGATGACGTTCCATTCGCCGCGGAGGCGGTCGTCGCCCAGCTCGGCGCCACGAACGCCGGGCGCCGGCTCGGGTGGCAGGCCGACGCCGAGAGCGGCGACCAGCGGGCTGTGCGCGGCGACCCGGGCGAAGCGGACGGCGGTGCGGGCGGTGAAGTGCCGTGCCTCCTGGAAGCAGGCGAGCAGCACGGGTGGCTCCGGACCCGTCCCGGCCAGTGCTTCCAGGTGCCGGCTGAGCGGCATGAGCTGCGCCTTCGTGGCACGCGTGACCGGCCGCACCGCGCTGACCAGCTCGAACGGCGTCCGGTCGCCGCGGCCCGGCGGGGTGAGCAGTGGCACCGACGGACGCGCGACGGACATCGAGCCCGAGCGGGCGGCGGCCGACGCCTCCCAGCGCGAGAGCGCGGCGGTTTCCGGGCGCGAAGACGCAGCAGTCAGCGCGGCATCCCAGCGCGAAGGTGCGGCGGGTGGCAGCGGCGTGGCATCCCGGTACGGCAGTGGGGCGGGGCGGCCGAAATACCAGCCCTGGCCGATGGTCGCGCCCATCGTTCGGGCCAGCGCCAGGTGACGCTCGGTCTCGATGCCCTCGGCCAGGATCACGGCGCCGCTGGACTCCGCGTACGCCGAGACCGCCGCCACCACCCGCGCGGTGTCCGGATGGTCCGGGGCGTGCAGCAGCCCCATGTCGAGCTTCACCACGTCCGGGTGCACGAACGGCATCAACGCCAGCGACATCGGATCGGCGCCCACGTCGTCGAGCGCGACGCCCCAGCCCGCTTCCCGGCAGTTCTCGGCCGCCGACAGCAGCGCCGCCGGGTCTGCCGCGATGGCCCGCTCGGTCATCTCGGTGACCACCCGCAGCCGGCTGCGGGCCTGCTGGACGACCGGAACCAGGTCGGCCGGGCAGCCGGACCGCCACGCGGTCGGCTCCATGTTGACGAACAGCGTCAGCTCGGGCCCGAGGTTCGCCGCGAGCGCCGCCCGGTACGCGACCGCCCGGCAGATCCAGTCCAGTTCGGCTTCCCGCCCGGCGGCGCGGGCCTCGGCGAACAGCGCGAGCGGCGACTCCCAGGGTGTGCCGGCCGGGCCGCGGCTGAGCGCCTCGTATCCGACGACGTGGCCGCCGGCCAGGTCGATGAGCGGCTGGAACACCGGGGTGACCGCGCGCAGGTCGAGCAGGTCGTGAATGTGCTGCACGGCAGACCCTATCGGCAGCGAACGATCAGTCCTTACCCCGCGGGCTCGGCGTCTGGCGGCCGCTGGGCGCCTGGAAGCGGACCGCCTTGTGGGTACCGTCACAGAACGGCTTGATGGCGGAGCGGCCGCACCGGCACAGCGCGATCGTGCCGCGGCCGGGGTCGATCGGTTCGCCGTCGGGTGTGTGCAGCTCGAAGTCGCCCCGCACGATCAGCGGGCCGTCCTCGTACGGAACGATGGATGCGGTCACGGCCGTCCCAGTTCCCCCGATCACGGCTCGGAAACAGATCGTTTGCGGACCCGCGATCCGGGAAGCCAGTGCGCCATGAAGCTGCCTGCTGCCCGGGGGCCGGTGTCGGCCGCGTTGATCGACGTCCTCAGCGGGAAGAGCCGCGTTCTGCCGTCGCGCCTGGTCACGGTGGATGACGAGGACCTGCACCTGACCCTGTTCGTCTGCTACGAGCTCGCCTACCGCGGGTGGGACGGGGTGGACGACGACTGGGAGTGGGATCCCGGGGTGCTGCGCCTGCGCGCTGCCGCGGAACGGCACTTCGAGGCCATGTTGCACGAGCTGGCCGGCCCGCCGGAGCCGGTCGACCTGGAGACGGTGCCGGCCCGGCTGCGGGAGATCGCCGACGATGATGACGGGCCGTCGCTCTCCGGCTACCTGCGCGGCCGGGCCAGTCACCAGCAGTTCCGGGAGTTCGTCATGCACCGGTCCGTCTACCACCTGCGGGAGGCGGATCCGCACACCTGGGCGATCCCCCGGCTGGGCGGCGACGCGAAGGCCGCGCTCATCGAGATCCAGCTCGACGAGTACGGCAACGGCGTCACCGACCGCATGCACCAGGAGCTGTTCAAGCAGACCATGCGGTGGTTCGACCTGGATCTGACCTACGGCGCGTACGTGGATTCGGTCGGCGCGGCCACTCTCGCCACGAACAACCTGATGTCGCTGTTCGGCCTGCACCGCAGCCGCCGCGGCGCGATCATCGGCCACCTCGCCGCCTACGAGATGACCTCCACGCAGCCCAACCGCTCGTACGGCAACGGCCTGCGCCGGCTCGGCGGTGACGCCGACGCGACGGCGTTCTACGACGAGCACGTGGAGGCCGACGCGGTGCACGAGCAGATCGCCGCCCACGACCTGGCCGGGTCGTTCGCCCGCGCCGAGCCGCATCTCGCCGGCGACGTGCTGTTCGGCGCCCGGTGCGCGCTCGCCCTGGACGCCCGGTGGGCGCAGGGCCTGCTGGACGCCTGGTCGAGTGGCCGGTCGTCGCTGTACACCGAGCCGACCGTGGGGAGCCTCGCCGCATGACCGTCGACCAGACCACCACCGAAGCCGTCCTGATCGAACTCGGCCGTGAGCTGAAGGAGGCCGGCTACGCGTTCACCACGGTCACTCCGGCCACCCACGAGCGGGTCAACCGGCGGCCCGGCAACGCCCGGGCCCGCAATCTGCGCGACGTGCTGGGCTGGAGCCGCCCGTTCGGGCCGGGCGTGCTGCCGGAGCGGATCGTGACGCTGCTGGACGAGGCCGGTGTGCTGGACCGCGACGGTGACGTGTGGCGCAGCCGGGTGCGGTTCTCCAGCTACGACGGCGAGCTGTTCGTGCATTCGGCCTTCCCGACCGCCGCCGAGGACTCGGTCTTCTTCGGCCCGGACACCTACCGGATGGCGGATGCGGCCGCGGCGCACGTCGAGTCCCGGGAGCGGCCGATCCGCCGGGCGGTGGACATCGGCTGCGGCACCGGCGCCGGTGCGATCACGGTCGCCAAGCGGGCGCCGGGCGCCGAGGTGCTCGCCGTCGACATCAACCCGCAGGCACTGCGGTACGCCCGGGTCAACACCGCGCTGGCCGGGACGACCGGCGTACGGCCGTGCCACAGCGACCTGCTGTCCGGCGTCGACGGCGACTTCGACCTGATCATCTCCAACCCGCCCTTCATGATCGATCCGGCCGGGCGGGCGTACCGGCACGGCGGTTCGCAGGGCTTCGAGCTGTCCTGCGCGATCCTCGGGGCGGCCGGGCAGCGGCTGGCGCCGGGCGGTTCGCTGGTGCTGTTCAGCGGCACCGGCATCGTCGAGGGCCGGGACCCGCTGCGCGAGGCCGCCGCCGAATGCCTGGCCGGAACCGATCTGACCTGGTGGTACCGGGAGGTCGATCCGGACGTCTACGACGAGGAACTGGACGGGCCGGCGTACGCCCACGCCGAGCGGATCGCCGTGGTGGTGCTGACCGCCACCCGGCCGGCCCGGTGACCACGCCCCTGACCGTCGGTGTCGAGGAGGAGTTCCTGCTCCTCGACCCGGTCACCGGTGAGAACGTACCGGCCGGGCCCGCCGTGCTCGGCGCTCTGCCCGCGCACCTGCGTGAGCACAGCCGGGCCGAGTTCCGGCACAGCATGATCGAGATGGTCACGCCGGTCTGCACCACGCTGGCCGAGGTCGGCGAGCACCTCGGCCGGCATCGGCGGGCCGCCGCCGAGGCAGCCGAGGAGGCGGGTTGCCGCCTGGTCGCGGCCGGCGCCACCCCGGTCGGCGAACCGCGGCTGACGGTCAGCGACAATCCGCGCTACCGGGCCATCGCCGCCCATTACGGACCGATCGTGGCCGATCCCGCGGTCTGCGGCTGCCACATCCACGTCGGCGTCCCGGACCGGGAGACCGCCATCCAGGTGGGCAACCACCTGCGCGTCTGGCTTCCGGTCGTGCAGGCGCTGAGCGTCAACTCGCCGTTCGCCGCGGGCGCCGACACCGGCCACGCGAGCTGGCGGTCGATGCAGCTGGAGCGGTGGCCGACGCTGGGACCGCCGCCCCGGTTCGCCGGCAAGGAGGACTTCGATCAGATGGTCGGCCTGCTGGTCGGCTCGGGGGCGATGCTCGACGAGAGCCTGGTCCTGTGGCACTGCCGCCCGTCGTCCACGTACCCGACCGTGGAGGTACGTGTCACCGACGTCTGCCTGACCGCCGAGGACACCGTTCTGCTGACCGGCCTGGTCCGGGCGCTGGTCGCCACCGCCCTGGCCGACCTGGCCGCCGGCCTGCCCGCCCCGGACGTGCCCGGCACGGTCCTGCGGGCGGCGAGCTGGAACGCGGCCCACTCGGGACTCGACGGCACCCTGCTCGACCCGGTCGCGCTGCGTCCGCGCCCGGCCTGGGAACTGGTCGGCAACCTGCTCACGGCCGTCACCCCGGCGCTGGCACAACAGGGCGACCTCGACGCCGTCGAAACCGCGCTGGACCGGCTGCGTGCCGAGGGCACCGGCGCACGACGTCAGCGTGAGCTGTTCGCCCGCACCGGCTCCCTCCCAGGCGTGCTCACCGAGCTGGCTCACCGGACCCGCGGATGACCTCCGGACGCAGCACGTCATGCGTACGCAGCCGCCCGCACATCCCGGGACGGTCGGTGTCGCTCTGCGCTGACCCGTACAGCGCGGTTTCTCGCAGATGCCGGCCGTCGCCGCCGCTCAGGGCCGTGAGCACCGCGGCCGTGCGCCGGGTCTCGGCCTCGACCGTGGTGTGCCAGAGCTCGCGCCACCCGGCGACCGCGGGGCGGACCAGCGCCACCGCCTGGTCGTAGAACTCGTCGAGCAGCCGCGGATCGCCCGTCAGCCTCCGGAAGCCCTCGACCGCGAGGTCACGGCGCTGCGGCGCGGGCAGCGCGACCGCTTCCCGGTAGCGCTCCGGGTCGGCGAGCACCTCCGGCGGAAACGTCATGACCGCGTCCCCGGCCTCGGGCAGCCCGGCGTTCGACATCACCACGACGACGCGCAGCTCACCGTGGTTGACCGCGCGGTGGATGGTGCCCGGCCGGAACCAGACGGTGGAACCCTCCGCGAGCGGCGTCCGGTGCTCGCCGGAGACGTCCAGGGTGTGCAGTTCACCGCGCCCGCCGATGACCACGTAGGCCTCGGTCGAGGCCAGATGGACGTGCGGCGTTCCGCCGCCGTCCGGATAGACCGTCAGCCTGGTCACCGAGGTGCCACCGGGAAAGCTCACAACACACTTCTTCCAAGATCAGCGAGGGTACGCGTACCGAGCTCGCCATGATCACCGGAGGCGATCACGACCGCATACCGGAAAGCCAGACTCGCGTGCGCGTCCAACGCGAGTTCCGCACTGAAGAACGGCGCCGGGTTGAGACAGGCGAACTCCTCGCTGCGGGTGAACCACTGCGGCGGGTGCTGCGGGTTCGCGGTGTCGTCGATCATCACGACAGTCGACGCGCCGCCGGTCCCGTCGTGGCGCCCGCGGAACGCGAACCACTCGGCCCGCTTGCCGCGCAGGTCGTCGGCGCCGGTGCCGTCCGGCGACTGGACGACCCCGCCGGTGAACGAGCGCGGCCCGCGCCAGAACAGCCCGCCGTACCCGGCGTTCGCCCGGCCCTTGGTGGTCGGCGAACCGAAGTCGAGGACCCCGCCGGACACGTTCGTCATCCGGGTCGCGAAGACCAGCACCCAGCTCGTGTCGTCGATGACCCGTGCGGTGAGCGAGCGCTCTTCGGTGAGCACCGGGGCGCCCTGTTGCGAGGTCCAGTCCAGCTCGTGCGCCAGGGTGACCGCGTCACCGGAGACGGACAGGTCGGTCATCCGGCGGTGGGTGGCGCTGCCGTTGTTCTCCTTCTGCACATAGGAATGGCCGTGCACATAGGTCGGCCCGCCCCAGAAGTTGTGCTCGCCCACGTACGGCAACGACCAGGCGATGCCCTTGTGCCAGACATGGTCGTGCGGGCGGTACAGCGAGACGAGGTCGCCGGCCAGGGTCCGGATCGGGTGCAGGTACGGCTTCGGGGACTCCAGCTGTGGGGTCTGCGGGCGGTAGACGTACGTGCAGAGCTGCACGTCCCCCTCGGAGACCGTGACCGACCGGCCCAGCGCATGGTCTGCTCTCATCGGGCCCGGACCGCTTCCCAGGGCGCGCCGGTCCCGTTCATCCGGCGGGCGAACGGGCTGTCCGGGCCGATCTCGCCGGCGCGAACCGGTGCGCCGCTGAACGCCGAGGCGTAGACGGCGGCGATGAACTCCATGGTCCGTCTCGTCTCGTCGAGGGTGACCGGCGGCGCGCTGCCGGAGTCGAGGGCGTCGAGGACCGCGGCGAGCTGGCCGCCGTGGCCGCTCGACCCGGCCCCCACCGGCCAGCGGACCGTGTGGCCGGGCGCCGGGGTGACGGTCCAGTCCGCGTCGGTGTAGCCGTAGAGGTGGTCCAGCTCGACGGTGGCAAGCTCGAAGTCGAACCGCAGCCGGGACGTCTGCCGGGGCGAGACCACCGAGTTGACCACCGAGGCGACCGTGCCGTCCGCGAAGGTGACCAGGGCCATCGACACGTCCTCGGTGTCCACCCGGCGGCTGCGGCGGGCGGCGACCGCGGTGACCTGTTCCCACCGGCCGAGCACGGAGAGCAGCAGGTCGAACTGGTGGATGCCGTGTCCCATGGTCGGCCCACCGCCCTCGGTCTCCCACCGGCCGCGCCACGGCACCTCGAAGTAGGCGGCGTCGCGGTACCACTGGGTCTCGCAGGTGGCCAGCAGCGGCCGGCCGAGCTCGCCGGCCGCGGTCATCGCCCGCAACCGCACCGCCCCGGCGCCGAACCGGTGCTGGAAGACCGTGGCGACGTACGCACCGGTGGCCCGCGAGACGTCGGCGAGCTCGTCCAGCTCGGCCAGCGAGAGCGTGGGCGGCTTCTCGACCAGGACGTGCACGCCGGCCTCCAGGCACTGCCGGGCCAGCGGCGCGTGGGTCGCGGGCGGGGTGCACAGGTGCACGAGGTCGACGTCGCCGGCGGCCAGCAGGGCGGTCAGGTCCGGTGCGACGGCGGGCGCCGACCAGGCCTCGGCGAAGGTCCGGGCCCGCTCCTGGTCGAGGTCCACGACTGCGGTCAGGCGTACCCGATCGGGGTGTTCCCGGATCGCCTGAGCGTGCGCCGCGGCGATCGCGCCGGTGCCGACGACGGCCGCGCGATGTCGGGAATCCGGCCTCATCCGTCCATCCCTCCGCGTAGCGACAGGAAAGCGCTTTCCCGCATTCTGCAAGCCGTGGGCCACCCGGTCAATAGAACGATTCAACCGAGGCCGACTGTCTCGATCGCGATAGATGCCTGGGCGGGCCACGCGCGGAGGAGAAGGATTTCGCCATCAGTCGATGGTTGGAGATCCGATGCTGGAGTCCTCGCTACGCCGCCGCGCCCTGTTCGCCGCGGGCGGAGCCGTGGCCGGTTCAATCGCCCTCAGCGCCACCCCGGCCGCAGCGGCCGAGCAGCGGCCCGAGACGCCCTGGGCCGCGGTGCAGGCCCTGCTGAGGGGCAACCGCAGATTCGTCGCCGGCCACGCCCACCATCCCCGGCAGAGCCCGGAGCGGATCCGCGAGGTGGCCGCCGGCCAGGACCCGTTCGCGGTCATCCTCGGCTGCGCCGACTCGCGGGTGGCCCCCGAGCTGCTCTTCGACCAGGGCATCGGCGACCTGTTCGACAACCGGGTGGCCGGCAACCTGGTCGACGACATCCTGCTCGGCAGCATCGAGTACGCGGTGGAGGAGTTCGTGCCCCCACTGCTGGTCGTCCTCGGGCACGAACGCTGCGGCGCCGTCTCCGCCACCCTCGAGGCGATCCGCACCGGCACCACCGCGCCCGGCCACATCCAGGCGATCGTGGACGCGCTGCGCCCGATCGTCACGCCGTACGTGAACGCGCCGGACGGCGTCGAGCTGGCGGTCCGCGCCAACATCCGCGCCCAGGCCGAAGCCCTGATCGCACAGAGCGAGATCATCCGGGAGAAGGTCGAGCACGGCGAGACCGCGATCGTCGGCGCCCGCTACGACCTGGAGACCGGCGTGGTCACCGTGATTCCCACCTGACCCGCAGGTCCAGGCGGCGGGACGGGATCAGCGGGTCGTCCGCGTCGACCACGGCGAGCAGCTCGACGCCGCCGGTGGTGACGTCGCGGACGGCCAGGCCCTCGATCTTGTCGGCGGCGGGGAGTTCGGCGACGGCGAGGACCCGGGCGTCGTCGAGCAGGGCGATCGCCGCGCCCACCACCGGGCCGTCGTCGACCGCGTTCGGGGTGTCCTCGGCGGCGGCGCTGACCAGGATCCGGCCGTCGGGCAGCGCGACCGCGTCGGTGACGGCCAGGGCCACGCCGTCGATTACGCCGAGGTCGTATCCGCGTACGTCATCGGGTTTCATCTGATCGGCGCGGCCGTCGCCGCGGACCACGGCGAGCAACGCCGCGAGATCCACATCGACGCTCGCGGTGGGCACGCCGGCCGCCAGGTTGGCGCGCTGGAACCAGCGCAGCCGGTCGCCGACCAGGCACGCGCCCTCCAGGTTGAGCTGGTCCGGGCGCAGGCTCAGGGCACGGGCAACCGCGAGGTACGCCGGAGTCAGATCCGCCACCACGAAACCGGATTCAGGGGTTACCAGCGAGGCCCGCATCCGTGCCGGCGACGAACCGGAACCGAGCAGCAGCACCCCGGCCGGCGTCGGGCAGGCCGCCTCGAAGTCCGGCTTCAGTTGCTTCGTCCCGTCGGCCGAGCTGAACACCTCGTGCCCGCCGACCGGATCGACCACCCGCACCGGAGTCGTCGTGCCGGGCCGCAGCCAGGCCGCATGGGTGGCGTCGTCCTGCACCACCAGCCAGCCGTCGCCGAACGGCGCGACCGCCGAGGCCGCCCGCACCGGCGTGCCGTCGTCGAAGGTCAGGGACGCGCTGCTCGCCACTTCCACCCGCATGGGTCCACCCTGTCAGGAATCGAGC
This sequence comes from Actinoplanes sp. NBC_00393, assembly GCF_036053395.1. NCBI lineage: Bacteria > Bacillati > Actinomycetota > Actinomycetes > Micromonosporales > Micromonosporaceae > Actinoplanes > Actinoplanes sp. NBC_00393. The sequence continues at coordinate 11,023,537 of NZ_CP107942.1, read as the reverse complement.
CACTGGCGGGCCGCGTGGTACGCCTTCAGGCTCGATTCGCCGACCACCTCGCCGGCCTCGAAGATCTGCACGCCGTCCACCCGTTCGACCGTACGGTTGCGCCGGATCTGCTGCACCATGGCCGGATCGACGCCGCTGAGATAGAGCCGGCCACCGGCGTCGAGCAGGCGTTCCGCGTAGTCGGCGAAGACCGCGAACGCGGTGGCGCCCAGCATCACCCGGCCGCGGAGCCGGAGCACCACGACGGGTCGTTCCGCCTGCACCGGATCGGGCAGCCGCGACTGCAGGGTGCGGGCGCCCGCGTAGAACAGGCTGCCGTAGACGTCGAGCAGCGTGACCCGGTTCGACTCCAGCCGGCGGCCGGCCGGGCGCTCGACGAAGCCGCCGCCCTCGTGCGGGACCAACTCGACCACCCGCAGGTCGAGCGCCTCCTGGTTGAGCTGCATCAGCAGGGACAGGATCAGGCCCAGCCCGACGGCCGCGGCGACCGGCAGGAACAGCGTCGCCACGAACGTCGAGATCATCGCGATCTGGGAGATCCGCCCGGTACGCAGGATGGCCCGCACCTCGCCGGGACGCAGAGACCCGATCGCCGCGTAGACGAGCACCGCGGCCAGCGTCGACATCACCACGGTCCCGACCAGGTCGGCGAAGAGCAGCAGGATCAGGCCCATCCAGATGCCGGAGAAGACGGCGGCCCACCGGCCCACCGCGCCGGCCGAGACGTTCAGGGCGGTCCGGCCGACCGAGCCGCCGACCGGCTGCCCGCGGAACAGCCCGGCGAGCAGGTTGCCGATGCCCTGGGCGATGAAGTCGCGGTTCGCGTCCGAGCGGGTGCGGTCCGGGTTCGGCGCCGACTCGCTGACCCCGGCGCCCTGCACCAGGACCACGGCGGCGACCGCGAACGCGCCGGTGAACAGGCTGAACGAGAAGTCCTCCAGACGTGGCAGGGCCGGGGTGGGCAGGCCGGTCGGGATGGCGCCGATGTCGCGGACGCGCGGCACCCCGTCGGCGTCCAGCAGGGCGACCGCGAGACTGGGCACGATCAGGGCGATCAGCGCCGAGTAGGCCGCGGCGCGGGTGCGGTGCAACGCCACGAGCAGCGCGAGGGCGGCGAACCCGGCCAGCGCGGCGGCCGGCTCGATCAGGTCCGGGTGCCGGATCAGGTCCACCGCCTTGGCCAGCGCGAACGGCCCGCTCACCTCGGCGCCGACCAGGTCCGGCAGCTGACCGAAGACGATGTTGGCGGCCACCCCGGACAGGAACCCGATCATGACCGAGTGCGGCACGAACCGCGTGTACCGCCCCAGCCGGGCGATCCCGGCCAGGACCATGAGCAGCCCGGCGATCACGGTCAGCAGGAACATCGCCCGGGGCCGGTCCGCCTCGGGCACCCCGGCCAGCGCCGAGCCGGCCGCCAGAGCGGCCGCACTGGTGGTCGTGATGACCATGAGCCGGGTGCTCGAGGTGAGACCGCCGCCGATCGGCCCGGCCATGCTCGCGTACAGGCCGTGCACCGGGTTCACTCCGGCCAGCACGCTCGCGGCCATCCCGTCCGGGACGCCACTGATCGCCCCGGGCAGCCCGGCGACGAGGTCCTTGCGGATCGACGGCATCGGGTCAGTGTGCGAACGCCCGGGTCAGGCGGCCTCATCCCGGCCAGATGACTCCCGGGCGCGCTCGGGAAGCTCATCCTGCGCGGGTGAGGCCACGCCGGCCGGGATGGCAGAGGCTGGGCGGAACCGATTTCAGGGGTGGTGGAGGATCATGTCCCGAGCAAGGTACGAAATCGATCCGAAGGTCGCCGTCATCAAAACGCGGGACGCCGTGGTGTCGGCCGGGCGGTATTCGGGCCGTAACCTCTCGGCACTGGGCACCCGGGTGGGCCGGCAAGCCGTGGTCATCGGTGCGGAGGGCGCCCGCCGCGGCGGTGGCGCCTGGACAGTGCTGCGCTACGGGCCTCCGCCGTCGCGGCGGCGCAGGCGCTCGATCCTGATCGGCGCCATCCTGCTCGCCGGGGCGGCCGGGGCGGCGACGGCACTGGCCGTGCAGCGCGGGCTCACCGCCTGGCAGCTCTCCGACCCGGATGCCAAGGTGACCGGGCGCGCCCACGTGGCGCCGGATCTGAACAGCGTGGCGCCGACGCCGGAGGCCAACGATCTGAACACTGGCGCACGTACGTCACCCTGAGATGGTGTTACGCCTCATTCTCAACGTCCTCTGGTTCATCTTCTTCGGCTGGACGCTCGGTCTCGCGTACGGGATCGCCGCGCTGATCTGCTTCATCCTGATCGTGACGATCCCGTTCGGCGTCGCCTCGCTGCGGCTGGCGGTCTATGCGATCTGGCCGTTCGGCCGGACCATCGAGAGCCGCCCGGGCGTCCACATCGCCTCCGGCATCGCCAACATCCTGTGGCTGGTGCTGGCCGGCTGGTGGATCGCCCTGGTCCACATCCTGGCCGGGATCGCCCAGTGCGTGACGATCATCGGCATCCCGTTCGGCATCGCGAACTTCAAGCTGGTCCCGGCCGCGCTCTGGCCGCTGGGCCGGGAGATCGTCACGCTGCCCTGAGCCCGGCCAGGACCCGCTCGGCCAGCCCGGCGAAGACCGCCACCTCGTCCGGGGTGAGCGCCGCGAACCAGGCCGCCACCGCCTCCTCGTCGCCCGCGTCCCGCTCGGTCCAGTACCGTGCGCCCTCCGCGGTCGCGGCGAGGAGGCGGCGGCGTTTGTCGGCCGGATCCGGCTCGGTGCGCAGCATGCCCTTGCGTTCCAGCGCGGCGACCAGCTGGGCCGCGTTCTGATGTGAGGTGCCGAGCGCCGCGGCCGCCTCGGACAGGGCCGGCCTCTCCAGCGCCCGGACCACCGTGAGCAGCGCGGCCTGCTGGGTGGTCAGACCGTCGGCGCGCAGCCGGTCGTCCATCAGATAGCGCAGCCGCTGCGCCAGCACCAGGCTGGCCCGGAAGGCCCGCACCGACGGCGTGAGCTGGGAATTCTCGCCGAGATCGAAGAGGGTCTTTTCCAGGTCCGACATCCGCAATATATTACACGTATGGTCCGCAATATATTACCTAACTCGATCTGCCTCCTGCCGCACTGCGCCTACCTGTCCCAGGTCTCCCGGATGATCGAGATCTACCGGGCCCTGCAGGCACGCGGCGTCACCCCGCGCGTCGCCACCTACGGCGGCACCTTCGAGACCGCGCTGCGCGCGGCCGGCATCGACTACGACCTGATCGGGCCGCGGATGGACGACGCGCGCTGCGCACGCTTCCTGCGCGAGCAGCCGAGCAGCGGGCCGGTCGGGCAGAGCGCCTACAGCGACGAGGAGCTGCGGGCGTACGTCACCGCAGAGGCCGATTACTTCACCCGGCACGGCATCGACACCGTCATCACCGGGTTCTCCCTGACCGCCACGCTGTCCAGCCGGCTCGCCGGGGTGCGCCTGGTCACCGAGCACTCGGCCAGCTGGGTGCCACCGGTCTTCGGGAGCCGCCCTCTCCCGCCGGCCGTCCGGCTCACCGGCGCCCTGCTGAGCCGGGTGAAGTTCTACTGCGCCGGCTTCAACCGGGTCGCCGCCAAGCTGGGCGTGCCCGGGCTGCCCAGCACCGCCGCCCTGCTGCAGGGCGACCTCACCCTGGTCACCGAGGCGCCGGACGTGCTCGGCCGGCCCGCCGAGCGGATCGAGGGGTGGCGGCCCGGCCGCGGCTACCGCCCGGAGACCCGGCTGCGGGTCACCGGCCCGCTCTTCGCCCACCTGCCGATCCCGCTCCCCGACCGAGTCGAGCAGTTCCTGGCGCGGCCCGGCCCGATCGTCTACGTGACCCTCTCCTCCAGCTCCCCCGCCCTGGTCCGCGCGACGGTCGGCGCCCTGCGCCCGCTCGGCGCCCGCATCCTGGTCGCCAGCACCGTCCACGACCTCGCCGACCTGGCCGGCGACCGGGTGCTGGTCGGCGGGGTGCTGCCCAGCCACCTGGTGATGCCCTGGGTGGATCTGGCGGTGACCACCGGCGGGCAGGGCAGTGTGCAGACCGCGATGGCCGCCGGCGTCCCGCTGCTCGGCATCCCGCTCCAGCTCGAACAGCGGCTCAACATCGCCCTGGTGCAACGCCGCGGCGCCGGGCTCGAGGTGCGGCCGCGCGACGCGGGCGGCCGGCATCTCACCGCGAGGGCGCAGGAGTTGCTCGCCGGCGACCGTTACCGCCAGGCCGCCGAGGAGATCCGCAAGATCTACGCCGACATCGACGGTCCCGGCAACGCGGCCGCGGCGATCCTCGGGCGGTAGGGTTTTCTCCCCCTCCAACCGGGGTGCAGGCATCAGCGCTTACCAGCTGATTCGTCCCTAGCGTCGAACCCATGACGACGACAGTGGAAACCAGCACCGCGGTCTCGCTGAGCGGGGTGACCCGTACCTACGGGCGCGGCGCCGCAGCGATCCGCGCGGTCGACGACGTCCACCTGGACCTGCCGCGTGGCGCCTGGACCGCGGTGATGGGCCCGTCCGGCTCGGGCAAGTCCACGTTGCTGCACCTCGCGGCCGGACTGGAACGGGCCGACTCCGGCCGGATCGTGGTGGCCGGCACCGACATCACCGCCGCCGGCGACCAGCAGCTCACCGACCTGCGGCGGACCCGGATCGGCTTCGTCTTCCAGAGCTTCAACCTGATCGGATCGCTGACCGCCGAACAGAACGTGGCCCTGCCGCTGCGCCTGGCCGGCCGTGGGCCACGCCGTTCCGAGGTGCGCGCGGTGCTCGCCTCGGTGGGACTCGCCGACCGGGTCCGGCACCGGCCGCGGGAGCTCTCCGGCGGGCAGCAGCAGCGGGTCGCGATCGCCCGGGCCATGGTGACCCGGCCGGAGGTCCTCTTCGCCGACGAACCGACCGGCGCGCTGGATTCCACGGCCGCGCGTACCGTGCTGGATCTGCTCCGTGCCATGGCCGACGCCGGCCAGAGCATCGTGATGGTGACCCACGATCCGGGCGCGGCAGCCCGCGCCGACGCGGTGGTCTTCCTCCGCGACGGACGAGTGGTCGACCGGCTGACCGGCGCGGACACGCACGCGGTCGCCGAGCGGCTCGCGGCCTGGGAGCGCTGAGATGATGCTGCGGCTGAGCCGGGCCGGGATGGCCGAGCGGTGGACTTTGTTCGTCGGCGCCGCCCTGTCGGTGTGCCTGGGTGTCGCGCTGGTGCAGTCGTCGCTGCTCCTGCTGATCACCGCGGCCACCATGGACACGCCGCCGGGCCTGTCCGCCACCGAGGAGCTGCGCTTCGACGACGGGCGTACGGCCGCGGTGTCGATGCTGGGCGTGGTGATGGGCGGCGCGGCCTTCCTGGCGATCTTCATCATCAGCTCGACCTTCGCGTTCACCGTGGACCAGCGCCGCCGGGACCTCGCGCTGCTGCGCCTGGTCGGTGGCAGCCGGGGACAGCTGCGCAGGTTGCTGCTGGGCGAGGCGGTGCTGCTCGGGACGCTCGGCGCCGGTCTGGGCATCCCGGCCGGACTCGGTGTGATGGCGGTGCACGCCTGGCTGATGCGCCGGATGGGTTTCGTGCCGGACGGATTCCACGGCGAATGGCGTACCTGGATCATCGGCGCCTCGATCGGCACCGGCCTGCTGCTGGCCGTCGCCGGCGCGATGACCGCCGCCCACCGGGCCGCGCGGGTACGCCCACTCGACGCCCTGCGCGACTCCGGCGAAGCGGCCCGGGTGATGACCGCCGGCCGGTGGATCTTCGGGCTGCTCTTCCTGGGCGGCGCGCTCGCCCTGACCATCGTGGCCCCGCACGGCGGCCCCGACGGCGGCGCGGCGATGGCAATGAACGTGCCGCTCTGCGCGGCGGTGGCGGCGGCCGCCTTCGGCCCGCTGCTGGTCCCGGCGGTGGCCCGCCTCATCCCCACCGGCATGGGCGGCCCGCTCAGCTCGCTGGCCCGCGCCAACCTGCGCGACGGCCGCCGCCGCAGCGCCGCGGTCGCCGCGCCGGTGACGGTCCTGGTCGCCCTGGTCGTCGGCCAGACCGGCGCGTCGGCCTCCTTCACCGCCTCCGGCGTCGACCAGATGCGCCGATCCACCGCGGCCGACCTGGTGGTCTCCTCACCCGGGCAAGCCACCCCCGCTCGATCCGACGCCTCGGCCGGCCCTCCTCAATCGGCCGGACCGACCAGCTCACCTCGATCCGACGGGTTGGCCGGGCCGGAAGCCTCGCCTTCATCTGATGCCTCATCCGCGCCGGTTGGTGCGCGGATCGCCGCCATGCCGGGCGTTGCGGCCGTGTCGACCGAGATCGAACTGCCCGGCCGGGCCACCACCGGGGACGCCGAGGACCGCGAGACCGACACGGTGACTGTGCTGGTGGTGGACTTCTCGGCGTACGCCCGAATGCATCCGGGCAGCGAGGCCCTGCTCGGCCTGAGCCATCGCACGGCCGCGACCGGTCCGGGTGGCGACCTCTCCGCCGGCACCGCGCGCCTCGAGCTGCCCGGTCTCGACCTGGGCGAGATTCCGGTCGCCGCCGGCGTGCCGGCCGCCGTGAGCGGCGGCGCGGATCTGCTGCTTCCGCCGGGCATGCTGCCGCCGGCTCAGCTCGCCTCGGCGCCGACCGCCACTTTCGTACGCCTCAAGCCCGGCGCCACCCCTCCCGACCTCAGCGCCTACGGGTCGGTCGCCACGGTGGACGAGTGGCTCGCCGCCGACGCGGAGAACCGCAACTCCACCAGCAGCAAGATCATGATCGTGGTGCTCGGCCTCGGCGCCCTCTACGCACTGGTCGGCGTGATCAACTCAGTGGTGATCGGCGCGGCCGCCCGGCGCCGCGAGTTCGCCGAAGCCCGCGTGACCGGCCTGTCCCGCGGCCAGGTAATCCGCACCGCGCTCGCCGAGTCCGCAGCGGTCACCCTCGCCGGCATCCTGCTCGGCCTCGTAGCCGCCGGCACCGCCTTCATCGCGGCCCTGACCACCACCGAGGCCGTCACCGGCACCGCCACCCTCGATCCACCGTGGCTGCTGCTGCTCGCCATCACCGCGTTGGTTCTGCTAGCGACCGGCGTGACCAGCGCACTCACGTCCTGGTCAGCGACCCGCGAACGGCCGGTGGCCCTGCTCGGCGCTCGAGAGTAGACGGTCACCCACCGTTAATTAACCTTGCGTTGGGTGACAGGTAACGCTGTGGTCGCCTAGGTTAACTCTCGGTTGCCGCGCGCCACCGTCCGGTGTCGCGTGTGGACGGCCCGCGCGGCCGACGGCTTCTGAGAGGGGGGCATCACCATGGCGAAGAAGTCGAAGAAGGACAAGAAGAAGGACAAGAAGAGCAAGAAGAAGTGACTCGCGAACCGGTGGCGGCCGCCTCTGCCGCCGCCACCGGTGTCCGCTGTCAGTCGGGCGCCTCGGTGGCACCGGCCTTCTCCGTCACGTCGTCGGCGCCCTGGGGCACCTCACGGTCGTCACGGTCAGGCAGCGGCAGATCCGGCACCACAAGATCCTCCTGTCCCGGCGGGGCCGGCGGATCCGGGCTGAGCGGCGGGCGCACTTCAGCTTCGTCGGTCATACCCTGTTCACTTCCCCGTTTCCGGGCCGGACAACCGTGGCGCCCCGTCCCTCGACTCCCTGCGGCCGGTTGCCCGCTTGCGGCCCCAGCGCGCCCAGGTAGGTGCTCGCGCCACCCCGCCCAGCCACAGCCGTCACTAAAGATCACCGCGGGCAGCCCATTACCTGCCCCAGCGACGGCCGGTCCCGCTCAGCCGCCGCCCACGCATGCAATCCCCGCCCCATTACCTGCCCCAGCGACGGCCGGCCCGGCTCAGCCGCCGCCCACGCATGCAATCCCCGCCCGAATACCTGCCCCAGCGACGGCCGGTCCCGCTCAGCCGCCGCCCACGCATGCAATCCCCGCCCCATTACCTGCCCCAGCGACGGCCGGCCCGGCTCAGCCGCCGCCCACGCATGCAATCCCCGCCCCATTAGGGCTCGTCGAGGGACTGTAAAAAGAACGGTGTAACTCCTGATCAAGGAGACGCACCTGATGACCATGATGACGGAGGCCGTGGATACTTCCGCGGTGGCCAAGAAGAAGGACCCGGCAGCCTTGTCTGGGAGTGTCGATGCCGAACTGGTCGGCCGGCTCGTGGAGCAGGCTCGTGCCGCGGGCCTGCAGCTGACCGGTGAGGGTGGTCTGCTGCAGCAGCTGACCAAGCGGGTGATCGAGGCGGCGATGGACGGTGAGATCACCGACCACCTCGGCTATGAGAAGCACGATCCGGCCGGCAAGGACGGCGGGAACTCCCGCAACGGGTCGAGGGCGAAGACGGTGCTCACTGATGTCGGCCCGGTCGAGATCGTCGTGCCGCGGGACCGGGACGGCTCGTTCGAGCCGCAGATCGTCAAGAAGCGGCAGCGCCGGCTGACCGGGGTCGAGGACATGGTCCTGTCGCTGTCGGCGAAGGGCCTGACCACCGGGGAGATCAGCGCTCACCTGGCCGAAGTCTATGGCGCCGAGGTGTCGCGGCAGACGATCTCCACGATCACCGACAAGGTGATGGACGGCATGGCTGAGTGGCAGAACCGGCCCCTGGACCGTGTCTATCCGGTCGTGTTCCTCGACGCGATCAACGTCAAGATCCGCGACGGGAAGGTCGCCAACCGGCCGATCTACGTCGCTTTGGCGGTCACCGCCGAGGGCACCCGCGACATCCTCGGGCTGTGGGCCGGCGACGGCGGCGAGGGCGCCAAGTTCTGGTTCAGCGTGTGCACCGAGCTCAAGAACCGCGGCGTCGAGGACGTGCTGATGGCCGTCTGCGACGGCCTCACCGGCCTGCCTGACGCGATCAACACCGTGTGGCCGCAGACGGTGGTCCAGACGTGTGTGGTTCACCTTCTGCGCAACTCGTTCAAATACGCCGGCCGGCAGCACTGGGACGCCATCGCGAAGGCGTTGAAGCCGGTCTACACCGCACCGACCGAGCAAGCCGCCGAGCAGCGGTTCCTGGAGTTCGCCGAGGTCTGGGGCGAGCGATACCCGGCGATCGTCCGGCTCTGGGAGAACGCCTGGGCCGAGTTCGTGCCGTTCCTGGCCTTCGACGCCGAGATCCGCAAGGTCGTCTGCTCGACCAACGCGATCGAGAGCGTGAACGCCCGGATCCGCCGGGCCGTGCGGGCCCGCGGGCACTTCCCGAACGAGCAGGCTGCCCTGAAATGCGTCTACCTCGCCGTGATGGCCCTGGACCCGACCGGCACCGGCCAGCGCCGCTGGACTATGCGCTGGAAACCCGCCCTCAACGCCTTCGACCTCGCCTTCGAAGGACGCCTCACCGCAGGCCGTAACTGACCTTCAACAAATCGAGTTACACCGTTTTCTTGACACTCCCCTCGTCGATTTTTAACTCGCTGTTTTGATCAAGGCGGGTGCGGTGAATCCGGCGGCGCGGGTGTGAGCGGCGAGGTCGGTGTGGTTGGTGAGGCGGATGTTGCTGGGTTCGATGGGGTGCTGGATTTGGGTGAGCAGGGTGCGGGTGTTGCGGATGGCGACGTTGATGGTGGTGCCGGCGACGCCGAACAGATCGGCGATGACCTTGCGGGGCAGTTGGTAGCGGTCGTGGAGCAAGGTGGCCAGTAGTTGGTGGCTGAGGGTGACGCGGATCTTGCGGCCGCCGCCGCGGGGCCGGGCGTGGCCGCGCAGGTTGTGCAGGAACGCTTCGTGTTGGGCTTGATGGGGAACGGTGAGCCGGCTGATCAGGTCGTTCCATGCGCTGTCGGGCATGCCGGTGATGGCCGGGTGCACCAGCGCGGCCAGGTGATGCAGCGGTGGTAGGGCTGTCGCGGGTTCGCCGGCGGGTGTGGCCGGGTCGGGGCGCAGGGTGTAGTTCCAGTCGCCGTGCCAGTCGTGACGGTCGATGGCCAGGGTGCTCATCTGCTCGTCGGTGATGACGACGCCGGTCGGGTAGTGGCCGGTGTCGAGTTCGGCGTGCACGCGCAGCCCGCTGCTGGTGGTGGTCGCGGCGATCGTGTGGACGATGGTCTCGTGGCTGGTCAGGGGTCGTGCCCGCCAGTTCATCGAGATGTGGGCGAACAAGCGATGCTCGATACGGTTCCATTTACTGGTGCCGGGCGGGAAGTGGCAGACGGTGATCGGTAGCCCGATTTCGGCGGCGAGAGCGGCCAGATCCGTTTTCCAGGCGCGAGTGCGGTAGCCGTTGGATCCGCCGGCGTCCGCGGTGATCAAGAGCCGTCCGGCGTTCGGGTAGCGGTCACGGCCGTAGCCGTCCCACCAGCGGCGCAGAGTGGCGACGGCGAACGCGGCGGTGTTGTGGTCGGTGCCGACGGCGACCCAGCCGGTGTCGGCGGCCAAGTCGTAGACCCCGTAGGGGATCACCTGTCCCAGCTGCGGATCGGCGAAGTCGTGGGTGCGGACTACGGCCGGCTCACCGGCAGGCCGCCACTCGCGGCCCTTGTTCGCGAACGCGCCGACGAGTTCCTTCTTCTTCGTATCGACGCTGACGACCGGGTCACCGCTGGACAGATAATCCTTGACCTGCTCGTTGATGTAGCCGAACTGGGCGTCGCGGTCGGGATGGCGTCTGCCTTCCAGAGTCTTGGCATTGCCCTGAAGGCTGAATCCCTCACCGTGCAGCAGAGCAGCGATCGTGTCCGGCCCGGCCTTATGACCCCGCCCGGCCAGTTCCTGCGCAAGGTGGCGCAACGACTTCGTCGTCCATCGCAGCGGCGACATCGGGTCCCCCCGCTCGTCCGGCTCGACCAGCCCCAACAACGCCGGCATCAGAGCGGGATCATGTTCGGTCACCGGCTTCCGGCCGCCACCGGCACGGCGGACCCGGCCCAGCGGCGCCACCCCGGCCTCCAACTCATCGACGCCCGCAGCCACCGTGCCCTCCCGGACCCCGGCAGCTCGCGCTACCGCCCGGATCCCGCCATGCCCCAGCACCCGAGCCTCAGCACCCAGCAGCAACCGGCGTTGCCGCTCATCCAGATGCGGCAAGATCACCTCAAACTTCGCTGCCAGCCTGCCCCGTTCCTCCTCCGATACCGCCATAACAGATCAACGCATCGAAATCCGCCAAGCAACGGCTTGTTCTTCGACGAGCCCTTACCTGCCCCAGCGACGGCCGGCCCGGCTCAGCCGCCGCCCACGCATGCAATCCCCGCCCGAATACCTGCCCCAGCGACGGCCGGCCCGGCTCAGCCGCCGCCCACGCATGCAATCCCCGCCCGAATACCTGCCCCAGCGACGGCCGGCCCCGCACAGCCGCCACCCACGCACGCGATCCGGCGGAGGAAAGTTGGCGGCCAGGTGGCGGGCGGCAGCCGCAGGTGGGCGTAGCTCGGCCAGGACCGCGCGGTAGGACGCGGCCGGCACGTGCGGGACGTTGAACCCGGCCGCCCGGGTGCGGCTGGACCGGGAGGCGAGCCCGCCAGGCGAGACCGGAAGGCGAGCCCGCCAGGCGAGACCGGAAGGCGAGCCCGCCAGGCGAGACCGGAAGGCGAGCCCGCCAGGCGAGACCGGAAGGCGAGCCCGCCAGGCGAGACCGGAAGGCGAGCCCGCCAGGCGAGACCGGAAGGCGAGCCCGCCAGGCGAGACCGGAAGGCGAGCCCGCCAGGCGAGACCGGAAGGCGAGCCCGCCAGGCGAGACCGGGAGCCGAGACCGGGAGCCGAGCCCGGCAGGCGGGACCGCGGTCGGCGAGCGGGAGGCAACGCTCGGCGTCAGCCGGTCCGTTGGGCTGACTCGCAAGTAAGTTGGGCTGACCTGCAAGTAGATAGTCCGGAACACCGAGCAACAGCCAAGCGAACCCGGCTGACGCACAGCGTCCCCGCAAGGCGGCCGAAGCAGCATCGGCCGTCAGCTGGCGGTGAGGGCGGGCGGCTGAACCGCCTTGCGGGCAGCCTTCTGCTGATAGAGGCGGGCGTCCGCAGCCGCATACAGGCTGTCGAAGTCAGCACCGTCGACGTCCAGCACCGCCACCCCGATGCTCACCCCCGTGCGCTCGGACAACGCCGCCCGGTATCGCGCCGCAGCCTCCACCGGGTCGGCATCGCAGACCAGCACCACGAACTCGTCCCCGCCCAGCCGCCCCACCACGTCCCGCCCCCGCGCCCCGGCCCGCAGCGTCGCCGCCACCCATCGCAGCAGCTCGTCCCCGGCCGCATGCCCGTACGAGTCGTTGAGCTGTTTGAACCCGTCGAGGTCGGCAACGAGCAGAGCCGCGCGGAGACGCCCGGCCGACGACACCTCGGCGGTGAAGCGTTCGGCGAATCCGCGCCGGTTCAGTACGTCGGTGAGCACGTCGACCCGGGCCAGCCGGGTCAGCATCCGGCGCTGCGCGGCCGCGGTCCGCCCTTGAAGCGCGCAGGCGATCGAGGTCGTGGCCGTACCGAGCAGGTTGGTCACCACGAACCAGTTGCTGGACGCGCCCTCGACCACGGCGAGCACCGCGTAGATCGCGCCGGCGGCCAGCGCGACCGGCGCCGCCACCCGCGTACGCATGCCGAGCATCAATAGCGGGATCGGCAACAGCATGCCCACGCCCAGCGTGCTGCTCACCCCGCCGTCGAGGGCGGCGATCACGGCGAGGCTGACGAACGAGCTCGCCGAGAACGCCAGCATCAGCGGCCGGGCGGTACGCGAGCGGCTGAGCCAGTCCGCGCCGAGCACCACCGCCAGCCCGGCAGCGAATCCCCACGCGCAGATCGCCCACATCACCCCCCGGTACGCGTGCCCGTCGGTGTAGAACGCCAGGTAGATCATCGCCACGCAGGTCTGGGCGATCGACATCCAGCCCGGGTCGGCGATCGAGTGCCGCCGGCGTTCCCGCGTGCCGACCGTGACGTCGGCGCCGGAGAGGACACCGCGGGTACGCACCCACGCCACCTCGTCCGCGGTGGGGGCACGCCGTTCCCGGGCCGCCTTGTCCGCGTAGAGCCGCCGGTCGGCGACACTGGCCAGACCGTCCGCATCCCGGGCGTCCTGCGGATAGGTCGCGTACCCGAGGCTCGACGGCGCACCGGCCCGAAGCCGTTCCCGGATGACTTCGACGATCACGGCCGCGCCCTGGTCGCAGGTGCCGGGCAGCAGCAGCGCGAACTCGTCCCCGCCGAGCCGCCCGGCGACCGCTCCGGCGGGCAGCGAGGCGCGCAGGGAGCCGCCGACCCAGGCCAGCAGTTCGTCGCCGGCGCGGTGGCCGTACGCATCGTTGACCTGCTTGAAGTGGTCCAGATCGAGGAGCACCAGGGTGACCGGCCCACCGGCCGCCAGGGCCGCCGCGGTCCGGTCGTCGAAGCCGCGGCGGTTGAGGCAGCCGGTGAGCGGGTCGATCCGTGAGCTGGCCGCCAGCCGCCGGCGCATCGAGTCCAGGGCCGCCGAGTGGCGCAGGCACAGCACCGCGGCGGCGCCGAAGCCGAGCGTGTGGACCAGCCAGTAGCCGGGTGGGGCCGGGTCGCCGTACGCGACGACCAGCCCGTACCCGATCGCGTTGAGCGTCACCACGGTCAGGAAGGCGCGGGGCAGCAGAACCGTGGCCAGCAGCACCGTCGACGTCGGGATGAACGCGCCGAGCGGCGACGCGATGCCCCCGTCGAGCAGACCGAGGGCCACGTAGCCGGCCAGGTTGACCATCGCCCCGGCGTGCTGGGGCAGCATCCACCAGCGGGATTCGACGATCCGGCTCGCCACCGCACCGGCCAGACCGGAGGCGAGCAGGATCGTCAGTACCACCGCGAGCATCGCGCCGCGGCCGGGCGCGCCCCAGGTGGCCGCCGTGTAGACGCCGGCCAGGAGCGCGGGCGAGCAGCAGTAGAGCGCTCCGGCACGGATCGCCCGTCTCCGCTGTTGGTGCAGGGCACCCGGCGTGGCACTGCTCATTCCCCGTCCATCGGCCCGGTGCCCTGCCACTTAAGAGTTTCGCTCCAGCAACCGGCGGGGCACGGCTGCGGCGAGAGCGGCGTACCCGGCCGGGTTGAGGTGCAGGTGGTCGCCGACGTTGTACGCGTCCGCGATCCGCCGTGGCTCGGCCGGATCCCGCACCGCGGCGTCGAAGTCGACGTACGCGTCGAACATCCCGCCCCGGATCGCCTGGTTGACGGTCTGCCGGGCCTGTTCACGCAGGCCCGCCGGGTCGTCGTAGATGTTCCCGCCGAACGGGGTGAGCGTCGCCCCGTACACCAGCAGGTCCTGCGCGTGCGCGCGCAGCACGATCTGCCGGTACGCGTTCAGCAGCTCGGCCACCACCTGGTTCTGCCCGGCCGTGCTCGCCTCGGCCGTGCCGATGTCGTTCACCCCCTCGAAGACCAGCAGCCAGACCGCCCCGGTGACAGCGAGCACGTCGCGGTCGAGCCGGGCCAGGGCGTTCGGCCCCAGCCCGTCGCGCAGCACCCGGTTGCCACCGGCCGCCTGGTTGAGCACCGCCACGTCGCGGCCGCGGAGCCGGGCGACCAGCTGGTCCGGCCAGCGGTCGTTGCCGTTGGTGGTGGAGCCCCGGCCGTCGGTCAGCGAGTCGCCGAGGACGACCAGGCCGGCCACCCCGGCGGCGGTCACCTCGACGCCGCTGATCAGGTACCAGTGGTCGGTCGGGGTGGCGCCGGCCAGCTCGGCCTCGGTGTGCCGGTCGCCGTTGACCAGCCAGGATGTGGTCCTCGAGCCGGGATGCGAGGTCAGGTTGGTGGTGGCCTGCCCGGCGGCCAGGTAGGTGGTGACGGTGAGGTTGGTGGCGGCCGCCACCGGCAGGTTCACCGGGTCGGAGACCATCTGCGCCCCGACCGGCACCACCACCGAGCGCTGTCCGCCGAAGGTGACCGGCACCGAGCTGCCCGGGCGGATGCCGGACACCCCGGCCTGCCCGCCCACCGGCAGTGCGACAGCCGCCGCGGTGATCGGCAGGTCGGCCCCGCCGAACGCGTTGGAGTAGCGGACCCGCAGTTGCCGCCCGCCGACCGTGGTGCGCAGGGTCTGCCGCAGCGTGGTGTCCACCAGCGTCGAGTCGGTTCCGGTGAACGGCGCCGGCGGCAGATTGTGCGGTTCGGTCAGCTGCGGCATCGCGGTCCAGGTGTGCACCCAGCGCGACCGGGCCGGCATGTTACGGCCGAGCAGGACCGCGGAGGCGGCGGCCCCGCCAGAGGCCAGAACGGTACGTCTGCGCATGGCTCAGTACCTCCGGCTCTCGGGCGGGCCAAGGTAGCTGTACTTCACGCCGCCGGTGTCGACGATCAGCCGTTGCAGGATCACCGTCGGGTCGACCGCGTGGAAGGTCAGCGTGTGCACACCGGGCTTGTCGATGGTGTGCGTGGTGGTCGTGATGTTGATGTTGTCGGAGGTGTTGCGGGCCCACTGCCGGTTCATCGCGGTGTCGTCGGCGCCGGTGGCGGCGATGATGTCGACGGTCTGCGCCGGCTGGTCGTCGATCGAGACCGCATACCGCAGGCCCGGAGTCGGCAGCACGTTGTTGCGCGGTGACAGCCACGCCGAGACCTTGACCGGCCCCGTGGTGGTCAGCGTCATCTTGTACTCGAGCTTGGCGCCCTCGCTCAGCGGTGTGAGGCCGTCGGTGCTCTTGCCGATCTTCGGCAGCAGCTGCCAGTCGCCCACCTTCCGGTGGTGGTGCGCGGCGTTGATCGCCACGTAGCCGTTCGCTTCCGCGAAGCCTTGCGGCTTCATCTCCGGGTTGCGCACCGAGGCTTGCACGACCTGGCTGCCACCCGCGCCGTCAACCGTGATCGGTACGGTCGTGACGCCCTTCGGCGCCCGCCGCCAGTCGACCGAGACCGTGGCCCGGATCTGCTTGTCCACGCGTCCCGAGCTGGGCGTGACCTTCACCCACGGCTGTCCCGCGGTGATCCGGTACCGGAACGGCGTCGTGCCCTTGTTGTAGACCTCGATGACCTGCTGCGGCTGCGACTGCCACGGGCTGAACTCGGGCAGCGTCCCGGTGACACCCATGGCCGCCGCGGCCGGCACCTCGATCCGTTTGAGGTGCGGGTAGATCTCGTCGGGCAGAGCCACATGGTTGTCGGTCTGCGGCTGCTGCCACGACGCGTTGTTGTAGCGAGCCGCGTTGCCGTACCCGATCTTGGGTTGGGTCTGCCAGCCCGCCCACTTGCCGCCGGCGAGCTCGTTGTTGTAGTAGTCGCTGAGCGCCTGGTCCTCCGCGAAGCGGGCCTCCGCCTCATCGGCCAGGTCGTTGGTGGCCGCCCGGCCCTCCGTGGCGTAGCGGATGTTGGTGAACTCGGCGCGGCGCAGCTCGTAAAGGTTGGCGCTCGCCTGCACCTGATAGTCGACGAGCTGGAAATACGCGTCCCGCAGGGCGGCCGGCACCCTGGCACGGATCCGGTCGGCGCGAGCGGCGAGAGCCTGCCACTCGGCGACCACCCGGTCCATCTCGCGGTAGTCGGTCAGCGTGAACGTGCTCTCCTGGTCGTTGTAGACGACGTTCTGCGCGTCACCGGAGATCCGCCGGTTCAGCGACTCCGGCTTGCGGCGCGACTGCAGGTAGCCGTACTGATTCAGCACCTCGGCGATCTCACCGGCCAGGGCCGGACCGAAGTTCTCCGCCGCATAGCGGCGCTCCCAATCGCCGATTCCGCGCAGCGGGATCGCGTCCGGGTTCCAGGCATAGTCCAGGAAGAACTGCGTGGGCAGCTCTTCGTTCTTCAGGTCACCCACGTTGACCACCCAGAGACGATCAACACCCTTGCTGTACGCGAGATGCAGTTGCTCCCACGTGTTGGTCAGATTGACCGTGTCGACCCACTTGTAGTTGCGGCCGTCGCCGACGTAGTCGAAGTGGTAGTACAGCCCGTAGCCTCCGCTGCGCGCCGGCAGCCCGGCGTGCGGAAGCTTGCGCATGTTGCCCCAGTTGTCGTCGCAGAAGACGACGGTCACGTCGGAAGCCGGCTGGTAGCCCTTGTCCCAGTAGCGCTGCACCTCCTTGTAGAGGGTCTGCACCTGGGGCGCCTCCAGCAGATCGAACTCGCGCAGGATCTCGCGCTGCGTGGAGATGATGTCGCTCATCAGATCGATGCCGTCGCCGTCGGGCAGGCTGACGTCGCCGTTGCCGCGCATACCGAGCGTGATGACGCCTTCGAAGCCCTGTTCCTTCATCCGCTTCGCGCCGTCCCGCCAGTACGCCACGATCGCCTCACGGTTGCGCCGGAAGCTCCACTCGCCGGTGCCGCCGTACGGGTCGCTGCCCGGGGTGACGATGGTGCCGTCGGCGTCGCGGACCGCGGCCTTGGCGTGCCGATTCCACTCCTCGATGCCGCGCATCATCGGCGCCTCGTGCGAGGTGCCCATGACCACGCCGTACCGGCTGGCGGTCGCGTGGTTGAGCGGGTCGTCCTCGGCGAACGCCCGGCCCCACACCGCCGGCCACAGGTAGTTCGCCTTGAGCCGCAGCATGGTCTCGAAGACCTTGGCGTAGTAGTCCGCGTTCAGACCACCCTCGTAGCCGGGCGCCTTGCCGGGTCCGAAGTAGCCGGGCGCCCAGGTGCCGGTCGCCGGGTTCTCGTCGTTGATGAAGAACCCGCGGAACTTCACCTTCGGCGTGCCCTGGCTGTGCCGGCCGGGCAGCACGTACCAGGCGTCGGAGTGCGGGACCGGAACGTCGTCCCAGAAGTGCCAGGGCGAGACGCCGATCTTGCGGGAGACGTCGTAGGCGCCGTAGATGGTACCGCGCTGATCGCTGCCGGCGATCACGAACGCGCGCCGCACGCCGGGCAGTGGGTTCTCGACGACCTGCTGCAGCGAGGTCTCCCAGCGGCCGGCGATGCCGCGCACGTCGAGCTTGCCGGCTTTCACCAGGCGGTCGATCAGGGTGCTGCGGCCGATCGTGCCGACGATGACCGGCTCGGCGCCGGCCGGGATCTCGCCGGCGGTGCTGACCGCGGGCCGCACACCGGTGGCGGCGTGCAGGTCGGACTGCAGGTCGCCGGCGACGCGCAGGACGCCGGCGTGATCGTTCGCCGCGGCCACGATCGGGGCGGCCTTGCCGCGGGCGACGAGGGGGAAACGGCCCGGTCCGGACCGGTTGCTCAGATAGCTGTCGCCGGACTGCCCGGATTTGCCGGACTCTTCAGCGAGGGCTGGGGTAGGGGATGTGACGGCGGGGACGAGTGTGAGCGCGACGAGGACAGCCGACGCGCTCGCGAGGAAGCTTCGCATGGGGTTACGCCTCCAGGCACCGAAAGTTTCGGGAACATTCCGATAGCGCATCCGAAACGTATAGCGATCTATCTATACCGTCAAGGCGCGCTTTTGGATTTCGGAGAAGATCGAAACTTTCGGAGCTGGACCGGTTCAGGAAATCGAGGCTCCTGAGTGCACCGTGTCGCCGCCGTGCCAGCTGTTCCACAACGCCGCGTACGAACCACCGGCCGCCACCAGCTCGTCGTGAGTACCGAGCTCGATGATCCGGCCGTCCGCCATCACGGCCACCCGGTCGGCGTCGTGCGCGGTCTGCAGCCGGTGCGCGATCGCGATGACCGTCCGCTCGTGCAGCACCGCGGCGAGCGCCCGCTCGGCAGTACGCGCCGCCGTCGGGTCGAGCAGCGCGGTCGCCTCGTCCAGGATCACCGTGTGCGGGTCGGCGAGCACCACCCGGGCCAGTGCGAGCTGCTGCGCCTGCGCGCCGTCCGGCGGGTGCTCGCCGAGATCCCGGTCCAGGTCGTCGGCCCAGTCCGCGCCGACGGCGGCGAGCGCGCGGCGCAACTGGTCGTCCGGCGCGCCGACCATCAGGTTGTCCCGCAGGGTCTCCCGGAACACGTGATGCTCCTGGGTGACCAGGACGACGTGGCGGCGCAACTCGTCCGGCGGCAGATCGGCGATCGGGACACCGCCGACGGTCACCGCGCCCGCGGACGGCCGGTCCACCCCGGCGATCAGCCGGCCCAGTGTGGACTTGCCCGCGCCGGAGAGGCCGACGATGGCCAGCCGCTCCCCCGGCCGGACCGTCAGTCCCACGTCGTGCAGCACGTCCCGCCCCTCGTCGTAGGCGTACCGCACCCCGGCCACCTCGATCACCTCGTCGCGCGGGGTGGCCGTGGTGGCGGGCGGGCCGGGCGGAATCGAGCCCAGGCCCTCGACCCGGGCGAACGACGCCAGACTGCTCTGCATCAGCTCGATCCGGATCAGGATGCTGTCCAGCGGCTCGACGAGCTGCCGCAGGTAGAGCACCGCCGCGCTGACCGTGCCGAGGCTGGCCCGGTCGTCGATGTAGAGCAGGCCACCGAGCAGCAGGGCCAGTACGGTCGGCACCGCGTACGAGGTCTCCACCAGCGGGAAGAACACGCTGCGCAGCCGGAGGGTGGTCAGCCGGGTGCGGCGCGTCTCGGCCAGCGCCACGTGCCCCGCCGCGAGCCGGCGCTCGGCCAGCCCGAACGCCTCGACCGTCCGCGCACCCGACGTCGTCGCCGACAACTCCTCGGCCAGCCGCGAGTTCACCGCGCCCTCGGCCAGGTACGCGTCCCGGGCCCGGCGCAGGTACCACAACGTCACGAACCAGATCCCGGACAGGCCGAGCACCCCGACCACGCCGAGCAGCGGGTCCAGGGCCACCACGGCGACCGCGATGAACAGCAGCTGGACGACGCCGATGAAGACATTCGGCAGGATGTCACGCAGCGTGGTGGCGACCGCGTCGACGTCGGTGGTGCCACGCGCCGCGAGGTCGCCGGCGGGCACCCGCTCGACCACCGCGGCGGGCAGGCCGAGCGCCCGCCGCAGGAAGCCCTCCCGGATCCGGGCGGCCGTGCGCTCGCCGAACCGGTAACCGATCGCCAGCGCATACCTGGCCAGCAGCATCTGCACGACAGCGCAGGCCAGCACCCCGAGAGC
Organism: Actinoplanes sp. NBC_00393; assembly: GCF_036053395.1. NCBI lineage: Bacteria > Bacillati > Actinomycetota > Actinomycetes > Micromonosporales > Micromonosporaceae > Actinoplanes > Actinoplanes sp. NBC_00393. The sequence continues at coordinate 11,003,712 of NZ_CP107942.1, read as the reverse complement.
CAGCCGGTCCACCTGTGCGGCGCCGCCACCGGCCGTGACCGTGTCGATGATCCGGCCCAGCAGCCACGGGCCACCCAGACCGGCCAGCGCGGCCAGCGAACTCACCGTGAGCAGCCCGGCGACCGCCCGGCCGTCGGCGCGCACCAGCCGGATCGCGGCCCGCCCGACCGTACGCTGATCAGCGATGGGCAGCGCAGCGATGCCGCTCATTCGTCATCTCCGAACACCCGGGTGACCAGCGCGCGGTAGCCGGGCTCGGCGGCCAGCAACTCGCGATGCGTGCCGCTGGCGGCCACCCGGCCGGCCACCAGGTAGTGCACGAGATCCGCCCGATCCAGGAAGACCGGTGACGTCGTGGCCACGACCGTGCCCCGCCCGGCCCGCGCCTCGGCGAGCCGCTCCGCGACAGCGGTCTCGGTGTGCGCGTCCACCGCGGACGTCGGCTCCACCGCCAGCAGCAGCTCCGGATCGGTGTAGACGGCCCGGGCCAGCCGGACCCGCTGCCGCTGCCCGCCGGACAGGTTGCGCCCGCCCCACTCCACCGGCCGGTCCAGGTCGTCGGCCACGTCGTGCGCGACCGCCACCCGGATCGCCTCCCGCACCCGCTCGTCGTCGGGCTCGTGCCGCCCGGCCACCACCTCACGGAGGGTGCCGGCGAACAGGTCGGCGTCGTTGTCGGCGACCAGGACCCGCGAGCGGACCTCGGCCGGGGCGATCCGGTCCAGCCGGCGCCCGTCCCAGGTCGCGGTGGTCGGGCCGTACCGCCCGAGCCGGTCGAGCACCTCGGCGGCGTCGGCCGGGCGGGCCCCGGCCAGCGCGATCAGCCGGCCCGGCTCGACGGTCACCCCCGACTCCGGGTCGTGCAGAACGGCCGGCCCGGCCGGGGCGGGACCGCCGGACGGGTCGTCGACCGGCAACCGGAGGAAGTCGGTGACCCGCCGCGCCGCCACCAGTCCGTGCGCCATGTCGAAACCGCAGAAGATCAGCACGCTCACCGGGATGACTAGCATCGCCGTGTAGCCGTACACCGCAATCAACTCACCCACGGTGAGCTGGCCTGCGGCCGCGAGCCGTGCGGCCAGCCAGATCACCACCGCGAGAAAGACCACCGGCAGGCCCTCGCCGAGCGCGCCGATCCAGCTCGACGGCCGGCCCACCCGGTAGCCCTGCTCCCGCACCCGCGCCGACTCCCGCTCGTAGCGCTCGAGGTGCGTCTCCTTGCCGCCGAGTCCGTTGAGGACACGCAGCCCGCCGAGCACGTCGACCAGGCGCGTGTTCAGCTGACCCTGCCGCTGCCGGTACCGCGAGCCGGCCCGCTGCGTGCCCAACAGCAGCGGCCCCACGATCAGCATCAGCACGGGCACGCCGACCGGCACGATCAGGGCGAGCACCGGCTCGGTCCGGAGCAGCAGCACGGCGATCATCAGACAGGCCAGGATCGCGGCCACGCCCACACTGCCCACGTTCATCGCGCGGCCGATCGTCCACACGTCCGAGATGCCGATGGTGACCACCTCACCCGCGGTCACCCGGCGCGGCAGCGCGGCACCCAGCCGGGTCGCGTGCGACATCACCTCGTCTGCGGTCCGCAGCGCGGCGGCCAGCCGCAGCTTCGTCATGCTCCGGTGCCGCATGATGCCCAGTCCGGCGCTGGCCACACCGAGCGCCAGCACGGCCGCGGTCCAGGAGAGCAGCGCGGGCACGCTTCGCGGTCCCACACCACGGTCAACAGCTTGCGAGATGAGGTACGGCGTGAGCGCCAGCGTGAGGAACCAGGCGGAGCCGAACAGCGTCCCGAGGGCCACCCATCCTTTGCACTGTCGCGCCAGCCACCACAGGTATCGCCCCGGCCCCCGTACGTCCACGACGGCCATGCTGCCCAGCGACAGGCGTCGTTGTCGACCGATTTAGGGGCTTTGATACGGCCGGTGATTGCCGTCACCGGGCGCGGCCGGCCACGGTCCCGGCTGGTAGTGGGCGGTCGGCACCGCGGCCGGGCGCTGCTTGAAGAACCCGCGCGCGGAACCCGGCACAGTCAGCGCGAGCAGCATCAGCAGGGCCGGCGCCAGGATGGCCAGCCCGATCCGCGGGAAGTCGCCGCCGATCAGCTGGGGCAGCAACATGATCGCGCCCCACGGCAGCGCCACGGCGCACAGCGTGATGCTGGTGATCCAGGCCCACATCTGCCCGCGCCACAGGCACAGCGCAAGCACCAGGACGAACACCGAGAACAGTACGGTGAAGCCGTTCAGCACCGCGCTGACCAGCCGGCTCGAGGCCCGCCACGACTCGTCGCCGTAAATCGTCACGACGTGCACCGCGGCCCGGACCACGTTGAGCACCGCGATGACCGCGAGCAGGGCCGCTACTCCCCGTACCACCAGCGGCGCGGCCGGCTTCCCGGCAGGCTGCAACCTCATCGATTCCCCCTCGTCGATTCGACGAGATCTTATGCTCATTCTTTCCATCAAACTGATTTGATGTATTCTGGCGGTCGTGGCGTCCCACCCACCGCCTCCGGCGTTCCTCCGGCTGGCCGCCCACCCACTGCGGTGGCGGTTGCTGACCGAGCTCGCCCTCAGCGACCAGCGAGTCCGCGACCTGGTCGCGTTGACCGCCGAGCCGCAGAACCTGGTCTCCTACCACCTGCGCCTGCTCCGCGAGGCAGGCCTGCTAGCCACCACCCGCAGCACCTTCGACGGCCGGGACACCTACTACCACCTGCACCTGGACCGCTGCGCCCAGTCCCTGACCCACGCCGCCGTCACCCTGCACCCCGCTCTGCTCGCCCCCGCCGCCCTCGCTCCGCCCCCACATCCACTCACCGCCCCACCCACCGCGACGGCCAGCCACACCGGCACCCTCCCCACACCGCCACCCACCGCCGGCACCACCCATGCCGGCGCCCTCCCCACACCGCCACCCACCGCGACTGCCGGCGACCTCCCCGCGCCGCCGCCCGCCGCCACTCCCAGCCACGCCGCCGCGCGATCCGCCGCCACTTCCGGCCACGCCGACTCGCGCGTCCCCATGGACACCAGCCCTCGCCCGACCCCGCACTCCCCCACGCGCAGCCATGCCGGCCCGCGCCGAAGCTTCGCCGGTTCCGGTGACGTTCCGCGGGCAGCGAGCCCACAACGCACGAGGGTGTTGTTCGTCTGCACCGGTAACAGTGCGCGCTCACCGATCGCCGAAGCCTTACTGCGCCACCGGTCCGGCGGCCGGGTCGAGGTCGTCAGCGCCGGCTCCCACCCACGCTCCGCCGGCCTGCATCCGCACGCGGTCCGCGTCCTGCGCGACCAATACGGCATCGACGTCGCCGCCAGCCGCCCCCGTCACTGGGACACCTTCGCCGACCACCGTTTCGACTATGTGATCAGTCTCTGCGACCGCGCCCGCGAAACCTGCCCGACCTTCCCCGGCGAACCCCGCCGAGCGCATTGGAGCCTGCCCGAGCCCACCGACTACCCCGGCCATCTGCGCACCGCGGCCGGCATCGACACCCGCATCCGGCACCTGCTACCGCTACTCGAGGAGGTCCAGCCATGACCACACCGACCCAGTACGCCAGCGTCCGCTACCTCGTCGACGACGTCCCCGCAGCCGTCGACTTCTACACCAGCCACTTGGGCTTCACCCAAGGCCCCAGCGCCAACCCGGCTTTCGCCGACGTGATCCGCGGCCCGCTGCGCCTGTTGCTCTCCGGCCCCGCCAGCTCCGGCGCCCGAGCCACCCCCGACAACGCCCGAACCGCCGGCGCCAACCGCATCCACCTCGAATTCGAAGACCTGGCCACCGAGATCACCCGCCTACGAGCCGCCGGTGTCACTTTCACCAGCGACATCGTCACCGGCCCAGGCGGCAGCCAGATCCTGCTGACCGACCCCGCAGGCAACCTGGTCGAACTCTTCCAGCCCGCCACCCGCTAGCCACCCAACGTCCCCGCCATCCGCGCCGACCCCAAAGCCACTCAGCCCCAGCCCACCTGCACCCACCACGGGCACCTCCGGCTGGCGCTGAGTGTTGCTTCCCGCCCTCGCAAACAGCTCCGAAAGCCAGCCGAACCGACCGGCTGACGCTCAGCGTCGTTTCCCACCCACGCAGACAGCCCCGAAGACTAGCCGAACCGCCCAGCTGGCGCCCAGTGTCGTTTCCGGCCCACGCAAACAGCCCTGGAAGCCAGCCGAGTAGTCCGGCTGACGCTCAGTGTCGGTATCTATCAAGCCGGTGCTCGAACGCCTCGGCACGCCGGTCAGCCAGGAGAAGAAGTCAGCGCAACGCGGTCAGCTGGCCAAGCAGCCGCTCGAGGCGGGTATCGCCGAACAATTACCAGCCTGCGCTACGGCTGGCGCGCTGGATCCTGGAGCTGCCGAGGCCGACGCGAGGCCGCGAGCCGTCGCCCACGCTTGCTATCGAGGTCGATTACCAGCATCCGGTACGGCTGAGGACCGCGAGCCGTCGCTCACCCTTCCTACGAGGGTCCGAAGGCCAGCGTGCGCTACGGCCGAGCGCACCGAGCCGTCGCTCACCCTTCCTTCGAGGGGTCCGATTACCAGCGTGCGTTACGGCCGAGTGCACCAAGCCGTCGCCCACGCTTGCTACGACGGCCGGATTGCCAGCATCCGCTACGGCCGGGCACGGTGAGCCGTCGTGCACGACGGCTCGGTTACCAGTTTGGACACGAGTGAGTTCGAAGAGGTCAGCACAGCGCTTCGCGGAAGACCGGATGTGGAGAGATTCGCCCACGGTCATCGCGGGCGCGGCGTTGGGAGAGTTCAACCCCGATGGCCAGGTTGGAGACCACGGTAAGACCGGCCAGGATCGGCTGCCGCGCAGCGGCGCCTCGTCGAGGAAGCGCCGGGAGACGGCCGAGGCCGGCTGGCGCTGGGTGCCGTATAAGCAGGCTGCGTTGTACCTGGTCGGGCACGGTAGATCAGGCGGAGGCCTGCAGGGCGGCCGGCGGGACAGCGAGCCCGGCGCTGAAGAAAGCGCCCGGGTCGTAGGCGGCCTTGACCCGGCGCAGCGCCGCCCAGTTGGCCGGGGTGAAAGCCGTCTCGACCCGAGACGGGTCGGGAAGGAAGTTGAGGAAGCTGCTGCCGATTCCGTCGCGGGCCAGCGCATCCGTCACCCGCGCCGAAGGGACGGTGTCCAGGATGACCGAGAGCGGGGCGTCGCGGTGAGCGGCCGCGCCGGTGTCGCGGGCGATGCGGCCGCCCCAGTGGCGGATCTCCACGGTGGTGTCCGGCTCGTTGACCAGGGCGTGCACCAGGTCGTCGGACAGGGCACGGACCTGGTCGAACGTACGCGCGAACGTCCCACCCATAGCCGCCCCGGCGTAGTCGACGACCTGCATCGTGTCCGCGAGCGGAGGACCGGCGGCCTGCCACAGCGGGGCCAGCAGGCGGCGGCCCCGGTCGAGGTCGTCGCCGGAGTACATCGCCTTGACGACGAGCCGGCCGTCGCGGGTCAGGAGCAGAGCGGTGCTCAGCTCGTCCGGCGCCTGCTCGATCCAGCGGCGGTAGCAGGCCAGCGTCTCGGCGGCACGCTCCCGGCCGAAGGTGACCGCACCGGCGTAGACGCGGCTCACCGGGTAGAGGCGGAACTCCAGGTCGGTGACGACGCCGAACGAGCCGCCACCGCCGCGCACCGCCCAGAACAGGTCGGCGTTGCGGTCGGCATCGGCCGTGACCAGTTCGCCGTCGGCGGTGACGATCCGGGCGCGCTGCACGCTGTCCGCGGCGAGGCCGTGCCTGCGGGCCAGCCAGCCGAGGCCGCCGCCGACGGTGTAGCCGGTCACGCCGACGTCCGGCGACGAACCGGAGAGCGGCGCCAGCCCGAACGGCGCGGCCGCGGCGAGCACGTCGCCCCAGCGCGCGCCCGGGCCGACCTTGGCGATCCGGCGGTCCGGGTCCACCAGCACGGACGCCATCCGATGGGTACGCAGCAGCAGCGCGCCGTCGTGCGCCACGTGCGTGCCGTGCCCGGTGGCCTGCACGGCGAACGCCAGCCCGCGACGGCGTGCGCTGAGCACGGCGGCGCGGACGTCGGCCGTGGTTTCGGCCAGGACAACTTCGGCGGGGTACGGGTCAAGCGCTGGATTCAATGCCTTGCGGTTGTCGTCGTAACCGGCGTCGCCGGGCTGAAGATGAATGCTCATGCCGGTACGACCAGTGTCGCGCCCGGAACTCATCGGTAGAGGCCGCACGACAGTGAGTTAGGCTCGCCTAACCTCAACAGACAGGGTGGAGATGGCACAGCCGGAATCGCTGACGCAGTTGCTCGACGGGCGGCGGGCGGCAGTCGACGCCTCGCTGCCGGCGGTCGGGTTCGTCGCCGGCTGGCTGCTCGGCGGCCAGTCGATCTGGGGCGGCACGATCGGTGCGGCGATCTTCGCGCTCGCGGTCGCCGGGTGGCGGCTGCGCGCCGGCGACCGTCCCCGGGCGGTGCTGATCGGGCTGCTGGGTGTCTCCGTGGCGGCGCTGATCGCGTTGCGTACCGGTAAGGCCGAGAACTTCTTCCTACTCCAGCTGTTCAGCAATGCGGCGAGCGCGCTGGCCTGGGCGGTCAGCATCGTGATCCGCTGGCCGCTGCTGGGCATCATCGTCGGCGCCGTCCTCGGCCAGAAGACGAGATGGCGGCGGGATCCGGCACTGCTGCGGGCGTATTCGCGCGGCAGCTGGGTGTGGGTCTGCCAGTACCTGATCCGGATGGCGGTGTTCCTGCCGCTGTACAGCGCGGGGATGGTGACCGCCCTGGGCGTCTCGCGGGTGGCGCTGAGCTGGCCACTGGTCGCCGCCTGCCTGACGGTGAGCTGGTGGGTGATCCGCCGCAACCTGCCGGCGGACCACCCGGGCCTGCGCCACCCGGTCGACCAGCCCGCCGACCGTTCGGTGTGACAAGGCCGACCGCCGAAAACGTGCATGAGCCCGGCGGTCGCCGGGCGGCCGGGAGTGGGCACCCGGATCGCGCCGTAGTGGGGGACGCGTAGCTGCGGTTGGGGACGGCGTCGCGCGTACCAAATAGGGTTATTCGGTATTGAGCCGGTCGCTGTGCTTGTCGAAGCCGATGTAGAGGCGCGCCGCGGCGTTCGCGCCGAGAGCGCCCATGGTCTCCAGCTCGCGCAGGCGCAGCAGCGCGGGGTGCTCGGCGTAGGCCTCGGCCGCAGCCGCGAGCCGGCGCAGGGCGTCCACCTCGGCCTCGGCACGGATGCGCTTGGCCTCGGCGTCGGCCTCCGCGGCGAGCCGGGTGGACTCGACGCGGGCCTGCGCGGCGACCCGCTCGGCGTCGGCCTTCGAGACGGCCTCGAGGGCTTCGCGGTCCGCACGGGTACGGGCCTCGACCATCTGCGCCTCGGCGAGGCGCTGGGCGGTGAGCACCCGGTTCATCACGTCCTGCAGGTTGCCGGGGAAGACCAGGTCCTTCACGTCGGCGCGGATGATCTCGACGCCGTAGCCGGCCGAGACGCCCTCGACGTCGCGCAGGATGTCCTCGCTGAGCTGGTTGCGGTTGGTGAGGATGGCCTCGAGGGTCATCGACGCCAGGTACCGGCGGGCGGCGAGCTGCACGTCGCTGTAGACGCGGTCGACATAATCGGTCACGCGCTCGATCGCGGCCACCGGGTCGACCACCCGGAAGTGCGTGATGATGTTGACCCGGACCGCGACCTTGTCGGCGGTCAGGATCTCCTGGCCCTTGATGTTGAGCTCGCGCTCGCGCAGGTCGACCGAGACGACGTCGACGGTCGGCACGCGCCGGCCCGGGAAGCGGCCGGCCGGCATCTCGTAGCGGCCCGGCTCGAGGACCTGGTCGAATCGGCCGTCGACGTAGCGCAGGCCACGGAATCCGCTGCGGACGATCACCTCGCGGTTCTTGGACATGGTTCACCTCTGTGACAAATAGATAAGGGTGGCCCCGTAGCGGATCCGACGGGAAGGATCCGTCGCCGGGAAGGCAGCGGGACGAGCGTGGTTTGATCGCCAGTGCGTCCGCTGTGGAGGCGCTTTCTTCTGGAGCCGCCGGGGCCGCATTGAGAGTGGCAAACTCTCCGATCGACCACAACGCAATATCGACAGGGGGCGCCGTGCTCGCCGAGTACGTCCGTGATGCCGCGATGACCGCGGCGATCTTCGGGTTCTTCGCGATGGCCTGGTTCGGCTGGGCATTGGAGGCGCCGCCGCCGGCATGGCGCCGTTATCTGTACGGCGGACTGGTCATTTCCGGACTCACGCTGGTGGCCGGCGCCGTGGTGGCGGCGACCCACTGGTCCGACGGGACGGTTTTCGACGAGTCGGTGAGCCGCACGTACGGGATCATCGTCGGCATCGAGTTCGGCGTGGCCGGGATCGGCGCGGCGATGCTGGGGGTGGCGCGCCGGCAGTCGCTGATCCCGGTCTGGATCGCGTTCGTGGTCGGCGTGCACCTGTTCCCGATCGCCGCGCTGCTGCACTACCCGGCGATCCACGTGGTCGGGGTGCTGGTCACGGCCGTGGCGCTGGCCGCGATCCCGGTGTCCCGGGCCACCCGGTTGCATCCGAGCGCGATCACCGGAGTGGGCACCGGCGTGTCGCTGCTCGCCGGCGCCCTCTACTCCCTGGTGGTCGCCCTCATTCTCTGATGCTGATCGCGCTCGTCGGGCACACGGCCGCGGCCTCCCGCGCGACGTCGTGCAACTGCCCGGGCGGCTCCGGGTCGAGCACGGTCACGATGCCGTCCTCCTCGCGCTGGTCGAAGACCTCCGGCGCGAGCAGGACGCACTGCCCGGCGCCGCAGCATTTGTCCTGGTCGGCGCTGACGTGCATGGCCACCTCCGGCTCAGTCGTGGAACGTGGCGCCGCCGCAGACCACGATGCTCTTGCCGGTCAGGCCGAGCATCGGCTCACCACCGGACCATCAAACGTTCCAGGCCGCCGATGATCAGGCCCTCGCGGCGCGGCAGCTCCTCCGGAGAACCGTCCAGGCGCAGGCCGGGCAGGCGGTTTAGAAGGACATTCAGGGCGGTCTGCAATTCGGTACGCGCCAGCGCCTGCCCGATGCACGAATGCGGGCCGGCGCCGAAAGCGAGGTGCGGGTTCGGCGTACGCCGCAGGTCCATGTCCCCGGCGTTGTCGAACGCCTCCTCGTCCCGGTTCGCCGCCGCCATGCTGCTGATCACCGTCGTACCGGGCGGCAGCTTCGTGCCGCTGACCTCGATCTCCTCGGTGAGGTAGCGCGGCATCCCGAAACCCGGGTTCGCGTCGAACCGCAACGCCTCCTCCACCGCCGACCGCACCAGCGCCGGCTCGGCCAGCAGCTGCTCCCAGCGGTCCCGGTCGGCGAGCAGCATCGCGGTCATCTTGCCGATCATGTTGGCGGTGGTCTCGTGCCCGGCGACCAGCAGGCCCTGCGCGGTGCCGATCAGCTCCATCTGGGAGAGCTGGCCGTCCTCCGCGTCGGCCACCACGATCAGGTCGCTGATCAGGTCGTCACCGGGCTCGGCACGCTTGGCGTCGATGTGCGCCCAGATGTACTCCCCGAACTCCAGCTGCGCGGCGTTGATCTCGTCCTGCCGGTACCGGGTCAGGCTGAGCATGTGGTCCGACCAGTAGGCGAACTTCACCCGGTCACTGTCCGGCACGCCGAGCAGGTCACAGATCACCCAGACAGGCAAGGGGAATCCGTACGCCGAGACGAGGTCGGCCGGGGCGCCCCCAGCGACCATCTCGTCCAGCAACTGTTCGGCCATCGCCTGGATCCGCGGTTGCATGGCGGCCATCCGTTTCGCGGTGAAATACCGCCCCACCAGCCGCCGCCAGCGCTGATGCCCCTCGCCGACCGGCGTCCGCTCGGCCTGCTCGGAGCCGAAGACGCCGCCGGACTCGTTCGCGGTGACCCGGGCGGCGTCGTCAGCGTTCAACAGTCGGCTGAACCGGGGATCGCTCAGCACCTGCCGCACGTCCTGATAGCGGGTCAGCACCAGAGCCTGGTCGCCGCTGGCCAGCCGCACCTCGGCGACCGGGCATTTCGCACGTAGCTCGGCCCACTCGGCGGGAGGTTCCAGGGCGGTCGGTTGCGGGAAAGGGTACTCGGGAAGATCGATGGTCATTGGCGCTCCTCGGTCGCGCTCCACTGACAATCGTCAATCTAAGACGACCCTCTTAAGCTGACAAGGATGAAAACCCGGGACCTGATCGTCACCACTGCGGAGCGGCTGTTCGCGCTGCACGGGGTCGCCGCGGTCTCGAACCGGCAGATCAGCGAGGCGGCGGGCCAGGGGAACAACTCAGTCATCGCCTACCATTTCGGCAGCCGGGCGGATCTGATGCGCGCCATCGTGCGGCCGCACAACCTCGACATCGAACAACGCCGGCTCGACCTGATCGCCGCCGGCACCTTGCCGGACACCCTGGCCGGCTGGGCCGCCTGCCTGGTCCGGCCGATCACCGGCCACTTCGCCGGTCTCGGGCCCCACAGCTGGTACGCCCGGTTCGCCGCCCAGGTGATCACCGACCCGGTGCTGCGGGAGGTGATCACGGAGGAGGCGCTCTCCACGCCGTCCACACAGCTCACGCTGCAGGAGATCACCCTGCGCACGCCGGCGTTGCCGCCGGTGGTGCAGCGCCAGCGCACCGACATGACCCGGCTCTTGGTCGTCCACATGTGCGCCGAGCTGGAGCGCGCCCTCCATGACGGCACCGCCGAGGTCGGCTGGCCGGAGACAGCTGACGCACTGATCGACGCCTTGACCGGCTTGTGGACGGCGCCGGTCACCACTCCCCGCTGAGACCGACCACCGGAGCCATCCCGTCCCGTCCCTCGCTTCCAGTCCCGCGACAACTCCGCCCACCGGCCGGGTCACCCCCATCCGGCTGTCGCTCAGTGCTGCCTCCCGCCGCGGATGCATCCCCCACGGTCAGCCGGCCTGCTCAGCTGACGCCCAGCGCTGCCTCCCAGCCCCGGAAGCAACCCTCACCGTCAGCCGGGCCGCTCAGCTGACACCCAACGCTGCCTCCCACCCCCGGAAGCAACCCTCACCGTCAGCCAGCCCGCTCAGCTGACACCCAACGCTGCCTCCCACCCCCGGAAGCAACCCTCACCGTCAGCCAACCCGCTCAGCTGACACCCAACGCTGCCTCCCAGCCCCGGAAGCAACCCTCACCGTCAGCCAGCCCGCTCAGCTGACACCCAACGCTGCCTCCCAACCCCGCAAGCAACCCTCACCGTCAGCCAACCCGCTCAGCTGACACCCAACGCTGCCTCCCGCTTCCCCGCGAGCAGCCTGGCGGCCGGCCTGGTTCCCGGCTGGCGCTCAGTGTCGTTTCCCACCGGCTGAAGCAGCGGTCACGACCAGCTGGATTGCCCGGCTGGCGCTCAGTGCGGTCTCCTGGGCACCGAAGCAGCCCTGGCGGCCAGCGAGCCGTAGCTCACGCAGGCTTCACCGACCCGATTGCCGATATGGGCTACGGCCGAGCATGGCGAGCCGTCGTCCACGCCGGTTACACCGGCCTCAAACCAGCGTGCGCTACGGCCGAGCGTAGCCAGCCGTCGTCCACGCCGGATACACCGGCCCCATAGCCAGCGTGCGCTACGGCCGAGCGTGGCCAGCCGTCGTCCACGCCGGTCACGCCAGCCCCATAACCAGCGTGCGCTACGGCCGAGGGCGGCGAGCCGCCGTCGGCGCGCTACGGCGGTTCGGCTTCGGGCGGCTATTTTGCTCGGCTGACTGACCCGCGTCTGTTCGCGGGCTCGCTGTGGTGCCTATAGGTCTACCAACTCGATGGTCACCGGCGTGGTGTCGCCGGCGGACACCTTCTCTGCGTTGCGGATGGCTCGTTTTACCGGGAGCACGTAGGCGCCCCTTCCGCTGTCCGGGAAGATCGATGTGGTCCACGTGCTGCCGCCGATCGTGGCTCGCACGCGCACTGAGCCGAAGCCGCGCGCCCGGCCGCCGACCAAGTCGCGGATCTCCTCGGAGTCCTCGACTGGCAGGCTCACGAAGGTCCAGCTTTCGTCCTTGCGGGCATCCCAGATCCACAGCTCGGCCTCGAACTCGACAATCACCAGCGCAGCATGGCACGGGGGTACGACAAGAAACGGCCGCACAATGACGGCATGGCCGAACAGGACGTAGAGCATCTTCTGACGCTTGTCTCGGACGCGGCTGGTGCGTTCATCAACGGGGACATGCGCCGGTACGCCGAGCTGATCAGGCACACCGACGACTACACGCTGATGCCGCCGTTCGGTGGGGATCCGGTACGCGGATTCGACGACTCGGTCGAGTCCCTGGCAGCCACGGCTCGGTGGTTCACCGGGGGTGAGGCGAGGGTTGAGCTGGTCGAGTCGTACATCTCGGGTGATCTTGCTGTTCTTGTCGTGCTGGAGCACAACCGTGGCGTCGTCGGTGGCCGGCCTGCTCAGGACTGGCCGTTGCGGGTCACCCTGGTGTTCCGGCGCGAGGACGGTGAGTGGCGGCTGGCCCACCGGCAGGCCGACATCCTGCTGCACCGGACCGACCCCGACCTGGCTGCTGCCCTGGCTCGCGGCACTCCCCCGCCGATGTGACGCCTCACCGGGGAGGTGGGGCGCCGAACTTCGCCGCGAGTTCCCGGAGTTTCGCGACCGCGCCGGTGGCCTGGCTCGCGGTGAACACGCTGCCGGGTGCGAGGCCGAGGTCCAGCACGAGGTCGGCGAGCCGCAGATGCTCGCGCTGTGCGAAGGCTCGGCATGGCAGGCAGGTGACGGCGTCCGGGTCGCCGGAGGTCATCGCCAGCGGCACTTGTTGCCCGCAGCCGGTGGTCACGGTGGTCGGCACGTCGGGAACCAGCCGGAACGTGGCCGCCAGCATCTCGCGCACGGCCAGGTCGGCGCGCAGCTTGGTGTCGATGTGAATCGCATCCACCCCCATTGCCTACCACGTTGCGACGCGCGGAGGAGGGGGTGGCGGCGCGGCGCGCGAAAGGAGGGGTGGGGGCGCGGCGCGTGGAGGAAGGGGTAACGGCGCGCAAGAAAGACGCGGCGCGCGAGGAGGCGCGCCCGCGCGAGGAAAGCAAGAGGAGGCGCGCCCGCGCGAGGAAAGCAAGAGGAGGCGCGCCCGCGCGAGGAAAGCAACGCGAGGAAAGCAGCGCCAGGAAAGCGCGCAAGGTAGGCACGCAGCGGCGCGCGAAGAAGCATGGCGGGACGGCGCGACGCAAAGGAAGGCGGGGCGCGAGGTTAAGGGCGGTCGCTACCAGGCCTCGGTGCGCCAGGCTGGGTCGCGGAGAGGGGCGTACGTCTCCTCGTAGGTGCGCGTCCCGATGATCGTGAGTAGGCGGTCGCGCAGCCAGATGGGCAGGCCGGCGGCCCGGGCGAAGCGGTCCGTGGCGGCCTGCACATGGGTGACCCGGGGGCGGCGGTGCTGCTCGAAGCGGGCACCGACCGTGTCCCAGTCGCCCTCGGCGAGCAGGTCGGCCAGGACCAGCGCGTCCTCGATGGCGAGGGCGGCGCCCTGGGCCCACACCGGGGCGGTGGCGTGGGCGGCGTCGCCGATCAGCACGCGGCGGCCGGATGACCAGGACGGCAGGCGGATCTCCTCGATCGGCGAGTGCAGCAGCGCGTCCGGACGGTCGCGGACGCTGTCCAGCACCGCGCGCACCGGCGCCGGGTAGCCGCCGAAGGTGGTGTGCAGCCAGGACGGGTCGGCGTCGACCGGGCCGCCGCGGACGGCGGACGCGTAGACGTACACCTCGGTGTCGTCGACCGGGATGAGGAGGGCGGCGCCGCCGGCGCCGGACCAGACGGTCCAGCAGTCCACGCCCGGGTTGGGCGCCATGAAGCGCCAGCTTGCGGCGCTGAGCAGCGACGCGCTCACCGAGGTGGCGCCGAAGAGGGCGGCACGGACGGTCGAGCGTACGCCGTCCGCGCCGGCCACGAATCCGTAAGTCTCCCGCTCGCCGCCACTGAACGTGACCTCGAGGCCGTCCAGCGAGGCGACCTCGACCGGCTGCCGCACCTTCACGTCCAGGCCGTCGGAGAGCAAGGTCAGAAGATCGGAGCGGCGTACGCACCTCGGCCGCGCCTCCGCACCCCAGAACTCGTCCTCGTCCACCGCGAACAGCAGCTTCCCCCGCGCCGACCGGTACTCGCGCCGCGCGATCGGCCGCCCGAAACGTGCCAGCCGGTCGCCGAGACCGAGCGCCGCGAACGCCGCCACCGCGTTGCCCGGCAGGTTGATCGCCAGCCCGCCGGTGCCGCCGGCGCTCCGCTCGGCCACCTCGACCGGCAGGTCGCGGGCGCGCAGGGCACGGGCCAGCGCGAGGCCGGCGATGCCACCGCCGACGACGAGTACGGTTTCCTCGCTCATCGGTCCACCCTTACTCCGTCCCATCGACGATCGCCAACGCTTTTTCCCGGTACGCGAGGACCAGCAGCAATTCGAACCGGGCCGTCGGGTCGTCCAGGTCGGCGCCGAGGAGGTCCCGGAGCCGGTTCAGGCGGTAGCTGACGGTCTGCGGGTGCACGAACATTTCGGCTGCGACCGCCGTACGCGATCCCCAATGCCGCAACCAGCTCTCCAGCGTGACCATCAACTGCTCGCGCTGGCCGGTGCGCAGCGCAGCGAGCGGCGCCAGCCGGCGAGCCGAGAGCACCGCGAGCGCTCCCTGTTCACCGCGCAGGGCCAGCGCCGCGAAGTGGTCGTCGGTGAACACCGGTTCGGCGCCGGTCCCGGCCAGTTCCCGGGTGCTCTCGGCGAGCCGGACCGCTTCGGGCACCTCGGCCCAGCCCAGCGCCGGGCCGACCACCGCGTCCCGGCCCTGCAGAGCTTCGGTGAGGGCGGCGCGTTCGGCCCGGGGACCGGCGCGCAGCAGCAGAACGGCGTCCCGGCCGCGTTCGGCGACCACCCCGTCGGCGCCGAACCGGAACCGGGCGTCGCGCGCCTGGTCGGGCGGCAACAGGACCGGCACCACGGTGTCCGGGGCCGGCCAGCCGATGCCGCCGGCCGCCTCGCGCAGCACCTCGGGCGGTGCGCCGCCGCGCAGCAGCAGGTCGGCCACCCGGCGCCGGCGCCGGTCCCCCTCGCCGGCCTGTTCGCGCAGCTGGCGGGCCAGGCCGTCGGTGCAGGCCGCGGCGAGCTCGTCGACGTACGCGCTGGTCGCGTCGGCCAGGTCGATGAGCTCGTCGACGGTGACCGGGCGTACCTCGGCGAGCGACTGGGAAGCGGTCCGCAGCAGCATCCGGGCCGCCGTGCGCAGGGCTCCGAGCAGCAGTTCGGGTCCCCGGTTCTCGCGGGCCTCGCCGGCGCCGAGCGCCACGAACACCTCGCGGATCCGTGGTGGCAGCGCCGGTTCGCCGGTGCCGGCCAGGTCGGCGAAGCGTTCGAGGGCGACCCGGACCGCGGTGTGCACGTCGCGTTCGAACTTGCCGGCGGAAGCCGCGCCGAGCGAGCCGGACGCGGCGAAGGCCGGAGCCGTGCCCGCGACGATCGCCTGCACGGCGTCCGGCAACCGGGGACGCATAGCGGCCGCGAGGTCGGAGGGCAGACGCTGCCAGGGAGTGTCCATCGTCGCCGATTTTGTCACGCGGTGATAAAGGTACGGTCGTATCTTGCTGGTCGGGAGACGGTGCTTCGTACCCGGAACAGGATGACGATGAAGGTTCGTGGACCCCCGAAGGATCGGACACCGCCCGTGAAACACCTCATGTCCCGCCGGCACGTGGTCGACATGTGTCGCACCATGCTGGAACGCGGATACCTGAAGGCCACCGAGGGCAACGTCTCGGTCCGGATCCCGGGCCACCAGCTGTACGCGGTCACGCCGAGCAACTACGACTACGACAAGATGCGGGCCGAGGACGTCTGCATCGTCGACTTCAACGGCAAGCACGTTCCGGACGAGGGCGGCGCGGGCGGGCTGGTTCCGTCGATCGAGTGCGGGATGCACGCGAACATCTACCGCGAACGGCCCGACGTCAACTCGATCGTGCACACCCATCAGCCGTACGCATCCGCGCTCGCTTTTCTGCGCAAGCCGATCCCGGCGCTCACCGATGAGCAGGTGCGCTTCCTCGGCAAAGAGGTGGCGATCATCGATTACGCGCCGTCGGGGACGTCGTTCCTGGCGAAGAACGTGCAGAAGAAGGTGGCGAGCGGGGACAACGCGTTCATCATCGCCAACCACGGGGTGGTGGCGCTGGGCACCGATCCGGACCGGGCGGTGTTCAACATGGCGCTGCTGGAGAAGGTGTCGATCGCCTATCTGATGGCGCTGACCAGCGAGGCCGGCAAGGTCTACAAGATTCCGGTGACGATCCGGGAGATCGCGTTCAGCAAGCTGCGCAAGGACGAGAAGCGGATCGCCGCGCAGATCACCGAGGCGGTCGAGCCGATCCGGGTGGCCGACGAGGAGGAGCTGCCGAGCGTCGCGGACGTGCCGGAGGTCCCGGAGAAGCCGGAAGACCTCGGCTACTCGATCACCGAGTACCTCGACGTCGACGACACCATGCGCCGCCTCAAGGCTCTGGTCGACCAGCCACTGCGCGGCCTGCGGCACGACGCCCTGCTCGACGTCCTCAACTACTTCGAGACCAAGTGCACCGCCTCCAAGGAGATCACCGAGCGCGCCAAGAAGCGCATCCCCGGCGGCGTCCAGCACAACCTGGCCTTCAACTACCCGTTCCCGCTGGCCGTCGACAAGGCGCACGGCGCGCACCTCACCGACCGCGACGGCAACGTCTACATCGACTTCCTGCAGGCCGGCGGCCCGACCATCCTGGGCAGCAACTACGGCCCGGTCAACGAGCGGGTCGCCGAGGTGATCAAGGAATCCGGCCCGGTCACCGGCCTGTTCCACGAGTACGAGCTGAAGCTCGCCGAGATCATCAACCGCTACATGCCGCACATCGAGATGTACCGGTCGCTCGGCTCCGGCACCGAGGCCGTGATGGCCGCGGTGCGCGCGGCGCGCGCCCACACCGGCAAGAAGATGGTGATCAAGGTCGGCGGCGCCTATCACGGCTGGTCCGACACCATGGTGTACGGCCTGCGCGTGCCCGGCAGTTTCCGGATGAACGCCAAGGGCATCCCGTTCGGCGCGACCGGCCGGACCCGGGAGGCCTTCCCGCACGACCTGGGCACGCTGCGGCGCAAGTTGATCGAGAACCGGGTACGCGGTGGCACCGCCGCCGTCGTCGTCGAGCCGCTCGGCCCGGAGTCCGGCACCCGCCCGGTTCCGCACGACTTCAACGCGAACGTTCGCAAGCTGTGCGACGAGTTCGGCGCCATGCTGATCTTCGACGAGGTGGTGACCGGCTTCCGGACCGGTCTCGGCGGCGCGGCCGGCTACTTCGGCGTCACCCCCGACCTGACCGTTTTCGGTAAGGCGGTCTC
Organism: Actinoplanes sp. NBC_00393; assembly: GCF_036053395.1. Taxonomy (NCBI): domain Bacteria; kingdom Bacillati; phylum Actinomycetota; class Actinomycetes; order Micromonosporales; family Micromonosporaceae; genus Actinoplanes; species Actinoplanes sp. NBC_00393. The sequence goes on along the minus strand of NZ_CP107942.1, from coordinate 10,986,371 downwards.
GGGTGGTTACCCGATGGCCGGCGGGGTCGGCGGCAAGGCCGAGGTGATGAGCGTCTTCGGCTCCGGCCTGGACGGCAAGAGCGGCGCGCACATCCAGGTCGGCGGCACGCTGTCGGCGAACCCGCTGTCCTGCGCGGCCGGGTACTTCGCGATCCAGGAGATGGCCCGCACCAACGCGCCGGTGATCGCCGGCCGGGCCGGGGACCGGCTCACCCGCGGCCTGCAGAAGCTGATCGACAAGTACGGGCTGCCGTACGTCGCCTACAACCAGGGCTCGATCGTGCACCTGGAGTGCAGCGGCGTGATGCTGCTCGACATGCGCAACCCGATCAAGCTGCTCAAGGAGAACAAGGGCCGCAAGCGGCTGATGGAGCAGATGGGCGCGGCGTACGCGGCGCACGGCATCATCACCCTCGCCGGCTCCCGGATGTACACCTCGATGGCCGACACCGACGAGGTCATCGACGACGCTCTGTCCCGGTTCGACCAGGTCTTCGCGCAGGTCGAGGGAGTCTGAGTGACCATTGCGCCGCAGGTGCTGGCGATCGACCTGGGCACGTCCGGGATGAAGGCCGCCCTGGTCGCCGCCGACGGGACGGTGACCGGGTGGGCCGAACGCCCGGTCCCGCTGCACGTGCTGCCCGGCGGCGGGGCCGAACAGGACCCGGTCGCCTGGTGGGACGCGCTCGCCGAGGTGGTCGCCGACCTGGGCCGGGAGCATTCGGAGCACCTGCGCGCGGTGACCACGATCTGCTCGTCGACGCAGGGCGAGGGGACGATCGCGGTGGACGCGAACGGCGACCCGCTGACCCGGTGCATCAGCTGGCTCGACATGCGCGGGGCGGCGAACCTGCGGAGACAGTTCGGCGGCTTTCCCGCGTACGATGGCATGTCGATCTTGAAGATCGCGCGCTGGCTGCGCCTCACCGGCGGCATGCCGTCGGTGACCGGAAAGGATCCGGCCGCGCACATGCTGCTGGTCCGCGATGCCATGCCCGAGGTGTACGCGAGGACCGCGACCTTCCTGAACGTCCTCGACTGGATCAACCTGAAGCTGACCGGCCGCACGGTGGCGACCGTCGACTCGATCCTCACCTCGTGGGTCACCGACAACCGCAGGGCGGACGCCATCCGCTACGACACCGGCCTGGTCGCGGCGAGCGGCATCGACCGGGACAAGTTCCCGCCGATCGTGGCCTGCACCGAGGTGATCGGCACGCTCGCCCCCAGCGCTGCCGATCACCTCGGTCTCCCGGCGTCCGTGCAGGTGGTGGCCGGTGCGATCGACAACACCGCGGCCGCGATCGGCGCCGGCACGGTCCGCGACAACGAACCCCACCTCTACCTCGGCACGTCGTCCTGGATCGCGGCGCACGTACCGAAGAAGAAGACCGACGTGCTGACCGGCATCGCGTCCATTCCGTGCGCGATCCCGGACCGCTATCTGATGACCGCGCTGCAGGCCACCGCCGGCGCCAACCTGACCTGGCTGCGCGACAAGATCGTCGAATACGACGATCCCATCGTCAGCGCCGGGCACGTCAGCCGCGACGAAGGCACCATCTTCGACGCCTTTGACAAGATCATTCCGATGGTCCCGGCAGGCGCGAACGGCGTCATCTACACCCCTTGGCTGTACGGCGAACGCGCCCCGGTCGACGACGCGAACCTGCGCGCCGCGTTCCTCAACATCTCCCTGGAGACCACCCGCTCCGACCTGCTGCGCGCGGTCTTCGAGGGCGTCGCGCTGAACACCCGCTGGCTCGCCAAGGCGGTCGACAAGTTCCTCGGCGCCCCGGTCACCTCGATGGTGATCACCGGCGGGGCGGCCCGGTCCGGCTCGTGGTGCCAGATCTTCGCCGACGTGCTCGGCATCGAGATCCGCCGCGACGCCAACCCGGTCACGGTCAACGCCCGCGGCGCCGGCTGGATCGGCGCGGTCGGCGCCGGGATGATCGACTTCGCCGATCTGACCGCGTTGGCCCGCAACGACCACGTCTTCGAGCCGGGCGCCGACCACGCCACCTATGACGAGGTCTACGACATCTATCAGGACCTGCACAAACGGCTCGCGCCGGTGTATCGGCGGCTCAACCGGCAAACGCGCTGACCCGGACGGGGGAACGGCATGTCGGCTGGTGACAGAGGCCTTCCGGGGAGTCCGCGCAGTCGGTTACGTTGACAGCCTCTCACCGGCGCCGCGACTCCGGCCGGTGCCACTCGCGCTCTCCTCTCCGGGAGGCCGTCGTGACCGTTCCGCTGCGCCCCGGCTGGATGACCCTCGGTTCACTGAACACCGAGGATCTGCACGGCCGTCCCGGTCCGGCCCGGGCCGCCGCGCTGCGCGCCGCCGCCGACGATCCCCGGCACCGGATGCTGCACCTCACCGACGCCTGTTACGGCGCGCTCTCCGCCGGCGAGGCCAAACACGCGCTGCGGCTGCTCGACGAGCTGGAGAGCGGCGCCGGCGCCCCGGACCGGCACCTGACCGCGCTGCGCGCCTGGGCCCTGCAGCTCGACGGGAACTGGTATCCCGGCGGCATCGGCGCGGAGACCACGATGGACCCGGCCGGCGCCTTCGTCACCCCGGCGCCGGGCATCCCGGAGACCGAGCTGATCGAGCACCTGGTCGCCGACGGCCCGCCCAGCCTCGCCACCGTCCGCGCGCACACCGAGGGCATGCTGCGCTCCGGCAACGAGGCGGCCGCGGGACAGCTCGCGGTGCAGGGGATCCGGTCCCTGGAGACCCTGGCCTGCCTGGCGAACCGGCTCGGCGCGGTGGCTCTCGGCCACTGGTGCGACATCGCCGGCGCGGACCTGATGCACCGGATCGGCCTGGACGGCGAGGCACGGCACATGCTGGCCCAGGCACGTACCGCGGCGACGCTGCTCAACCTGCCCGGGCTGGTCGGAGTGACCTATCTGGTGGAGGGCGACTGGTGGGCCACGCCCGGGTCGCATCCGGAGAGCCTCGGCTACGACCTGGCGCCGCAGCCCGGTCCCAGCCCGGCGCTGCGCCACCGCGACGTGGTCCGCGCGGCCGACTGCTACACCGCCGCGGCCAGCTGGGCCGCCGGTCTGCCCCTCCCCCGCCTGCACGCCGCGCTCGAGTTGCGGCAGGCGACCCTCGCCTGGTTCGCCGGGGACCGGCCGGCCCGGCGACGGCATCTGCTAGCCGCCCGGGACGCGTGGACCACCGCCGGGGACACCGCGGGGGTGCAGCTCAGCGCCGTCCACCTGCTGATCGCCGACCTCGACGAGGGACGGGTGCCGACTCTCGGCTGCGGGAACCGGGCGCCGGAGCGCGGACCGGTCGCCGGCGTGCTGAACTGGGCTGCCTCGGTCGGCAGCCGGGCCTGGTGCGCCGGGCTGGGCAGGCTGCTGCAACGCGCCGCCGAGCACTGGCAGGCCGACGGCAGCCTGTCCCGGGCCCGGCTCGGCTACCTGGCCGCGCTGCCGCTGCTCGCCGCCGACCCCGCGCTGCCGACCCGGTCGGTGGTCACCGCGCTGGCCGGCCTGGAGTCCCGGACCGGGCTCACCGACGAAGCGCTCATCCGGCTGGAACGGCTCGGGCACGCGCCGGGCGGCCCGCCCGAGTTCGTGGCCGCCCACCAGCTCGAGGCGGCCCTCGGCATGGTCGACGCGCACCGGCGGCGAATCGACTCGGCCGACGCCGAGCACGCGGCCCGCGGGCTACTGCGCCTGCGCGGCCGGCTCGACGAACTGCTGCCGCGGCTGCGCGACCCGCACCCGGCGATCCAGGCGCTGGCCACCATCGACGTGCTGGTGCCGCTGGCCCGCTGCGGCCACGCGAACCGGCGCGGCATGCCGGAACAGGCCGAGCAGTGGTACCGGGTGGCCCTGGAAGCGGCCGAGCGGCCCGGCGCCCCGGCCGACCTGCGCCCGTTGGTGCTGGTGGCGGGCGAGCGGCGGGCCGAGGCCTGCACCGCCCTGACCGAACTGGACCGGGACCGGGTGCTGCCCGGCGAGGTGCTCGCCCCGCTCGCGCTGCGGGCCGGGGACTTCGCGCTGGCCGGGCGGGCGTTCACCCGCTCCGGCGGCCCGGCGCGGGCCCGGTGGGACTGGCCGGAGGCGCTGACGGCCGCGGAGATCGCGCTGGCGCACGGCGATGCGGCGGCGGCGTTCGGGTACGCCGGGACCGGTGTCGGCCTCGTCGAAGAGTACGCCGGAACCTTGCTCAGGGACGCGGACCGGGCCGCTGTCCACCACCGGGCCGTCGGGTTGTACCTGGTCGCCGCCAAGGCGCTGGCGATCCTGGCGCACGCCGAACATCACCGGCCGGACGCGGCTGACCTGCGGCGGCGCTCCTTGGCCGCGGCCGAGCGGTGGCTGGCGCCCGCTGCGCGTCCCGAGCCGGACCACGCCGGCAGTGGCGCCATGGGCATTCCGGCGCTCGCCGACGCCTGGCAGCAGTGGCGGCAATGCACCGCCGACCGGACAGCGCACGCCGGGCGGCTGCTGGCCGCGATCGACACGCCCGGCGCCGGGGACGCCGGCCCGCTGCTCCAGATCGTCGACACAGCGGACGCCGCGTTGACCCGCGCCGAGTGCGAGGTGGAGCGGGTCAGCCCGGGTGCCCTGCTGCGCCGGGCCGCGCCGCCGGAGCCGCTCGACGTACGGCTGTTGCAGAGCCGGCTCGCCGCGGATACCGTGGTGCTGGAGTATCTGACCGCCGGATCGGAGCTGCTGCTCTGGGCGGTGACCCGCGACGACGTGCTCGTGCACCACAGCCGGGTGTCCGAACGGCACCTGGCCGCACTGGTCCGCCGCTTCCACAGCCGCTGTGCCGCCGGGCATGCGCCCGGACCGGAGGCGACCGAGCTGTCCGCCCTGCTGCTGACCGACGTCGCAGCGGTGCTCCGCCGGCACCGGCGGGTCGTGGTGGTGCCGTCCGGACCGCTACGCCTGGTGCCGGTGCACGCCCTGCCGTTCGAGGACCGGCCCCTCGGCATGGACCGGGTGGTGTCGTACGCGCCGAGCCTCACCCCGCTCGCCGACTGCACCACCGCCCTGGACCAGCCCGTCGTGCCGGCGAAGCCGCTGATCGTGGCCGACCCGGCCGCCGAGCGGTCACAGCGGCCCGGCCTGCGGCCCCTTCCCGGCGCGCGGGTCGAGGCCCGGGCCGCGGCGGCGATCCTCGGCTGCGGGCCCGACGAGGTGCTCGTCGACGAGGCGGCGACCAGATCGGCGATCCGCGAGCGCTCACCCGGCCGGGACGTGCTGCTGTTCGCCACGCACACCAGCGCGTTCCCGTCCGGCGACGGGGTGCTGAGCGGCGCGGAGTTGGCGGTGCTCTCCGGCGGCGACACCGGGCGCACCACGGTCACCCTCGGCGACGACGTGGCCGGGTTGACCCGGGCCATGTCACGCGCCGGGATCCGCCAGGTGGTCCTGCCGCTCTGGCCGGTCGACGACGCGGTGGCGCCCGTGGTGATCTGCCGCTTCCTGCGCGGGCTCGCCGACGGGGCGCCGCCCGCCTACGCCCTCGCCGAGGCGCAACGGTTCGTCGCGCGGGCCGGGGCGGACCGGCTCCGGGCGGAGTATGTCGCGCTGGGTGGCGTACCGGGTCCGGTGGTGCTGCGGGGCGTCAAGCCACGCGACGACGAGTCTGCCGAGCCGCTCGGCGGCGACGCCGAGCGGCACTGGGCCCCATTCGTGCTGATCGGCCTGTAGAGGTCAGCGACTGGCGAACAGGCGGTCCACCTCCTCGGCGACCGGGGCCGAGGCCAGCGGGCGCCAGGCGGTGAAGACCTTCTTGAAATACGCCCGGTTCTTCTCCAGCACCGCCGGCGCCTGCTCGAAGACGTCCAGCTCGTTGACGATGCTCAGATCGACGAACGGGGTCAGGTCCTCGGCGGTCAGCTCCGCGGTCCCGCCGGTGAACCGGTCGGTGATCTGTTTCGTCTCGGCCAGCCGTGCCCAGGTGCGATCCCGGTCGCACGCCCCGTACCGGTACACCAGCTCCTCGGCCGGGGCGCCGACCAGGTCGCGCAGCCGCTCCCGCTCCTGCCAGAAGACCAGCGCCAGGTCGAAGCCGTCGGTGCTGTAGGCGGCGTGGGTCAGCCCGGCGGCGCACACGTCGTCGCCATGACCGAGCTTCCCGAGCCGCTCCTCCACCCGGCACAGGTGGGCGTAGAGGGTGCCGCCCGGATGCCGGATCGTGTCGGCTCCACTTTGCTGTAACCACTCGCGCACGTCAGAGCTCATACCGAGCAACCTATGGTTCACCGGCGCCGGCCCGCCGCCCCGGAGAGTGCGCCCTTGGTCACAAATAGTGGGCATGAAACAGTGACTGCCGTGCCGGACAGGTAGCGGGTGTGAGGACAGTGGGACCGGACCGGGAATCGCGCTTCCGGGCGCTCTACGCCGACAGTCATGCCGACGTGCTGCGCTTCGCGCGGCGCCGGGTGCATCCCAGTCACGCCGAGGACGTGGTCGCCGACGCCTTCCTGGTGGCCTGGCGGCGGTTCGACGAGGCGCCGCTCCGGACCGCCGACGCGCGGGCCTGGCTGTTCGGCATCGCCCGCAACTGCCTGCTCAACACCGCTCGCGGGCTGGGCCGGCAGGACGCGCTCGCGGTCCGGATCGCCACGGTGGCGCCGCCCGCCGAGGCCGAAGCGGGCGACGAGTCGGTCGCGCACCGGCTGGACCTGGCGGCGGCCTGGAAGCAGTTGACCGCCGGTGAGCAGGAGACGCTGGCGCTGACCGTCTTCGAGGACCTCACCTCACCGCAGGCCGCCCGGGTGCTGGGGATCACCGCGACGTCGTACCGGTTGCGGCTGCTGCGGGCCCGGCGTGCCCTGCGCCGCCACCTCGATCAGGCCGGGACGAGCCCGGAGGGCTCACTGGCCGCTCTCGGCCTCGACACCATGGAGAACCCGTCGTGACACTCGATGAGACGCTGCGCAGCCTGGACGCCGCCGGCCCGGTGACCGAAGAGGACCACGAACGTGCGGCGGCCGCGCTGGACCGGATCGTGGCCACGCCGTACGACGCCACCCCGCCCGTCCGGCGCTCCCGGCGCCGCCTGCTGATCGCCGTGGCGGCTGCCGCGGCCGCGGCAGCCGGCGCGATCGTCATCCTGCCCGGCAATCTCGGCGGCGGGCGCGCCTACGCCTCCTGGACCCCGGTCCCCAGCACGCTGACCGACGCCGAGATCGCCATGATCGGACCGGAGTGCCGGGACGGCCTGAAGGACGGCTCCCTGGACATCGAACGGGCGGAGCTGGTCCTCGCCGAACGGCGCGGCGAGTACGTCGCCATGCTCTACCGCACCGACGACCCGGACGTGTCCGGCTCCTGCCTGGCGCACAACGTCCCGGGTGACGACGACGTGGACGACGTGAATTGGGGCGTGGGCGGCAGTTCCGGACCGTCCGAGACGGCGCCGGCCGGCCACTACATGCAGGGCGCCATCGCCGATTTCAAGGACGCCTCGATCACCGACGGCGCGGTCGGCCCGGACGTCAGCGCGGTGACCATCCGCACCGGCGACCTGACTGTGCAGGCCACGGTGCGCAACGGCCGGTACGTCGTCTGGTGGCCCGGCCCGGCCTTCGAGTGGGCGAGCAAGACCGAGCTCCGCGAGATCTTCACCGTCGACCTGACCCTGCGCGACGGGACGGTGATCACCGCGGCCGAGCCCTGGCGGCCACGCTGAGAGTTTGACGGCACGGCCGATCGGAAACGCTACGCTCCCGATCGACGTTCGTGACGGAAGGACCCGGCCCGTGATGGCTCTGCTGCTCGACCTCGCCAACATCTTCGGCGGTCTGCTGCTCGCGATACCACTGCTGCGGCGGCTGCCGTCGGTCGGCGACAACATCGGCCGCTTCGCCGACCGGATCGCCCGCTGGGCCTGGCTGATCGGGGTGGTCGCCCTGGTCGCGGGCGGTTACTACCTGATCGTGCACCTGATCTCGGGGCCGCACCTGTTCCACTTCGAGGTGGTCGGGATCGGCGTCGGCCTGGCCCTGCTGTGGGACCGGCTGACCGGCCGCAAGCCACTCGACGGCGCCACGCAGGGCGAGCCGTCCGGGCGGGCGCTGCTGCTGGCGATCTTCGGCCTGATCGCCATCGTGGTGGGCATCCAGGGCCTCTTCACACCCAATTGACAGGCCCTCCATGGGAGCGCTCCAATGGCATCGGAATCAATGCGGCAGCAGTGCTCGCAATGCGGGTTCGGCGAGGTCGAATTCGACATTCCCGACGCCTAGCAACTCGCTGTACATGACCGATCCGAGAAGCCGGACATAAAGGTACGCACGGCGGCGCAGATCCTCCTCGTCGCCGGCCAGACCGGCCTCGTGGAAGATCTCGAGCTGCGCCGCCACACCCCGCTGCTGGAGATCGGTGGCCGGGGTGACCAGCACCCGCGCCGCGGTCTGCGGCTCGGCCGCCACGAACTGCCGCAGCTGCTGAGCTGAGAACATCAGCTCCGCGAACACCCGGGACACCTCGATGACACGGTCCGGCCCGGCGCCGGCCGCCTCGCCGCGGGCCTCGTCCAGCAGCAGCCGCGCGAGCGCCCAGAGGACCTCGCCGAGCAGTGCGTCCCGGCTGCCGACCGCCCGGTAGAGCGTGGCCCGGCTGATCGACAATTCGCCGGCCAGCCCTTCCATGTCCAATCCGGAATGGTGCAGGTAATGCATCACCGCACCACGCAACAAAACGTCCGGTGCGATCACACGCCGACTCGCTGGCAACGCCCCACCCCCATTTCCTGATACGGCCGGAACAGCGGTCCCGGATCAATTCCGGCCGGACCGGCTCTTGACATCGATGGACATGCATGCGACAACAGGGGTCCACCGACATGTTTACGTAAACAAGCCGAAAGGCCCGTCCATGATCGGACCCGCCGCCGCCCTCACGGCACTGGCGCTGGCAGCAGTGCCGGCCTCGGCCGTTCCCCCGGCGAACACGCAGACCCCCGGTGTCACCGTCACCATCGACCCGTCGTATCAGCAGCCCGAGTTCCAGGGCTGGGGCACCAGCCTGGTCTGGATGGCCGAGGCCACCGGCGACTACCCGGACGAGATCCGGAAGCGTCTCGTCGACCTGGTCTTCGGCGCCGACGGCCTGAACCTGAACATCGCCCGCTTCAACATCGGCGGCGGCAACGCGCCCACGGTCCGTCCCTATCTGCGCCCGGGCGGCGCCGTGCCCGGCTTCTGGAAGGCTCCCGAGCCGTACGGGCCGCAGGACAAGGAGTGGTGGAACCCGGACGACCCGGCGCACTGGGACCTAGACGCCGACCCGGCGCAGCGCTGGTGGGTCGACCAGGTCAAGGACCGGATCACCCACTGGGAGGCGTTCAGCAACTCCCCGCCGTGGTTCCAGACGGTCAGCGGCTACGTCAGCGGCGGCTTCGACCCGAACACCGACCAGATCCGGGCCGACCGGGTCGAGGAGTTCGCCGAGTACCTGGTCCGGGTCACCGAGCACCTGGAGGACGCGCACGGCATCGCGTTCGACACGATCGACCCGCTGAACGAGCCGAACACCAACTACTGGCGGACCACGCTCGGCGCCGACGGGCAACCGACCGGCGGCCGTCAGGAAGGCGCGCACGCCGGCCCGGCGCTGCAGGCACAGGTGGTGACCGCGCTGAAGAACCGGCTCGCGAGCGCGTCCACCGGCGCGCTGGTCTCCGCGCCGGACGAGACCAACCCCGGCACCTTCGTCACCGACTGGTACGGCTACCCGCAGGCCGCCCAGGACGCGGTCTCCCAGCTCAACGTGCACACGTACGGGACCGGGCAGCGCACTGCGGCCCGCGACGTGGCCAAGGCCGAGCAGCGCCCGCTGTGGATGAGCGAGGTCGAGGGCAGCTGGGGCAACGACTACACGAGCATGAACTCCGGGCTCGGCATGGCCCAGCGGATCATCGACGACATCCGGGAGCTGGAACCGTCGGCGTGGGTGCTGTGGCAGCCGATCGAGGACGCCGACAACATGGTCGCCGAGGGCAACCTGCAGTGGGGCTCGATCCACGTCCCGTTCGACTGCACGCCAACCGACACCTTGGCGACCTGCCCGATCCGGACCAACACCAAGTTCGACACGATCCGGAACTTCACCCACTACATCCGGCCGGGCGACCGGATGGTCAAGGTCAGCGACACCGCCACCACCGCGGCGATCCGTAGGGACGGCAAGGGCGCCACCGCGGTGCACGCCAACCAGACCGCACAGGAGCGGGCGGTCACGCTGGACCTGTCCAAGTTCGGCACGATCTCCCGCCGGGCCACGATCACCCCGATCGTGACCAGCGCGGACGGCAAGCTGGTCAGGGGCGCCCGGGTCGCGGTGTCCGGCAAGAAGGCCACCCTGACCGTGCCGGCGCAGTCGGTCACGACGTTCCTGATCGACGGGGTGTCCGGGGTCGCCGGGAAGCACCTCATGAACGGCCACACGTACCGGATCGAGGGGGTGCAGAGCGGCCGCTCGCTCACGCCGGACGCCGGCGGCGCCGCCATCCGGACCAGCGATCCGGCGGCGGCCGGGCAGCTGTGGACGTTCCGGGCGCTGGGTGACGGGCTGAGCAACCGGGAGCGGTACGTCATCAGCAACGCCGGCACCGGACAGCGCCTCGCCGTGCGGGATGGGGCGGTGGTCGTCGAGGACGACAGCGGCACGGCGGACGACGGCGCGCAGTGGGTGCTGTCGACGACCGGTGACGGCACGTACACGCTGGTCAACGTGGCGGCGCGGCGGTTGATCGACGTGCCGGGACAGGCGACCGCGGACGGCACCCGGGTGAGCCTCTACCAGCCGACGTCCGGAGCCAACCAGCGCTGGGCGGTACGCGACGAGACCGTGGTGGAAACCGCGCAGGTGGCGGCGTACACAGTCCCGGGTCTTGCTCCGACCCTGCCCGCGACCGTGACCGCGGTGCAGGCCGGCGGCGGCCGGGCCAGCCTGCCGGTCACCTGGCGGATGCCGCCGGAACGGCGATGGAGGACGCCCGGGACCGTGACTGTCCGTGGCACCGCGACCGACGTCCTGGGCCGGACCGTCGCCGCCGAAGCACGCGTCGTCGTGGACGTGTTCACCCGGACCAGGCCGGCGAGCGCGGCCACCTATGTCGGCGGCGAGCCGGTGCTGCCGGCCACAGTGACCGGCCTGGGCCGGTACGGCGGACGCGCCGAACTACCGGTGACCTGGAATCCCGCCCCGGCCGGCGCATTCGACACGATCGGCGTGGTGACACTGACCGGCACCGCGACCGTGGTGGACGGCACCACCGTCCCGGCGACGGTCCGGGTGCGGGTGACCGAGGCGGTCGAGGGCCGGGCCGAGGTCTCGTCGGTCACCGCGACCTTCACCGAGGGTGGTTACTCGACGGCCGGCCTGGCCAACGGCGACACCACCGACAAGGCCTGGTCGAACTGGAAGCCGAGCGACCGCAACCCGTCCGACACGATCACCGTGCGGCTGCCCGGCGTGCGTGACGTGACCCGGGTGGTGACGCACTTCTACCGGGACAACGCGAGCGGCGGCGGCCTGGCCCAGAGCCTGCGGGTCGGCGTGCCGGCCGCCGACGGCACCTGCGCCGGCGGCGAGGAGATCCCGGTCGGCACGGCGAGCCCGCTCGCCGTGCCGGCGCCGGTCGGCAGCCGCACCGACGCGGTCTGCGTGGTGCTGACCGCGGTGCCGAACGGATACCTGACCGTCGCCGAGATCGAGGTCCTGGCGAAGGTGGCCGGATGACCGACTTGCAAAACTGTACCGTCCGGTCGGTACAGTATTGGCATGAGCGTGACCCTCACACAGACCAACCGGCGCTGGGCCGCGCTCGGCGTGCTGGCCGCCGCAGTGCTGCTGCTGTCGATCGACGGCACGGTGCTGGCGCTTGCGGTGCCGTCGCTGACCGAGAGCCTGTCGCCGACCGCCGAGCAGATCATCTGGATCGGCGACATCTACTCCCTGGCCCTGGCCGGCCTGCTCGCGCTGATGGGCAACCTCGCCGACCGGTTCGGCCGCAAGCGGATCCTGCTGGCCGGCTCGGTGCTGTTCGGCCTGGTGTCGCTGCTCGCTGCCTTCGCCACCACCGCCGAGCAGCTGATCGCGGCCCGCCTGCTGCTCGGTGTCGCCGGCGCGACGCTCATGCCGTCCACGCTCTCGCTGATCCGCAACCTGTTCCCGGACGCGGCCGAGCGCACCCGCGCGATCGCCGTCTGGTCGGCCGCGTTCGGCGCCGGCTCCGCGGCCGGGCCGATGGTCGGCGGCTTCCTGCTCGAGCACTTCTGGTGGGGCTCGGTCTTCCTGATCAACGTGCCGGTGATGGTGGTCGTGGTGATCTCCGGGCTCTGGCTGCTGCCCGAGTCCCGCGATCCGAACCCGGGCCGGTTCGACGTCGCCTCGGCCGCGCTCTCCATGCTCGCCGTGGTCCCGATCGTCTACTCGATCACCCACCTGGCGACCGGCAGCTTCAGCCCGCTGATCATCGTCGGGGTGATCGCCGGTGTGCTGTTCGTCCGCCGGCAGCGCCGCCTGGCCGACCCGATGCTCGACGTCGACCTGTTCCGCAGCCCGGCCTTCTCCGGCGCGGTCGCGGCCAACGTGATCTCGATCTTCGCGCTGGTCGGCCTGCTCTTCTTCTTCTCGCAGTACCTGCAGTTCGCCCGCGGCTTCAGCCCGCTGCAGGCGGGGCTGGCCGAGCTGCCCGCGACGCTCGCGTCGATCGTGGTGATCGCCCTGGTCGGCTGGGCGATGACGCAGCTGGGCCGGGGCCGCGCGATCGCGGCGTCGCTCGCGGTGGCAGCCGCGGGTCTCGCTCTGGTGGCGCCTGCCGCGGGCCAGTCGTCGTACGTGTGGCTCGCGCTCTGCCTGATCCCGGTCGGTCTCGGCGTCGGCCTGGCCATGACGCTCGCCGGCGACGCGATCGTCTCGGCCGCGCCGCCGCACAAGGCCGGCTCGGTCTCGGCGGTCACCGAGACCGCGAACGAGCTCGGCGTGGTGCTCGGCATCGCGGTGCTCGGCTCGATGCTGACCGCGCTGTACCGGTCCAACCTGGAGCTGCCCGCCTCCGCGCCGGCCGAGGCCACCGACTCGCTCGGCTCGGCGCTGCAGGTGCTGGACCCGGGACTCGCGCAGGTCGCGAAGGACGCGTTCGTGTCCGCCATGCAGACGACCTCGCTGGTCGCAGCCGGCTTCACGGTCGTGGCCGCCGTGGTCGCGTGGCGTCTCATCCCGGCTCGATAGCCTCAGCGGATGGGACGAACAGCCGGCCGTTCACCGGAGGCCACCCGGCGGGCCCTGCTCGACGCGGCGGGCGAGGCCATCCGGACGCGCGGGGTCAACGCCACCCTCGACGAGATCGCCCGGCACGCCGGTGTCTCCAAGGGCGGACTGATCTACCACTTCGCGAGCAAGGACGAGCTGATCCTGGAACTCGCCCGGGATCTGCTCGCCACCTGGCGGGCACAGGTCGAGAGCCGGCTCGACCCGGCCGACACCGGGCCCGGCCGGCTCACCCGGGCGTACGTGCGGGCGCTGCTCACCCCCGCCGAGGACGCGGTCGCGGCCCGCAAGTCGATGGCCCTGATCAGCCAGCTGGCGACCGTTCCGGCGGTGGTCGAGCTGGTCGAGGCCGACACCCGGCAGCTCAACGCCGACCTGCACGCCGACGGTCTCCCGGCCGACGTGCAGACCCTGGTCACCGCCGCGGCCGACGGCGTGAGCAGCGCCCCGCTGTGGGGCGAGTCCCTGCACGGCCCGGAGATCCGGCAACTCGAGCGACGGCTGATCCAGCTCACCCGGCAGCCGGACCTCTGGCAGCAGCTCCCCTGGGAGGCATGACCCCGAGGGGCCTGGGTATGTCGAGGTCATGGCGCTGCCCATCGAGGACTACGCGATCATCGCCGACACCCAGACGTCCGCGCTGGTCGGGCGCAACGGGTCGATCGACTGGCTGTGCGTGCCGCGCTTCGACTCCGGGGCGATCTTCGCGGCCCTGCTCGGCGACGACGAGAACGGGCACTGGACGCTGAGCCCGGCCGGCGAGTTCACCGCCCGCCGCCGGTACCGGGACGAGACCATGGTGCTGGAGACCGAGTTCGAGACGCCGGACGGCCTGGTCCGGCTGATCGACTTCATGCCGCCGCGCACCGAGTCGCCGTCGGTGGTGCGCATCGTCGAGGGCGTCCGCGGCCAGGTCGAGATGAGCATGGTGCTGCGGCTGCGCTTCGACTACGGGCACGTGGTGCCGTGGGTCTACCGCGAGCAGGGCGATCTGGTGGCGGTGGCCGGACCGGACGCGGCCTGGCTGCGCACCCCGGTCGAGACGCGCGGCGAGAATCTGGCCACGCACGCCGATTTCACCGTACGCGCGGGCGAACAGGTGCCGTTCGTGCTGACCTGGCGACCGTCGCATCTCCCCCCGCCGGATGCCCTCGACCCGGTGCACCAGCTCGGCGTCACCGAGGGCTACTGGCGGGGCTGGGTGTCGGCGTGCACCTATGAGGGCGAATGGCGCGATGCGGTCGTACGCTCGCTATTGACCTTGAAGGCCCTGACCTATGCCCCGACCGGCGGCATCGTGGCCGCCGCGACCACCAGCCTGCCGGAGAAACTCGGCGGCGTCCGCAACTGGGACTACCGGTTCTGCTGGCTGCGCGACGCCACCATCACGCTGCAGTCGCTGCTCTACTCGGGGTTCCAGAGCGAGGCGACCGCGTGGCGCAAGTGGCTGCTGCGGGCCATCGCCGGCAATCCCGCCGAGCTGCAGATCATGTACGGGGTGGCCGGCGAACGCCGCCTCGACGAGTACATCGCCGACTGGCTGACCGGCTACGACGGCAACCCGGTGCGGATCGGCAACGCCGCCGCCGAGCAGTTCCAGCTGGACGTCTACGGCGAGGTGATGGACGCCCTGCACCAGGGCCGGCGGGCCGGGCTGAAGGCGGACGACCCGGCGTGGGGGCTGCAGGTCAAGCTGATGGAGTTCGTCGAGGAGCACTGGCGCGACCCGGACGAGGGCATCTGGGAGGTCCGCGGCGGGCCGAAGCAGTTCGTGCACTCCAAGCTGATGGCCTGGGTGGCGGCCGACCGGGCGGTGAAGGCGGTCGAGGAGTTCGACCTGGACGGTCCGGTCGAGCGGTGGACCCGGCTGCGCGACGACATCCGCGCCGACATCCTGGAGAAGGGGTACGACCCGGTCCGCCGGACGTTCACCCAGTTCTACGGTTCGGCGGAGCTGGACGCCGCGCTGCTCATGGTGCCGCTGGTCGGTTTCCTGCCGGCCGGCGACGAGCGGGTGGCCGGCACCGTCGCCGCGATCGAGGAACACCTGCTGGTGGACGGGTTCGTGCAGCGCTACACGCAGCATCCGGGCACCGACGTGGACGGGCTGCCGCCGGGTGAGGGCGCGTTCCTGGCCTGCACGTTCTGGCTGGCCGACAACTACGCGCTGATGGGCCGGCACGACGAGGCGCGGGAGACGTTCGCCCGGCTGCTGGCGTTGCGCAACGACGTCGGCCTGCTCTCCGAGGAGTACGACACCGAGGCGGGCCGGCTGGTCGGCAACTTCCCGCAGGCGTTCAGCCACGTGCCGTTGATCGACACTGCCCGTACGCTGACCAGCGCTCTCGCACCGACCGAGGCCCGGGTGCGGGAGGGTCTACGATGATCCACTCGTGACCCTCCTCGAAGCTGTCCAGATCCTCGCCGCGGGTGTCGCGGCCGGGGCGATCAACACGCTGGTCGGCTCCGGCACGCTGATCACCTTCCCGGTGCTGCTGGCCCTCGGCTACCCGCCGGTGGTGGCGAACGCGTCCAACACCGTCGGGCTGGTGCCGGGGTCGGTCGCCGGCGCGTGGGCGTACCGGGCCGAGCTGGCCACCCAGAAACACCTGCTGCTGCGGCTCGGCACCACCGCCCTGCTCGGCGGGATCACCGGCGCGGTGCTACTGCTGGTGCTGCCGGCCGAGGCGTTCAGCGCGATCGTCCCGGTGCTCATCGTGCTGGCCCTGATCCTGGTCGTGCTGCAGCCGTGGCTGTCCCGGAAACTGCGCGAACGCCAAGCCCTCCCGGCCGATTCCACCCGCTCCCAGCTGCTGCTGACCCTCGGGATCTTCGCCACCAGCATCTACGGCGGCTACTTCGGGGCGGCGCAGGGAGTGTTGCTGCTCGGCATCCTCGGCCTGCTGGTGCCGGCCACCCTGCAGCAGCTCAACGGCGTGAAGAACGTCTTCGCGGGCCTGGTCAACGCGGTCGCCGCAGTGATCTTCATCGTGGCCGGCACGGTCTCCTGGGCGCCGGCCGCGCTGATCGCCGCCGGTTCGATCACCGGCAGCCTGGTCGCCGGCCGGTACGGTCGCCGGCTGCCCGATCCGGCCCTGCGCGCGGTGATCGTGGTGGTCGGTCTGACCGCGGTCGTCCGGATGCTGGCCTGATCAGTAACGGAACGCGCCGACCAGCCCGCTCAGTTCGGCGGCCAGCTGGGAGAGGTTCGCCGCGGCCTGCTGGGTGCTCCGGGCGCCGTCCGCGGTGGAGGCTGCGACCTGGGCGACGCCGGTGATCGTGCGGGCCACGTCGCCGCTGTTGCCGGCCGCCTCGGTGACCGTCCGGCTCATCTCGGCCGTGGTGGCGGTCTGCTCCTCGACCGCCGAAGCGATCGTGGTGGTGTAGTCGCCGATCTGGTTGACGACGTGCGCGATCTCCCCGATCGCGGTCGCCGCCGAGTCGCTGGAGGCCTGGATCGCCGAGATCCGCGCGGTGATCTGCTCGGTCGCCTGCGCGGTCTGCTGGGCCAGCTCCTTCACCTCGCCGGCCACCACCGCGAAGCCCTTGCCGAGCTCACCGGCCCGGGCCGCCTCGATCGTCGCGTTCAGCGCCAGCAGGTTGGTCTGCTCGGCGATCGTGGTGATCAACCGGACCACCTCGCCGATCTCGTTGCTGGCCGCGCCGAGCTCGGCGACCTGCTCGTTGGTGCGCTCGGCGATGTGCACCGCCTGCGCGGCGACCTGGGCCGCCTGGGTGGCGTTCGACGAGATCTCGGCGATCGAGGCGCTCATCTGCTCGGCGCCCGCCGCGATCGCCTGCACGCCGGCGTTGACCTCCTCGCTCGCGGCGCTCGCCGAGCCGGCCTGGTCGGAGGCCTCGGTGGCGCCGGACTGCAGGCGGCGGCTCACCTCGGTGAGGTCCTGCGCCGCGGTGGTCAGGGTTCCGGTGGAACCGGCGATGCCCCGGATCGTGACGGCCACCTTGTCGACGAACCGGTTGAACGCGCCGGCCAGCTGGCCGGCCTCGTCGTCACGGGCCGCGGTGACCCGCTGGGTCAGGTCACCGTCGCCGTCGGCGATCTCGGCCATCCGGTCCCGCAGCTTCTCGATCGGCCGCACGATCGTCCGGGCCAGGAAGAATGCGGCCGTCGCGGCGATCAGCACCGCCACCAGGGTGATCACGATGCTGATCCAGCGGGTCTCGTTCGCGCCGGCGAGCACCGAGCCGGTCGGCACGGACACCACCAGCGTCCAGGTGTCGCTCTCGCCCAGGTGCAGCGGCGCGGCGATCCACAGGGTCTCCTCGCCGTCGCTGTCGCTCACGCTGCGGGCGGCCGCGTCCGACTCGGACGCCCGGGCCGACATCGCGGTGGCCTGCTCGGGGGCGGCCTTGCCGGCCTGGGCGACGTCACCGCCGGCGACCAGCAGCCCGCCGGTGCTGACCAGCATCGCCGTCCCGCTGCCGAACGGTTTCACCTGGCCGACCAGCTCCTGCAGCATTCCCAGCGACATGTCGATGCCGGCGACCCCGACCGCCCTGCCGTCCATCTCGATCGGCACCGAGATCGACGTGATCAACGTGTCCACCCCGCCCACCGCGTAGGTGTACGGCTCGACCACCTTCTCCTTGCCGGTCGCCATCGGGACCAGGTAGTAGTCGCCGGCGCCGCTCTCGGTGTACCCGGTGAGCGGCTCGGTGCTGATGCCGTCGCCGTCCCGGAACCAGTACGGCACGAACCGGCCGGTCGCGTCGTGCCAGCCGTTCGCGTTGCGGAACCGCCGGTCCCGCCCGTCGTACGCGTCCGGCTCCCAGCCCGTCCAGGTGCCCACGTAGTTCGGGTGCGCGGTGAGGACCGCCCGCAGCTCGGCGGAGGCCTCGTCCCGGCCGGCGCCCTCGGCCTGATCGGCGGCGAGCACCTGGGCCAAGTCGCGCGCGGTGCCCAGCCCGGTCGCCAGCACCTCCTCGATCTCGGTGGCGTGGTGCAGGGCCATCTCCTCGGCGTACGCGAAACCGGTGTCCCGCGCGTCGTCCGCGTTGCGGCTGGTGATGAAAGCGACGACGGCGGCCATGGCGACCACCAGCATCGCCACCATCGAGGCGATGACACGAACCTTGATCGTGATCCGGGAGCGGGGCACATCACCCTGTTCGGCACCCCGGGGACAGGACTGAGCGCGGCCCGGAGTTCCCCGGATTTCCCAGTCGTGCGTAAATCGGGACGTGCTCCCGGACATTACGTGACGTGAGATCGAAGCAGACGCCCCAGGACCAGCAGCGACTCGTCGCGCTGTGGACCGGGCACGCCCCGCGCGTGCTCGCCTACGCGTTGCGCCACGTCGATCCGGACACCGCGCAGGACGTCGTCTCCGAGACGTTCCTGACCGCGTGGCGCCGGCTGGCGAGCGTCCCGGACGACCCCCTGCCCTGGCTGCTGGTGGTCGCCCGGAACACCATCGCGAACCAGCGCCGGTCCGGCCGGCGGCAGGTCCGGCTGGCCGCCGAGATGGAACGGCTGCACCGGATCGCCGGCCCGGCGGACGCCGCCGACGTGCTCGCCACCGAACGCGCGGCGGTGCTCGACGAGCTGGCCGCGATGACGCCCCGCGAACGCGAGGCGCTGCTGCTGGTCGCCTGGGACGGCCTGGAACCCGCGCAGGCGGCAAAGGTCGCCGGCTGTTCGCTGCCGGCGTTCCACGTGCGGCTGTTCCGGGCCCGGCGCCGGCTGCGAACCGAGCCTCGCACCGTCACGACGCAACCCCTTACCTCTCCCGGGAGTGGAGCATGACCGAGGACACCCTGCGCAGAATGAAGCCGTCCGCCACCGTGGATCCGGGCGGCCTCGACCGCCTGCTCGCCGCCGCCGCAGCGACCCCGCAGAAGCCGGACCGGCGGCGTCTGGTTCTGGCGGGCGCGGCCGTCGGCCTGGTCGTCTCCGCCGGCGCGGCCGGCCTGCTGCCCGGCTCGTTCACCGACTCGCTGTCGTTCTGGCGGTCGGAGACCGGCGGCGGCGTGACCGCCGAGTCGGGCCGCCGGCTCGCCCAGCAGACCGGCCCGGACGGCACCGTGCTGACCGTCTGGTCGGCCACCGGCACGGACGGGACCACCTGCGTCTCCGCCCTGTACGAGACGCCGGGCCCGCTCAACCGGCCGGCCCCGGCGGACTTCCACTCCGCGGGCGGGCAGTGCACCCCCGCCGGCGGCCCGGCCGAGCCGTTCGGCAGCGTGGGCGGCTCGGCCGGCCAGGACGGCGTGCACACCATGTGGGGCACCGCCGGAACAGCGGCGCGGGCCGAACTCCGGTTCCCCGACGGCTCGACCCGCCCGGCGCTGTCCGCAGCCGGTTTCTTCTTCTGCTGGTACACCGCCGACCCGTCCGCCCCGACCCCGGAGCTGGTCGGCTACGACGCGGACGGCCACGAGGTGGGCCGCACCCCGCTGCCGAACCTGACCCGCTAGGCGTGCCGGCCGGTGTGGGCCAGGGTCCGCATCGGCGGCGCCACCTCGAAGCCGTGCGCGCCCGCCCGCTTGGCCTCGTACATCGCCAGGTCGGCGCGGCGCAGCAGCTCGCCCGCACCGGCCGGGACGCCCGGCGCGCTGACCGCGACGCCGATGCTGGCCCGGATCACCAGTTCCCGCCCGGCGAAGACGACCGGCTCGCTGAGTCCGGCCAGGATCCGCTCGGCCGCCTGCTCGGCGCCGCCGGACGGCAGCGGGATGATCACGCCGAACTCGTCGCCGCCGAACCGGCCCACCGTGGCGCCGCGCGGCGACCAGCGGGTCAGCACGTTCGCGGCGGCGACCAGCAGGGCGTCACCGGCGTCGTGGCCGTACGAGTCGTTGACCTGCTTGAAGCCGTCCAGGTCGACGAAGAGCACCGCGGTCTCGCCGGCCGCGCACGCCGCGTCCAGCTCCCGGCCGAAGGCGGCCCGGTTGACCAGCCCGGTCAGCGCGTCGTGGGTGGCGGCGTACGCCAGCCGCTCCTGGATGGTCTTGCGGTCGTGGATGTCGCGGATGTTGATGACGTAGCCGAGCACGTCCGGGTCGCCGGTGAGGTCCCGGATGGTGCACTCGGTCCACCGGTAGGTCCCGTCGGTGGACCGGATCCGGATCTCCGCGGTCTCCAGCTGCTGGCCCGGCCCGGCGGCCCGCTCCAGCAGGCCCCGCCCGATCGGGATGTCGTCGGGGTGCACGCAGCCCTTCAGCGCCTCGAACCCGCCCAGGTCCGGGTCCAGGCCGGTGAGCTGCCGGATCGCCGGGCTCACGTATCCGAGCCGGCCGTCCCGGTGGTAGACCGCGAAGACGTCGGCGGAGTCGTGGATCAGGGCCCGGTACCGGCGCTCGGTGGAGCGGGTGGTCACCTCGGCGTGCTGACGTTCCTCCCCGGTGACGCCGATGGTGCGGATCAGCAGGGCGGACAGGACCACCACGCCGACGGCGATGACGTGCACCGACGGCTCCGGGATGTACGAGTCGGCCCAGCCCAGCGCGATGCCGGCCTGCCCGGCGAGCGCGCAGAGCACGGTCCAGAACAGCCCCTGCTTCCACAGGTGGGCGCCGGAGAAACGCATGTGCATCGCGACGACCAGGCTCAGCCCGCACAGCATCACCGCGCCCCAGCCGGTGGCGTAGATGAACGCGGTGGCGGTGGCCATCAGCAGGGCCATCCGGGGAGCGACCCAGCGCTTGAGGTCGCCGCGGGCGAGCCAGCGCTGGACCCGCGGCTGCTGCTGCAGGGCGCCGAAGAGGCCGACCCCCAGACACCACCACGGTGAGTCGCCGCCGTACCCGGACACATACATGGCCAGGTACACGGCGATCACCGCGATGGCGTCCAGGCTGTGTCCGGCGAGGGTCCGTAGACGACTCAACGCATCCTCCAGCCGCGTGCCCATGGTGCTTCGCGCTGCAGCATCGGCCCGGGGCCGAAGGTCCTGAGGATTCCGCCGGTCACTCTTGCGAGGCCACCGCCGGCACGCGGTCCAGGACCACGCCGAACTCCTTCCGGTACGCCGTAAGCACCTCTTCGTCACTGCCCAGCGGGGTCTCCACCCGCCCGTCCCGGTCGGTGCGGATCAGCTTGCGGCCGCTGATCGTGATCCGGGCGTCGCCGTCGAGCCGCGTGCAGACGTCGCTGCGGGTGAAGTGCGAGTCCGGCGAGGTCTGCTGAAACCAGCAGGTCGGCCAGAACTCACCGAGCTCCCGGGCCCGCTGCTCGATCCGGTACACCCGCTCGCCGTTCTTGTACAGCTCCAGGTCCCCGTCCGGCGCCTCGGCCAGCCGGAACCGGCCACCCGGGTCGTCCTGCTCGCCGCGGTCGGCGAACCGCAACGGATAGGTGCTGTGACTGCCGAACCCGACGTCGACCAGCCACGGCCCGTCCCCGTCCGCCGTGGTGACGCGCAGCAGCAGGTGGTCGAAGGGCGGACCGTAGCGTTCCCCGCCGAACACCCGGGCGGCGAGCCGCTCGACCCGGTAGCCGAGCTGCTCGAGCAGGATCGCGAACAGGCCGTTCAGTTCGTAGCAGAAGCCGCCACGCCTTCTTCGTACGATCTTGTCGAAGAGCTCGTCCGTGCCGAGCTTGATGCGCTCGCCCAGATGGATGCTCAGATTCTCGAAGGGCACCGCGTTCTGATGCGCGCGATGCAGCTCGCGCAGATAGGCCGCGTCCGCCACGGTCGGCGGCTTGATGTCGATCCGGTCCAGGTAGGCATTGACGTCCATGCGCCCAGCTTCCGACCTGAACCGCACTTGAGGTCAACACCCTTCCATCAACACAACGCTGTACCGGGTTGCCATAGTGTGTGAGACACAGTATGGTGAGTGACATGACATTGGATGCGACGCTCTCCAGCCACCTGCAGGAGTTGCGCCGCGGCACGGTCGTCGTCGCGAGCCTCACCGTCCTGCGCACACCGGGGTATGGGTACTCGCTGCTCGAAACGTTGAGCGCGGCCGGGTTCGAGGTGGAGGCCAACACCCTCTACCCGCTGCTGCGGCGCCTGGAGACCCAGGGCCTGCTGACCAGTTCGTGGAACACCGATGAGGCCCGGCCGCGCAAGTTCTACCGCACCACCGAGCAGGGCGACGCGATCGCGGCCGCGCTGCGCGACGAGTGGACGCGGCTGGACCGCGCGGTCACCGACCTCGACACCACCGACACCCCCGCCGGCACTGTTTCAGGGAGCGACCAGTGACCACCCTCATCGACCGCTACGTCTACACCGTTCTGCGCCGCGTGCCCGAGCAGCAGCGCACCGAGATCGACCGGGAGCTGCGCACCTCCATCGAGGACGCGGTCGACGCCCGGGTCGACGGCGGCCTGACCCGTGACACCGCGATCGAGCAGACCCTGACCGAGCTCGGCGACCCGGACCGGCTCGCCGACGGTTACTCCGACCGCCCGCACTACCTGATCGGCCCGGAGCTCTACCCGCACTGGCGCCGCCTGCTGACCATGCTGTCCTGGATCGTGCTGCCGATCGTCATCACCGTCATGGCGGTCCTCGACGCGATCGACGGCGCCGGTTTCGGCGAGATCATCGGCGGCGTGATCAGCGGCCTGATCACCGTCGGCGTCAACCTGGCCTTCTGGGTCACCGCGGTGTTCGCGATCCTGGAGCGCACCGGCATCGGCCGCACCGAGCTGCGCAAGGGCCGCGCCTGGACGCCGGACGACCTGCCCAGTTACGAGCCGGGCTTCCTGACCCTCGGCCAGCTCGCCGGAAACCTGCTCTGGCCGGTCCTGGTGATCGCCGCGCTGGTCCTGCAGCAGTTCACCTTCACCGACGTGCCGGTGCTCGACCCCGACAACTGGACCTTCTGGTGGCCGTTCGTCATCGTCGTGATGCTGCTCGAGTGCGCCTACGCCGTCTGGCTCTACCGCAGCCGCGGCTGGACCCACACCGCCACCGTGGTCAACGCGGTGCTCGGCCTGCTCTTCGCCGTCCCGATGATCTGGCTGCTCAGCAGCGAGCAGTTCTTCAACCCGGCGTGGATCGCCACGCTGGACTGGGGCACCGTCGACCCGCTGTCCTGGCTGACCGGCATCAGCATCATCATCCTGGCGCTCGGCACCGTCTGGGACATCGTGGAGACCGGGGTCCGCGCCGAGCGTGCCCGGCGCGGACTGCCGACCCCGGTGCCCGGCACCGGCGCCGAGTTCAGCCGCCCGCTCGGCTGACCTCTTCCGCGGCCAGCCACTCGGCGAACCGCATCCGGCCCAGCGTCACCTCCCCGGTGGGCAGCTGACCACCCCCGGCCATCGCACGGCCGACCGAGCCCGGCACCCGGAACGGCAGCAGGATCCGCCGTTGGTGCCGGGCTCGGATCACGTCCCGGGCCATGTCTGCGATCCAGAGCTGCTCCGGCCCGGCGATCTCCGGAGCGAAGCCCTGCGGCTCCCTGCCCGCGAGCCGGACCAGCTCGGCGGCCACCTCGGCGGCGGCCACCGGCTGGCTGAGCATCTTCGGCATCGGGGTGAGCAGGCCGGGCAGCTGGTCCAGCATCTGGCCGGCGAACTCGAAGAACTGGCCGGCCCGCAGGATCGTCCAGGGCACCGGCCCGGCCGTGACCAGCTCCTCCTGCCGGCGCTTCCCCGCGTAGTACCCGTTGTCCACCCGGTCGATCCCGATGATCGACAGGAGCACGTGGTGGGCGACTCCGGCCCGCTGTTCGGCCGCGAGCAGGTGCCCGGTCGTGGTCTGGAAGAACTCCACCGACTTCGCCCGGCTCATCGTGGTGACGTTCGCCGTGTCGATCACCACCTGCACGCCGCGCAGGGCGTCGTCGAGCCCCGCCCCGGTGCTCAGGTCCACCCCGTTCGACCGGGAGATCACCCGCACCTCGTGCCCCTCGTTGCGGGCCGCCTCGACGACCCGCTGTCCGACAACGCCGGTTCCACCGGCCACCGCGATAACACTCATGTCATCAGGACGGGACAGCAAACCCCGATGTGACAGCGATTTCGGATGGTTCTTGGACACCTTCGTTGACTCGCGGTCAGCGCGCGAGTCCGCTGGAGGTCTCGGCCTCAGGAGGTCTTCCGATGTCCCTAGAACTCGACCGCCGGATCGCTGACTCCGGTACCCGTTTCCGGATCTTCCCGCAACCACGCTTCCTTCAGAAAGCCGACGGCTCCGGCCCACTGTTCCCGGAACCGGAGCAGGTGGTCATCGCGCTCGAACCCGCCGCGATCCAGGCCGGTCCAGCCGACGAGCGGATGTTCGTGGTGGACGCGGTCGGCAAGCTGCCGTACAACCGGTTCTTCCGCCCGCCGTTCCAGGGCAGCTCCCGGCCTCCGGTCCGGGCCGGCGAGGACGGCCACTTCGACCACCTCGACCCGACCAGCCGGGAGTTCTCGGCCGCCACCATGTACGCCACCGTGCGCCGGGTCCTGGACATCTGGGAGGACTACTTCGACCACACCATCCAGTGGCACTTCGAGTCCGACTTCGCCCGGCTGGAACTGATCCCGCTGATCGAGTGGAACAACGCCCAGTCCGGTTACGGCTTCCTCGAGTTCGGTTTCGGCCGCACCGCCAACGGCACCATCGACCACACCCGGCCGTACTGCGAGAACTTCGACGTACTCGCCCACGAACTGGGTCACAGCATCATCTTCTCCGAGGTGGGCTTCCCGTCCAGCCCGGCCGACCAGGGCATCGACTACGGCGGCATGCACGAGTCCTCCGGCGACCTGGTGGCCATCATCGCCTCGCTGCACTTCCACTCCGTGGTGGACCACCTGCTGGAGAGCACCAAGGGAAATCTGCTCACCATCAACGGCCTGGACCGGGTCGGCGAGCTCTCGGACAGCCGGCAGATCCGGATCGCGTTCAACGGGCTGCGCATGTCGGACGTCAGCGAGCAGCCGCACGAGCGGTCGCTGCCGCTGACCGGCGCCATCTTCGACACCATGGTCGAGGTGTTCCAGCACGACCTGGTCGCCAAGAAGCTGATCAGCGACGACCTGCGGATCCGCTCGACGAACCTGCCCGGTACGTCGCACGACCTCACCCAGATCCAGGAGGAGTTCACCGCGGCCTACACCGGCAACGAGTCCGCGTTCAAGGAGTCGCTGCTGCTCGCCCGCGACTACGTGGGCCGGCTGCTCGCCGTAACCTGGGGCACCGTCTCGCCGGACTTCCTCACCTATCACGGCGTGCTGCGGACCATGCTGCAGGCCGACCGCGACCTCACCGGTGGCGTCAACGCCGCCATCATCCGCGAGTGCTTCGCCTGGCGGGAGATCGCCCCGCTGCCGACCTCGCTGATGTTGCGCCAGCACACCCTGGCGAGCTGCGGATTCGAGACGGCCGAGCCGTCGCCGACCGCCGTCATCGGCAACGCCGGTTTCCGGATCCCGTCACCGCGCCCCGACGGCGCGGGGGTGTCCGTCAATCAGTAGAACGGTGGCTAGGGCGGCCACACCGGGGGTGACTTACCGGGTGGCCGCCGGCCACTCCAGATCGTCGGGGTTCTAGTTGGTCAGCACCACCTGGTCGGTGGCCGTTTCGGCGATCTCGGCGATCTTCTCCAGCACGGCCTGCGGGTCACCGTCCGGCTGGGCGAGATTGCCGCGCGCGAGCTCACCCACGTACCGCAGGAGCTCCCGCGCCGTCGTTGTTGTTTGCGGACAGGGAGCCAATTCGGCGACGCGTAACAGCGCCGTCAGATCGGCGATCGTGGTGCGGAGCCGCTGCGGGTTCAGACCGGCGACGACCACCGGCTGGGTGACCGGGACGGCCCCGCCGCGGCGGGACGCGGGGCCGTCCATCGTGCGGAGCACGCCGAGCCGGAACGCGATCGCGACAGCGTGCGCCTGGTCCCGGGCGCCGAGCTGCCGGTAGAGCGTCCTGAGCCGGGACTTGACGGTGTTCGTGGAGATGTACAGGCGCGCTGCCATCTCCCTTGCCGTCTCGCCCGCGGCGAGTGACTCGATGGTCTCCTGGAGGTGTGGAGCCAGCACTGGCCGACCTGATACGTCACCAGCGTGGCTTTGATGCGGTTGCAGTGACATGTCAGGAATTTAGATCTTTCACTTTGCGGCAGCCGGGAATGTTCGATACCGGACACAGGCTGGCAGATCAAGGATTAGTCCGCCAGCGTCAGTTCGGGCCAGCCGGACACGTCCCGCCGCATCTGCCGATCATGCGTGGCGACCACGACCGCGGCCGGGGTGACCCGCAACGCCTCGGTCAGTTCATCCACCAATGCGATCGACAGGTGGTTGGTCGGCTCGTCCAGCAGGAGCACGTGCGGCCGCGACGCCAGCAGCATCGCCAGGTCCAGCCGCCGCTGCTGCCCGGTGGACAACTCGGGCACCGGCCGGCCGCGATCGGCCGCCGGCAACAACCCCAGATCCGCGACCGCCTCCGTCACCCACGGTGGGCTCTGCGCGGCACGCTCCGGCGATTCCTGCGACAACAGCCCGATGCGTACGCCCGGAGCACCCCGAACCACCCCCGAAGAGGTCTCCTGCAGTCCCGCCAGGACGGCGAGCAGTGTGGACTTGCCCGAACCGTTCGGCCCGGTCACCACCAGGCGCGACCCGGACTCCACCGCGAGCGACACCGGCTTGCGCAGCCGCCCGTCGACCGTGACCTCCGCCGCCGACAGCAGCACGCCGGGCCGCGCGGGCAGCTCCGGCATCCGGAACCGCAGCGGCGGCGCCGGCGCGGTCACCGCATGCCGTTCCAGGTCGTCGCGGCGCCGGTGCACCGACCGGACGAGGCCCGGCGCGCGGGTCGCCCGCTTGTGCTTGCCGGTCCCCTTGTCCGGCCGCCAGCCGGTGACGAGGCGGTCCTGCGCCGCCGACAAGTCCTGGGTCAGCCGGGCGTGTTCGGCCTGCTGCCGCTCGTACTCCTGCTCCCACCGGGCCAGCGCCGCCGCCCGCCCGTCCTGATATCCGGCGTACCCACCGCCGTACACCGCGGGCCGGCCGTCCCGGCTCGGGTCGAGGTCCAGAATGGTGGTCGCCACGTCCGCGAGCAGCGCCCGGTCGTGGCTGACCACGACGATCCCGCCGGGGTGCTCGCGCAGCCGGGCGGTGAGGAAGTCCAGGCCGGCCGCGTCCAGGTGGTTCGTCGGCTCGTCCAGCAGCAGGAAGTCATGGTTGGCGCCGAGCAGGCAGGCCAGCCGCACCCGGTAGCGCTGCCCCACCGACAGCGTGCGCAGCGGCCGTTGCCGGTCGGTGACCGCGCCGAGGCTCTCCAGCGCGAGGTCGACCCGGCGATCCGCGTCCCAGGCATCGAGCAGCTCGGCCACCTCCAGCGCTCGCGCATAGGCCTCGTCCGCTCCTGGCCGCCCGCCGCTGAGGGCCGGCGCGACCTCGTCCGCTCCCGGCTGCTCGCCGCTGAGGGCCAGCGCGGCCTCGTTCAGGGCCCGGAGCGCCGCCCGGACGTCGGCCAGCTCGGTGTCGATCGTGTCGCCGACCGTCTCGCCGCCGGCCGAGGCCATCTCCTGCTCGGCCACGCCGATCGTGCCGAGCCGCTGAACGGCGCCGCTGTCCGGCGTGAGCACGCCGCTCAACACCTGAAGGAGGGTGGTCTTGCCGCGGCCGTTCTCGCCGATGACACCGCACCGCATCCCGGCCGAGACCGCCAGGTCCACACCGTCGAGCACGGTACGGCCGCCGCGGACGACGCGGAGTTGGGTAGCGACGAGTTGTGCCCGGGCGCGCGCGGGCAGAGTGATGCTGACAGACATCTTCTTTCCTCCGAGAAACCCTGCTCAGGGCAGGGTGAAGCCGACTCCGGTCTGAAACGGAGCCGAACTCAGAGGTAGAAGACGTATGACACGCGGCAAGAGTAGTCAGGCCCGGGCCGCGGTGGCCACCCGTTTACCGGCCAGCACGTGGTGCAGCGCGACCACGGGAAGCACACCGACCGGGTACCAGATGAGGTCGACCGGGTCGAAGGCGACCCCGAGCGCCAGCCGGGCGAGCAGGCTGCGCTCGGACAGCTCCGCGGGAATGCCGGTGAGCTGCAGGAGCTCGACGGTCCAGCAGGAAGCGATCGCCACCGCGCCGGCGACCATCGGCCGGGTGGCCGGAGCGAGCAGGAACACCCCCGCGTAGATCATCGAGGCGTACAGCGCTGTCCCGGAATGCTGTGCCAGGACGCCCGAGCCGTCGAGGACTCCACCGGTGCTGACCAGCAGCCGGATCGCCAGGGCCACGGCGAGGAACCCGCCCGCCGCGGCCAGCGCTGTCAGCCGTACCCGCCATCGCACGGCGTGACCGTACCGCCGGCGGTCAACGCGCCGGGCTCCAGGCCGGGTCGCGGCCCAGCAGCCCGAGCAGCCGATCGAGGGCCGGCGCGGTTTCGGGCACCGGAACCACCTCGCCCCCGTGACGACCGGGCGCGGGAGACCATCCTGCGGCGGGCCGCCGACCTCGCCTCCCAGGACGGCCTCGACGGGCTGACGATCGGGCGCCTCGCCACCGACCTGGGCCTGAGCAAGAGCGGGTTGTTCGGCTACTTCGGCTCCAAGGAGGAGCTGCAGCTCGCCACCATCCGCACCGCCACCACGGTCTTCCTCGACGAGGTGGTCGAACCGGCCCTCGCCGCCGAGCCCGGCCGGGACCGGCTGACCCGGCTCCTGGAGAACTGGCTGAGCTACTCGGAACGGCGGGTCTTCGCCGGCGGCTGCTTCTTCTTCTTCTCGGTCAACGCCGAGTTCGACGCCCGCCCCGGCCGGGTCCGGGACACGCTGACCACAGCCGGGAAAGGACTGGACCCGGCTGCTGGTCCGGACCGCCGAGGAGGCCCGCGACCTCGGCGAGCTCGCCGCCGACGTGGACGCCGAGCAGCTGGTGTTCGAGCTGGTCGCGTTCCTGCAGGCGGCCAACGCCACGTCACTGCTCCAGGACGACGCCGCCGCGTACCGCCGGGCCCGCACGGCTGTCGACAGCCGCTTGGCCGCCGCCTCCCGATCGGCCAGATGAGGCACGGGAGCCGCTGCGCCGGTTGACATCGTCCGCTTGTTGAGCGGCCGCCCTCAGCGCCGGGTGGTGGCCGAGGAGCGCCGCGCCAGCTCCGCCTTGGCGTTGAAGCCCGGCTCGACCTCGCTCACGCAGTGCTCCGCGTCGTCCTCCGGCACGCCCTGCGCGAGCAGCTCCACCAGGACGTCACCCGGAGTCCGCAGACTCCCGGCGACCGAGGCCGGCTGGATCACGTCGATCCGCCCGTCGGCCCGCCGCAGCTGGATCCGGAAATGGTCGCCGGCACGCTCGACCCGGACCGCGTGGACCGGGCTTTCCGCTGGATAACTCACGGACACCAGCCTACGGTCCGGCCGGGGCGCGGACGCTCTCCGGTGACCACGCCCACGTACCGAACGGGCTGGTCGACACGGTCGTTCCGGGGCAACACCAACAGCCGTGTTAACCAGCCACGGACGTGAACGGGCTGGTTAACACGGCTGTTCCGGGGCGGCCTGAACAGCCGTGTTAACCAGCCGCCGGGACCAAAGCGGGAGCGGCGACGGAGCGGCGGACGCCGCGGACGAGCAGGTAGCCGATGATCCAGAACTCGCCCACCGTGGCCGGGAAGGCGAGCGCGTCGAAGAACAGACCGGCGTCGGGCGCCAGGTAGCGCACGAAGGCGCTGAGCACGTAGCCGACGCCGCCGGCGACCAGGACCCAGCCGAGCGGGCGCGGCATCAGACCGGAATTGAGCACGCAGCGGCCCATCGGGATCAGCCACAGGCCGAAGAAGATCGCGCCGACCGCCCACAGGTTGTCGCTGACCAGAAAGAGCAGCTGCACGGTGGACGCGGTGTCGCCGAACGGATCCTGGGCGAGCTCGACGGCCGCGCCGAGCAGGCCCGCGCTGACCAGGATGACGGCCGCGTTGACCAGGCCGAACGCGGCGATGCCGAGGGCGTTGAACCGGTCCGAGTCGCGGAAGAGGCGGTAGAACCATACCGCCGTGAGGGCCTGGGTGAGGACGATGAGCAGCTCGAAGGCGACTCCGGCGCGGGCCAGCGACTCGTCATTGACCAGGTGGGCGAGGGTGCCGGCCGGATCACCGGCGGCGTAGAGCTGCGGCCGGATGATCAGGAAGCCGAGCATGCCGGTGACGGCGATGCCGAGGTAGAGCAGCCCGGTGGTCCGGGCGGTACGGATCAGCGTGTGCATCGGAACTCCTCCGAAACGCAACCTTACGACGTAAGGTAGTCGTACGCTGTAAGGTAGCTGCCGGAGTCAAGGGGTGGGAAGACCAGATGGCAGCGAAAGCGTCCCGCACACCGCTCAGCCGTGACCGCGTGTTGCAGGCGGCGGTGGCGATCGCCGACACCGAGGGGCTCAAGGCGCTGACCATGCGCCGCCTCGCCGCCGACCTGGACGTCGAGGCGATGTCGCTCTACTACCACCTGCCGGCCAAGGAAGCCCTGCTCGACGGGGTGGTCGAGACCGTCCTCACCGAGATCTGCGCGGTGGTCGCCACGCTGGACCCGGTCGAGGACTGGCGGGCGGCGCTGCGCGAGCGGTTCCTCACCGCACGGCAGGTGATGCTGGGGCATCCGTGGGCGCCCGCCCTGCTGACCTCCCGGAACAGCATTCCGCCCGTCGTGTACGCCTACTACGACGGCATCCTGGCCACCCTGGTCGGCGGCGGTTTCTCGTACCGGCTGGCGCACCGGGCGCTGCACGCGTTCGGCAGCATGACCCTCGGCTTCGTGCAGGAGATCTTCACGCCGGACGACGGGGAGGCCGAGGAGGAGGAGCTCGCCGCGATGGCCGAGGCCCTGCCGCACCTGACCGCGATGGTCGCCGCCGAGGTCCACGCCGCCGGCGACCCGACGCTGGGCTGGTGCGACAGTCAGGTGGAGTTCGAGTTCACCCTGGACCTGCTGCTCGACGGGCTCAGCCGAATGCGCGGCTGAGCCGCTGGACGGGCTCAGCCGAATGCGCGGCTGAGCCGCTGGACGGCCTCGTCCATCAGATCGGGCGGGGCGGCGGCGTAGGTCAGGCGCAGGTGCGGGGCGGGCGGCTCGGCCGCGTACCAGGGGCGACCCGGGAAGACGACCACTCCGGCGGTGGCCGCGGCGGCGGTGACGGCCACGTCGTCGGTGCCGTCCGGCAGGCGTACCCACAGGTGCAGGCCGCCGCGTGGGATGACTGGCGGGACCAGGGCGGGCAGGTGGCGGGCGAGCGCGGCGAGCAGGGCTTCGCGGCGGGAGCGGAGTGCGGCGCGCAGCGTACGCCGGTGGCGCCCCCACGCCGGAGCGGTGACGAACTCGAGGGTGGCCTGTTGCAGCGGGCCGGCCACGAAGAAGTCGTCGAGCAGGCGGGCGGACCGCAGCCGGGCGCCGGCCGGGCCCCGGGCGCCGATCGCGGCGATCCGCAGGCCGGGCGCGGCCGATTTGGTCAACGACCGCAGGTAGACGACGTGCCCGTCCGGGTCGGCCGCGGCCAGGGGTGGCGGCTCCTCGCCGTCGATCACCAGGTCGCGGGCGTAGTCGTCCTCGATCAGGAAGGCGCCGGCGGCGCGTACCACGGAAAGGACTTCGGCCCGGCGGTGCGCCGCCAAGGTCGCGCCGCTCGGGTTGGCGAACAGCGGCTGGCAGTAGAACAGGCGGGCGCCGGTGCGCGCGAACGCCGCGGCGAGCTGGTCCGGGCGTACCCCGTCGGTGTCGGCCGGCACCGGAACCACCCGCAGCCCGGCCGCCCGGGCCGCGGCCAGCGCGCCCAGATAGGTGGGCGACTCGACCAGCAACGTGTCACCGGGCGTGCCGAGCGCGCGCAGCGCGGAGGCGAGCGCGGCCTGCCCGCCCGGGCAGATCACCAGGTCGTCGGCGCGCAGCCCGGCGCCGGACTCCCGGGCGAACCAGTCGCGCAGGTCAGCGCGCCCCTCGACCGGCCCGCGCTGCCATGAGGCCGGCTGCCGGGCCGCCCGGGCGAGCGCCGCACCGAGCGCGGCGGTGGGCTGAAGATCGGCGTCCAGGTAGCCGCCGGAGAGCGGAATCGCCCCGGCCGGCGGTAACGCCAGTAACGCCTGCATCTCGGTCTCGCCGGCCGGGCGCGGCCCCAGGGCGACCGTCTGCCAGGAAAGATCCGGGGTACGCCGCGCCGGCGGCCGATCGGCCACGAAGGTGCCCCGGCCGGACCGGGTCTCCACCAGGCCTTCCGCGACCAGGTGACGGATCGCCCCGGCCACCGTCACCGGCGAGGCCTGGTGCCGGGCGGTCAGCTCGCGCACCGAGGGCAGTCGCGTGCCGGGCTCGGCGCCGGTCGCCCGCGCACGGAGATCTTGGATAACGCGGGCGCTTGCGTTACCGTCATTCATGAGAGACAAGAGTAGCGCTACTGCTACCGGCGCGATAACACTGGGCGCCCTGGGCGTCCTCGGCTTCAGCCTGTCGCTGCCTTTCACCCGCGTCGCGGTGCACGAGCTCGACCCGTGGTTCGTCGCCTTCGGCCGGGCGGTCGGGGCGGCGGCGCTGGCCTGGGTGTTCCTGAGCTGCACCGGCGCACCGCGGCCCACCCGCGCGCAGTGGAAGCGCCTGGCTGTCGTCGCGCTCGGCGTGGTCGCCGGGTTCCCGCTGTTCACCTCGCTGGCCCTGACCACCCAGTCGTCCTCGCACGGCGCGGTCGTGGTCACCGTGCTGCCCGCAATGACCGCCGTCTTCGCCGTGCTGCGGGCCGGCGAACGGCCACCGGCGCTGTTCTGGGTGGCGAGCGGCGGCGGGGTGATCGCGGTGCTCACCTTCCTGATCAGCAGCGGGGCGGTCGGCGGCGCCCTGTCGACGGCCGACCTCTACCTGCTGGTGGCGGTGATCCTGTGCGGCCTCGGATACGCGGAGGGCGGCGCGCTGTCCCGGGAACTGGGCGGCGCCCGTACCATCTGCTGGTCGTTGTTGCTGGCCCTGCCGGTCACCGTGCCCGCCACGCTGATCGCGGCCGTCATCCATCCGCCGCGGGCCGGCGCCGCCGCCTGGGCGGCGTTCGGCTACCTGACCGCGATCTCCATGTTCCTGGCCTTCTTCGCGTGGTACGCCGGCCTGGCCCGGGGCGGCGTCGCAAAGGTCGGGCAGGTGCAGCTCGTCCAGCCGGTGCTCACGCTGCTGTGGTCCGCCCTGCTGCTCGGCGAGACGGTCACCCCGGCCTCGATCGCCGCCGCGGCGATCGTGCTGGCCTGCGTCGTGCTCACCCAGCGCACCCGGCAGGCAGCCCCCGCGAAAGATCAGGCCGGGGCCAGTTCGCGGGACTGCACCGCCGCCGCTCCGGCCCGGGCCCCTTGGCGCAGGCAGCTCTCCAGCGACTCGCCGCGCAGGTGAGCCGCGAGGAAACCGGCGAAGAACGCGTCACCGGCCCCGTTGGTGTCCACCACCTCGGCCACCGGCTCGGCCGGCACCCGGACCAGGTCGCCGCCGCGCTCCAGCGCGATCGCCCCCTCGGCGCCGAACGTGCAGACCGCCAGCCGGGCCCCCGCCGCGATCCGCGCCTGCAGGAACGCCTCCGGATCCGCCAGCCGCTCCCCGCTGAGGAAGACGCAGTCGGCGTTCTCCACGAACTCCCGGTGGAACTCGCTCTCCCCGTCGTAATCGTGCAGGTCACACCAGACCTCCTTGCCGGCCGCGCGGGCGGCGCGCAGCACCGGCCGGCTGTGGTCGGCGAGATCGGCGACCACCACCGCCGCCTCAGCCAGCGTCCCGGACGGCACCGGGACGGGCTCGGCGGCGGCCGGCAGGGTCAGATAGATCGAGAGGCGACGCCCGTGCGAATCCATCAGGTTGGTGTGCCGCTCCGAGCCGTTGGCGCTGGCCACGGCCAGCACCTCGACCCCGGCGGTGGTCAGGCCGGCCGTGATGCGCCGGCCCGGCTCGTCGTCACCGAGCAGGGTCAACAGCGTCACCGGTACGCCCAGACGCGCCAGATTCAGCGCCTTACCCGCGGAGGTGCCGCCGATCGCCTCGTGATGCCAGTCGGCGAAGACGGTGTGCGGCTCCGCGGGCGGCAACTCGCCGACGTGGATCATGAGGTTCCAGGACGCCGGTCCGGCGATCAACACGGGTTGCACGGTCAGAGAGCGTACGGGGAGCGGAACAGACCCTGCGGATCGGTGGCGGTGCGGATCCACCGGAGCCGCGCGAAGTTCGGCCCGTAGTAGCGGGGCAGCACCGCCGGGCTCGGTTCCAGGTAGTTGACGTAGCTGCCGGCCGACCAGCGGCGCATGGCCTTGTGACCGGATTCGATCCACGCGTACCCGTCCGGCGCCGAGGCCGCGTCGCCGGCCGGCAGCCCGACCAGCCACTGCATCATCGTGTGCGCCCCGCGCCACGGGAACGCGGTGGCCTCCGGCGCGACCCGGCCCACCGCGCCGGTCAGCCGCTTGAGTTTCGCCAGCCCGGGACGGCGTTGCTGGGCCCGCCGCTCGACGGTGGCGAGCAGCGCGGCGATCGCCGTCTCGGGCAGGACCTCCCGGAAGATCTCGCTGCCGGCCAGCTCGGTCTGCCGGCCTGCGCAGCCCTCGGCATCGGCGCATCCGGCGCGATCGTGCAGCACGTCCAGGTGGGCACGGCGGTCCAGCTTCGCGGTGGCCGGGTCACGGCCGACGGCACGCGCGATCTGCTCCACCTCCGGCGCCGGGTCACCGTCGAGGACGACACCCGAGATCCGTACGGAGAGCCGGCCCCGCCGATCCGAGGCGAACTGGCACGACGACCAGGTCTCGTCGCCCGCGGTGAGCAGCCGCGCCTGCCATCCGGCCGCGACCCGGGCGGCGTCGGTCCACGGGTACTGCAGGACGAAGGTGCCGACGGTCCCGGTCCGGTGGGTGCGCATCCGCCAGCGGGTGACCACGCCGAACTGTCCGCCGCCGCCACCCCGCAGGGCCCAGAACAGGTCGGGCTCGCGGTCCGCGTCGACGGTCCGCAGCCGTCCGTCGGCCCCGACCAGATCGGCTGCGGTGACGGTGTCGCACGTCAGGCCGTACGCCGAAGCTGCCATGCCGATCCCCCCGCCCAGGGTGATCCCGCCGATCCCGACCGACCCGCACGATCCCGAAGGGATCGAGACGCCCGCGGCGCCGAGCCGGTTGTAGACGTCGATGAGCCGCGTGCCCCCGCCGATCTCGGCCGTCCCGCTCGCCGCGTCGGCACGGACGTCGTCGAGCCGCCGCAGGTCCAGAACCACCCCGGCGGCGGCGGTGGACGCGCCCACGTACGAATGACCACCGCCCCGGGTGACCACCGGAATGCGCAACCGGCGGGCGAAGCGCACCACCTCGGCGACGTCGGCGGCGGACGCGCAGCGGGCGACGGCCGGCGGAAGAACGCGGTCGAAACGGGGGTCGATCAGGCGCCGGGCGGTGTCGTAGTCGCTGGTCCCGGGCAGTGCGACGGTGCCGTCGAGCGAGGCGTCGAGGGCCGCCCAGTCATCGGCGGTGGGGAGGGCGCGGGCGGTCGCGGACGGCGGCTTGAACGCGGCGCCGGTCAGTGCGGCGGCACCGGCACCGAGGACGGCCCGGCGGGAGAGCGACATCACCGTATCGTGTCATATCGGACATATGGTGCGCCCTCATTGGCTGCGGCGCGTCAGTCGGCGCGCAGCCGGTCGATCCGGTCGACGCCGCGCTGCACACTCTCCCGGGAGCGCTCGAGGAACT
Organism: Actinoplanes sp. NBC_00393; assembly: GCF_036053395.1. Lineage (NCBI taxonomy): Bacteria > Bacillati > Actinomycetota > Actinomycetes > Micromonosporales > Micromonosporaceae > Actinoplanes > Actinoplanes sp. NBC_00393. The sequence continues at coordinate 10,950,507 of NZ_CP107942.1, read as the reverse complement.
CGTTGCTGCGCGCGGTCTTCTCCGCGGCCCGGGCCAGCGACTCCTGGAACCGGCCCATCGGATCGGCCTGCCGGCCCTCCAGTTCCCGCTCCTGATCGTCGAGGTGGCGCTCCCGCTCGTTGGCGGCGACCTCACGGGCGTCGGCCGCGCGCTCCCGCATGTCGGCCATCTCGTCCCGGCGGTCGGCACGCTCGTCACGTAGGTCGGCAGCGCGCTCACGCTCGAACACGCGGCGCTCCCGCTCACTCAGGACAGCCTCCACCACCGGCTCGTCCGAACTCGCTCCCCGACCCACATCCGAATGCTACCGATGCAGATGTAACGGCTACCAGTGGTGTATCGGTTGCTATGCAACTCGTTGCATAGCATGATGGCGGCATGGCCCTGGAACACGCGATTCTGGTCTCCCTGCTGGAAAAGCCCGGGTCGGGATATGAGTTGGCGCGCCGCTTCGAGCGGTCGATCGGCCGGTTCTGGACCGCGACGCACCAGCAGATCTACCGCGTCCTCAAACGGATGGAGGCGGACGGCTGGGTGATCGCCGAGGAAATCGGCCAGGACGGACGACCCGACAAGCGGGCCTACTCGGTGGCCGACGCCGGCCGCTCCGAGCTGATCACCTGGCTGCGTGACCCGGTGCAGCCGGAGGCGGTCCGGCACGAGCTGGCCGTCAAGATCCGCGGCGCGGCCTTCGACGACGCCGCCGGGCGGGCCGCGCTCATCGCCGAGGTGGAGCGGTACCGCAAGACCCACGAGGAACTTCTGGACCGCTACCTGCACGGCGAGGGCCGCGACTTCCCGGACGGGGCCGAGCTCGACGCCGGGCAGCGGCTGCAGCACGTGGTGCTGCGCGGCGGCATCGCGTACGAGCGGATGCTGCTCGACTGGCTCGACGACGTCCTCGCCACTCTTCGCGCCCTCTGAAAGGACCCACCCTTGCTGCTCAACCCGCATACCTACGACCCCGCGCACCTCGACCCGGAGTCGCGCCGCCTGCTGCGCGCCACGATCGACTTCTTCGAGGAGCGGGGCAAGAAGGCGCTCCTCCAGGCACACATCGACCGCGAGTGGTACTCGGACTTCCTGGAGTTCGCCGGCAAATCCGGGCTCTTCGCGAAGTTTCTGACGCCCAGCGCCGACGGCGCCGGCACCCGCTGGGACACCGCCCGCAACGTGGCGCTCAGCGAGATCCTCGGCTTCTACGGCCTCAACTACTGGTACACGTGGCAGGTCACCGTGCTCGGCCTCGGCCCGGTCTGGCAGAGCGGCAACGCGGAAGCCCGGCAGCGCGCCGCGCAACTGCTCGACGAGGGGCACGTGACGGCGTTCGGGCTCTCCGAGCGCTCGCACGGCGCGGACATCTACGCCACCGACATGATCCTCACGCCCACCGCCGACGGCGGTTTCCGGGCGACCGGCAGCAAGTACTACATCGGCAACGGCAACGTCGCCGGCCTGGTCTCGGTCTTCGGCCGGCGCGCCGACGTCGACGGCCCGGACGGCTACGTGTTCTTCGCCGCCGACAGCCGCCACCCTGCCTATCACCTGGTCAAGAACGTGGTGAACTCGCAGATGTTCGTCAGCGAGTTCCGGCTCGAGGACTACCCGGTCGGTCCGCAGGACATCCTGCACACCGGCAAGGCCGCCTTCGACGCCGCGCTGAACACGGTCAACGTCGGCAAGTTCAACCTGTGCACGGCCGCGATCGGCATCTGCGAACACGCCATGTACGAGGCGGTCACCCACGCACACCAGCGGATCCTGTACGGCAAGCCGGTCACCGCCTTCCCGCATGTGCGGCGGGAGCTGACCGACGCGTACGCCCGGCTGGTCGCCATGAAGCTCTTCGCCGACCGGTCCGTGGACTACTTCCGCTCGGCCGGCCCCGACGACCGCCGCTACCTGCTGTTCAACCCGATGACCAAGATGAAGGTCACCACCGAGGGCGAGCGGGTCATCGACCTGCTCTGGGACGTGATCGCGGCCAAGGGCTTCGAGGCGGACACCTATTTCGACAAGGCCGCCAAGGACATCCGCGGCCTGCCCAAACTCGAGGGCACGGTGCACGTCAACCTGGCGCTGATCCTCAAGTTCATGCCGAACTATTTGTTCCGCCCTGCTGAGTATTCGCCGGTCCCGACCCGGCACGACGCCTCCGACGACGAGTTCCTGTTCCGCCAGGGCCCGGCCCGCGGCCTCGGCCAGATCCAGTTCCACGACTGGCGTCTCGCGTACGACGCCCACGCGGCGGTGCCGAACGTGGCCCGCTTCCGCACCCAGGCCGACGGCCTCTGCGACCTGCTGCTCAAGCACGCGCCCGACGAGACCCAGCAGGCCGACCTGGACTTCCTGCTCTCCCTGGGCCAGCTGTTCGCCCTGGTCGTCTACGGCCAGCTGATCCTGGAACAGGCCACCCTGACCGACCTGGACGGCGCCCTCCTCGACGAGATCTTCGCAATCCTGGTCCGCGACTTCTCCGAATACGCGACGGAGCTGCACGGCAAGGCCGCAACCACGGACGAACAGGCCGAGTGGGCCCTCACCCAGATCCGCCGCCCGGTGATCGACGAGGCCCGCACCGCCCAGGTCTGGCAGCAGGTCCTCTCCCTGGTAGGCGCCTACGAGATGCACCCCTGACCGCCGGCCGGGGCCGCCCCACCGGCCCCGGCCACTCAGCGCTTTGCGATTCCAGTGCTCGCACCGTCATGGCAGCGCTCGGCGTCACGCTGCGCATACGCCCTCATTCCGGAATGACCCATTGATCGTTGATCGTTGATCGAGAACTCGGCCTGGGTCCCCCTGATGGCGATGGATCTCCACGACCGAGTCCATGATCAGCTCCATGGTCGCGTCCGGGATGGTGCCGCCATCGCTCCAGACCGGAGAGCTCGGCAGATGGAACCCGTAGGAATCAGGCGCTCGATCCACCGACAGGTCCAGAGTCCGGCCCTCATACTCCACACGGATCGTTTCGCGATCGATGCTGCGCAGCAGCACACCCCGATCGTTGCGCGCCGCCTGATCGTTCAGGATCTCAATATTCACACCGGCCTTCCTCGCATCCGCTCGCACTGCCACTGTGAGGCCTCCGCGGCGTCAGTCGCTATTCCGCCTTGATCCACTCTCCATCGATCTTGAACATCACTTCGACGCCCTTATGGCCCCGGATCTCCCGGATCGAGTCCTTGATCAGGCTCATGGTCTCCTCCGAGATCGAGGTGCCGTCGTTCCAGAACGGATCGCTCGGCAGGTAGAAGCCGTAGGAACCCGGCGCCCGGTCCACGTCGAGGTCGAGAGTCCGTCCCTGGTACTCGACCTGCATGGTTTCCCGATCGACGCTGCGCAACAGCACGCCCCGGTCGTTGCGTGACTCCTGACTGTTCAATTCCTCCACTGCCACGGCTGTTCTCCCTACGGTGCCGCTATCGGATCGATCACGTTAATGTTCGTGACGGCCGGGTTCTTCGCCAGAGCGTCCCGCTCCGAGGTCAACCAGACGCTGTTCGGATTCGGTTGATGGATCCAGGCGGTCACCTCACCCTGAGCATTCTCGGCATACCGTTGTGACAGCCGCGTCCAGACGACGTCCGCTTGGTCGAAGTCGATCGGTGAACCCTTTTCGTACAACAGCTTGTCATCGAATTTCTTGCCGCCCGGCGTCTGCTCCAGGACGACGGAGTTGACGCCGTCGACATTGGCCTCGGCGTACTCGCGCATTCGCTTGCCCGCGTCGGTCTTCCCGGAGTAGAAGTTGGCACCGTCGACCGGGCTGCGCACGTCGGCGAGTTCCACCTCACGCAGCAGGCCCTTGAGCGCGGTTGTTTTGCTGCGTGCGGTGACGCGGTCCGCCAAGTCCTTGCGGCCGGCCTTCTTCAGCAGGGTCGCGGCCTTGCGGAGCATGGTGGCTATCTGGCCCTCGACCAGGGCCATGGCCTGCTGGATCAGCTTGCGGCAGGCGACCCGGGTCAGCGCGATCCACACCGGGATCTGGGCCGCTGCCGCGCCCGCGGTGGCGAACGCCGTGACCACTGCCTGGCCGACCTGGAAGGCCAGGGCGGTCAGCTGGGCGATGAACGCCGTCTTCATCGCGATGGTCACCCCGGCCATCGCGATCAGCGCCGCGCCGATCAGCTCAGCTGCGGTGGCCGCGTCGTTGAGGTGGCGGTGGGGGCCGTCCTCGGTGTTCCACCAGCGTTCGAAGGCTTCGATGGTGGCGCCTTCGCTGGACATCCAGACCTGCTGGGCGGTGGCGGTGGCCTGTTCGGCGTGGGCGCGCAGCCGGGTGCCGTGGTCGATCCAGGCCTGGCCGTCGGCCTGCAGCTGGTCCTCGTCGGCTTCCGGCCATTCCAGGCCGATCCAGCTGAGCGGCTCGGTGAGGGCGTCGGGCAGCGTGATGGTCATGACGGCGGGCCGCCGTAGAGGGAGGCTGCGTTGGCGTCGTCGGTCTCGGCGGCCGAGCGGGCCTGCATGACCAGGGTGGCGGCGGCGAAGCCGACCTGTTCGGTGTACGACGCGAACGCCTCGAAGGCCTCGCCGACCACCGCCTGGTACGCGAGCCCGAACACGCTCCCGGCCTCGTCACCGCCCCACGGGCTGCCGGAGCCGGCCACCGCGTTCTCCAGCGCCGCGTTCTCGTCGATCATCTGCTGGGCGCGCCCGGCCAGCTCGCGACCGGCCGCGGCGACGCTGTCCGGGTCGAGGCGTACCTGCTCTACCATGACCGGCCCGCCCGCCGGCTGATGTCGAACAGCGCGGTGGAGATCTCGGCGAACCGGCGCTCAGCGGCGTCGGTGGCCTCGGTCAGCGCCGAATTCAGCTCTTCCGCGGAAGCCGCGGAAGCCGCGGAAGCAGCGGGGTACTCGGGTGGAGGCTGGGACTGGACCTCCTCGAAAGCAGAGGCGAAGGCCGTGAGGAGCGCGACCCGCAGCTCCTCGACCGGAAGGTACGCCACCCGCGGGTCCAGAACGATATCCCGCAGCGTGCCGTCGGCGTCCAGTTCCACCTGCACCCGCCCGTCGGCGGCCTGACCTACGAAGGCATCCATGCGGGCGTATACAGCAACCGCCCGCCACCTGGTTCAGTGGCGGGCGGTCACTCAAAAGAGAAGATCAGGTCTCCGGGTTGCTCGTCAGGTCCATCAGCTGCTGGGTGACGTGGTTGGTGAGCGCCTCCTGGTAGCTGGAGGCGAGCTGACCCAGGCGCTCGATCTCGTCGAGCAGGGCGGCCCGCTTCTCCACCAGGCTGTCCATCGCCTCGGTGTGGTTGCGCCGCGCGTCGGTCTCGATGGTGCTGGCTTTCAGCTGTGCCTCGCTGACCAGCTGCTCGGACTTGGTCTGCGCGTTGGTGATGATGGTCTCCGACTCGCGCTGCGCGTCGCGCATGTGCTCATCGGCGGTGCGCTGCGCCATCATCAGCACCCGGGAGTTGCGGTCGTCGTCGCCGGCGGACGGGCCGGGACCGGCCGGTGCCGCGCTGCGGGCCCGCTCGAGCTGGGACTGCACACTCCGCGCGTTCTGCTCGGCGCGGGCGCGGGCCTCCTGCAGCCGCTCCAGCTGGGCGGTCAGGTCGGCGAACTCGTTGTTGAGCACCATGGTCGAGGCCGCGTTGCCGCCACCGCCGCGCTGCATCTGGTCGCGGAGGGCGCCGTTCTCCTCCAGGAGGCGGGTCAGCTCCTGCTCGACCTCGTCCAGGAACGCGTCGACCTCCTCCTCGTCGTAGCCCCGCTTGCCGATCGGAGGCTTCTTGAAGGCGACGTTGTGGATGTCTGCTGGAGTGAGCGGCATCGTGCTTCCCGGTTTCCCCTCGGTTGCGGTGGTGCGGCAGAGATCCTACTGGGCAGTATCTTACGGCCGTCGACCACCGGCGGCTGATCGAGCGTACGCTGCCCCGGCTGAAGTCGCTGGCCGCGGCGGTGCCCGAGTTGGCGGTTGGTGCCCGCCCTCAGTGCCAGAAGACGGCGACCGCCGCGTTGATCACGGTCAGCGCGATGATGCCGATGAAGTGCCCCTTGTTGATCTCGGTCCGCTTCCGCGGGATGAAGACCATGATGAAGATCAGTACGGCGAAGAGCAGCTTCACGCCGAGCTTGATCGGATTCGGCTCGTCGTCGCCCCCACCGCGCAGCGGCGCCGACAGCAGCAGGCCGGAGGCGAGCTGGATCACCGCGCCCCACAGCACGGCCGGGTTGATCCGGTACTTACCGGACAGGAACTGCGTGATCGCGCCGCCCAGCAGCAGCGCGAACCCGATCAGATGGATGAAGAGCAGAATCAGCCGGATCGCTTCCACGAGCGAAAAGCTTGCCAGCAGGGGTGACAGCTGATCACGCCGGGGTTGGTGTGACTGGGTTAGCATGCTGGTGGGTGGAGCGCCCGCCCGTGCCACGAGTGGCTGCCCACGTCAACCATGCGACGTGGCCAAGAGTCTCCGACTCAGCGCCGAGAGACCGCTGCGGTGCGTGCGCGCCGTCCGTCCGGCGGGTGACGTGGGTGCCCGCTCGAGGACGTGATGGGCATGTTCGAGCGGTTCACCGACCGAGCGCGTCGGGTTGTCGTCCTGGCCCAGGAAGAGGCCCGGATGCTGAATCACAACTACATCGGGACCGAGCACGTGCTGCTCGGCCTGATCCACGAGGGTGAGGGCGTCGCGGCCAAGGCTCTGGAGAGCCTGGGCATCTCTCTTGAGGGAGTGCGGCAGCAGGTCGAGGAGATCATCGGTCAGGGCCAGCAGGCGCCGGCCGGGCACATCCCGTTCACCCCCCGCGCCAAGAAGGTGCTGGAGCTGTCGCTCCGCGAGGCGTTGCAGTTGGGACACAACTACATCGGTACGGAGCACATCCTGCTGGGCCTGATCCGGGAGGGCGAGGGCGTCGCCGCCCAGGTGCTGGTGAAACTCGGCGCCGATCTGGCCCGGGTCCGCCAGCAGGTGATCCAGTTGCTCTCCGGCTACCCCGGCAAGGAGCCACCGGTGCCGGGTGTCACCCCGGCCGGCGGCGAGGGCACTCCGGCGACCTCGCTGGTCCTCGACCAGTTCGGGCGCAACCTGACCCAGGCCGCGCGCGAGGGCAAGCTCGACCCGGTCATCGGGCGGGAGAAGGAAATCGAGCGGGTCATGCAGGTGCTGTCCCGCCGGACCAAGAACAACCCGGTGCTGATCGGCGAGCCCGGCGTCGGCAAGACCGCCGTGGTCGAGGGTCTGTCCCAGTCGATCGTCAAGGGCGAGGTGCCCGAGACGCTCAAGGACAAGCAGCTCTACACGCTGGACCTGGGCGCGCTGGTCGCCGGTTCCCGCTACCGCGGTGACTTCGAGGAGCGCCTGAAGAAGGTGCTCAAGGAGATCCGTACGCGGGGCGACATCATCCTGTTCATCGACGAGATCCACACCCTGGTGGGTGCGGGTGCCGCCGAGGGCGCGATCGACGCCGCGAGCATCCTCAAGCCGATGCTGGCCCGCGGTGAGCTGCAGACCATCGGCGCGACGACCAGCGACGAGTACCGGAAGTATGTGGAGAAGGACGCCGCCCTGGAGCGCCGTTTCCAGCCGGTCCGGGTGGAGGAACCCAATCTGGAGATGACGATCCGGATCCTCAAGGGCCTGCGGGACCGGTACGAGGCGCACCACCGGATCAGCATCACCGACGCCGCCCTGGTCGCGGCCGCGACGCTGGCCGACCGGTACATCTCGGATCGTTTCCTGCCGGACAAGGCGATCGACCTGATCGACGAGGCCGGCGCCCGGATGCGGATCCGCCGGATGACCGCGCCGCCGGACCTGCGCGAGTTCGACGAGCAGATCGCCCAGGTCCGCCGCGACAAGGAGTCCGCGATCGACGCGCAGGACTTCGAGAAGGCGGCGCAGCTGCGCGACAAGGAGAAGCAGTATCTCGGGACCAAGGCGCAGCGGGAGACGGAGTGGAAGGCCGGCGATCTCGACGTCGTCTCGGAGGTCGACGACGAGCAGATCGCCGAGGTCCTGGGCAACTGGACGGGCATCCCGGTCTACAAGCTGACCGAGGAGGAGACGACGCGCCTGCTGCGCATGGAGGACGAGCTCCACAAGCGGGTGATCGGCCAGGAGGACGCTGTCCAGGCCGTTTCGAAGGCGATTCGGCGTACCCGGGCTGGTTTGAAAGATCCTAAGCGGCCGAGTGGTTCGTTCATCTTCGCCGGTCCGTCCGGTGTGGGTAAGACCGAGTTGTCCAAGGCGCTGGCCGAGTTCCTGTTCGGCTCCGAGGACGCGCTGATCCAGCTGGACATGTCCGAGTTCCACGATCGGTACACGGTGTCGCGGCTGGTCGGGGCGCCTCCCGGATATGTGGGTTACGACGAGGGTGGCCAGCTGACCGAGAAGGTGCGGCGCAAGCCGTTCTCGGTGGTGCTGTTCGACGAGATCGAGAAGGCGCATCCGGACGTGTTCAACACGCTCCTGCAGATCCTGGAGGACGGTCGCCTGACCGACGGCCAGGGCCGGATCGTCGACTTCAAGAACACGGTCATCATCCTGACGACGAACCTGGGCACGCGGAACGCGGCGAAGGCCGTGCAGCTCGGGTTCCAGACGTCGGAGAGCACGGAGAACAACTACGAGCTTATGAAGACGAAGGTCAACGACGAGCTGAAGCAGCACTTCCGGCCGGAGTTCCTGAACCGGATCGACGACACGATCGTCTTCCACCAGCTCTCCGAGGACGAGATCCTGAAGATCGTCGACATCTTCGTCGCCCGGATCGCGGAGCAGCTGAAGAGCAAGGACATGGGCCTGGAGGTCAGCGCGAAGGCCCGCAAGTTCCTGGCCACCAAGGGGTTCGACGCGGTGATGGGCGCCCGGCCGCTGCGCCGCACCGTGCAGCGCGACCTGGAGGACCCGCTCTCCGAGCAGATCCTCTTCAACGAGCTGCGGCCCGGCCAGACCGTGGTGGTCGACAGCAAGGGCAAACCGGAGAAGCTGACCTTCCGCAGCAAGGGCCGGGAGAAGGTGCCCGCGGCCGCGGGCGGGGAGGACGAGAAGTAGCCGTCATTGCCCGGCGAGCACGACCAGCTCGCCGGGCACCGTGGTCAGCACGGTCGCGGTGCCTTCGACCTGCACCCGGTACGCCGTGGGCGGGCCGGGCGGCCCCCACTCCGCGCCGACGATGGTCGCGGTCCGATTCCGGTACGGGTCGGTCAGGATCCGGACCCGCGCGCCGGGCGCATGGCCGTCGTTGGCGACCATCAGCAGCGCGTCGAGGATCTGCCGGACGCCGGTGAAGTGCGGCCCGTCGAACGGCTCGCGGCCCACCAGCGCCCGGGCCTCCCGGTCGAGGTCGGCGCACTCCATGTCGACGGCGGTCTCCTCGCCCATCTCGGCGATCCAGGCCAGGCTGCCGACCGGCGGCACCAGGCCCGGGGCGCGGGCGGCAACCGCCGAGTACAGCATCGAGAGCAGCCCCTGGCGGCCCTCGCCGTGATAGAGCATCCCGACCCGGGAGCCCGGCCGGCCGCGGGTCGGTGGGAACCGCTCCACCAGGTGCTGAGCCCGTCCGTCCGGCAGCAGCGCGGCGCGCCGGGTGTCCGCTCGGCGCTGCTCGAACGTACGCAAAGCGCGCTCCTCGACCAGACGCTGACGGTGCGTGTCGTGCCCGGCCGGGTAGATGGTGCGCCCGTAACTGGCGATCGTCTCGCCGGACTGCAGACCCACCGCGTCCAGTTGGCGCGCAGCGACGGAGTAGGCGACGCCGGCGCGGGCCGCCTGCGCGCGAATCGCCCGTTTCCGGGCCCGCCCCCGCCGAGGCGTCCCTCGATTGTGATCAGTCATGCTGCTCACCGCCTACCCCGGATGATATCGCCGGGGGTCACTCGGCGGGGGCGTCGTATCGGCGACGAACGAACCGGCCGAGCCGGCCGGCGAACTCGGCGATGGTCGCGGCGGCCACGTGCCGGGAGTCCCAGACCGCGGCGAGCCGAATGCTGAGCCGCTGGTCACCGGTGGTCACGGCGAGCGGGACCAACCCGAACCGCGGATCGTCGGAGACCACCGCGATCCCCCGGCCCGCGGCGGCCAGAGCCTGCGCGACCGTGCCGTTGGCGGCTTCGATCGCCGTCGCATATCCGGCGCCGGCGTTGTCGAGGGACTGCCGCGCGGTGAACGCCGGCGGCAGCGCGATCAGCGGTTCGGCCAGCAGCTCGGCGAGGGGCACGCTGCCCCGGCCGGCCCACGCGTGGCCCTCGTGCACGTACGCCCAGACCGGCAGCACAGCGAGGGCCCGCGACCGGTACGGCGCCGCCGGGCGGACCGTGCCGATCGCCAGGTCGGCGCCGAGCCGCAGCGTCTCCGCCGGGGAGAGCCCGTCCGCGCCGAGCACGTCGATGGTCGGGTCCTCGGGCGCCAGCGTCGCGATGAAGGGCGACACCACGTCGGTCAGGGTGACCGTCGGCGCGCCGATGGTGAGCCGGGACAGCCGGCCCTGAGCGTGGAAGCCTGCCGCGACCCGCAACGCGTCGGCACGTTGGAGCAGGTCACGGGCTTGCGGGAGGAGTTCCCGGCCGGTGGTCGAGAGCGCCAGCCGGCCGCCGGAGCGGTCGAAGAGGACCACGCCGAGGTCGCGTTCGAGCTGCCGCAGCTGGCGGGACAGACCGGGCTGGGTGAGGTGCAGGCGTTCGGCGGCGCCGCTGACCGTGCCGGCCTCCGCGGTGGTCACGAAGTACCGGAGGTGCCGGAGCTCCATCATGCCTCCGAGGCATAGCTGAGGTGCTCAGATGGTAATGGACAGGCATAGCGGGCGATCCGAGACTGGCGGCGTGAGCATCGAACAGCAGCGCCGGCTGGTCACCGACCTCCCCGGCCCCCGCTCCCTCGACCTGATGAGCCGCAAGACCGCGGCGGTCCCCGACGGCGTCGGCACCACGATGCCGGTCTTCGCCGCCCGCGCCGGTGGCGGCATCGTCGTCGACGTCGACGGCAACCACCTGATCGACCTGGGCTCCGGGATCGCCGTCACCTCGGTCGGCGCCAGCGCGCCCCGCGTGCAGGCAGCGGTCGCCGCGCAGCTCGAGGCCTTCACCCACACCTGCTTCATGGTCACGCCGTACGACGGATATGTGGCGGTCGCCGAGACGCTCAACCGGATCACGCCGGGTGACCACGAGAAGCGGACGGTGCTGTTCAACTCGGGCGCCGAGGCGGTGGAGAACGCGGTGAAGATCGCCCGCGTGCACACCGGCCGGGACGCGGTCGTGGTGTTCGATCACGCGTACCACGGGCGGACGAACCTGACCATGGCGATGACGGCGAAGAGCAAGCCGTACAAGCACGGGTTCGGGCCGTTCGCGCCCGAGGTGTACCGGGCTGCGGGGTCCTACCCGTACCGGGACGGGAACCTGGACGGGGCGGCCGCGGCGGCCCGCGCGATCGACCAGATCGACAAGCAGATCGGCGCGGAGAACCTGGCGGCGCTGGTCATCGAGCCCATTCAGGGTGAGGGCGGGTTCATCGAGCCGGCGCCCGGGTTCCTGCCCGCGCTGGCGGCCTGGTGCCGGGCCAGCGGCGTCGTCTTCGTCGCTGATGAGGTGCAGACGGGCTTCGCGCGTACCGGTGATCTCTTTGCCTGTGGGCGTGAGGGTGTGGTGCCGGACCTGATCGTGACCGCGAAGGGCATCGCCGGTGGCCTGCCGCTCTCGGCGGTGACCGGCCGTGCCGAGATCATGCAGGCGCCGCACGTGGGCGGCCTGGGTGGCACCTACGGCGGCAATCCGCTGGCCTGCGCGGCCGCTCTCGCGGCCATCGAGACGATCGAGGCCGACGGCCTCGCCGAGCGGGCCCGGAAGATCGAGGGCTTGCTCGTGGAGCGTCTGTCGCGGTTGCGGGATCGAGACGATCGCATCGGTGACGTACGCGGACGCGGCGCCATGATCGCCGTGGAACTCGTTCGACCCGGCAGCACCGAACCCGACCCGCGACTCGCCCGGGACGTCGCCCGCGCCGCCCATCAACAGGGTGTGATCGTGCTGACCTGCGGCACCTACGGCAACGTACTGCGCTTCCTGCCCCCACTCACGATCAGCGACGAGCTGCTGCACGACGCCTTCGACGTGCTCGACGCCGCCTTCGAGGCCGTGCGATGAGCGCGGCCGCCGCGCCTCGCATCCGCCGCCACACCGGCGCCGCGCCCGCTATCACGGTGCCTCGCTTCCGCCGCCCCGCCGGCGCCGCGCCCCACCTCACCCCCCAGGAGATCGCCCGATGAGCCGGACCTTCGAAGTCCTTGACCCGGCCACCCTCGACGTGGTCGCCGAGGTGCCTGACCAGGGCGTCGCCGAGGCGCGGCAGGCTGTGGACGCGGCCACCGCCGCCTTTCCCTCCTGGTCGCGGACCGCGCCGCGGCGGCGGTCGGAGATCCTGCACCGCGCGTTCGAGCTGATGCTGCGCGATCGGGACGAACTGGCCCGCTTGATCAGCCGGGAGAACGGCAAGTCGCTGTCCGACGCGGCGGGCGAGGTGACGTACGCAGCAGAATTCTTCCGCTGGTTCGCCGAGGAGGCGGTGCGGCCTGGTGGCGAATACGGGGAGGCTGCGGCGGGCGGCGCCCGTACCCTCGTCTCGCATCACCCGGTCGGCGTCGCCGCGCTGGTCACGCCCTGGAACTTCCCGGCCGCGATGGCCACCCGCAAAATCGCGCCGGCGCTCGCGGCCGGCTGCACCGCGGTCCTCAAGCCGGCCGCGGAGACTCCGCTGACCGCCCTCGCGGTCGCCCGGCTGCTCACCGAAGCGGGCCTGCCGGACGGCGTCGTCACCGTGGTCACCACCACCGACTCGTCCGGCGTCGTCGGCGCCTGGCTGAACGACGAACGGGTCCGCAAGATCTCCTTCACCGGGAGCACCGCGGTCGGCCGGGTGCTGCTGCGGCACGCCGCCGACCGGGTGGTCAACTCGTCGATGGAGCTGGGCGGCAACGCGCCGTTCATCGTCACCGAGGACGCCGACCTGGACGCTGCCGTCGCCGGAGCGATGGTCGCCAAATTCCGGAACGGCGGGCAGGCGTGCACCGCTGCGAACCGGTTCTATGTGCACGCGGCGGTGGCGGACGAGTTCGTGGCCCGGTTCGGCGCGCGGGTGGAGAAGCTGATCGTGGGGCCGGCCGGTGACGGGTCGGACATCGGGCCGCTGATCAGCGCGGCGGCGGTCGACCGGGTTCGGCGCGCGGTGGAGGAGAGCGGCGCCCGGATCGCCCATCAGGCTGCTTGTCCGGAGGGTGCCGGGCATTTCTACCCGCCGACTGTGCTGGTGGATGTGCCGGCGGGGGCGGCGATTCTGCGCGAGGAGATCTTCGGACCGGTCGCGCCGGTGGTCACCTGGACCGACGAGGCCGCGCTCCTCGCACAGGTCAACGACACCGAGTACGGGCTGGCCGCGTACGTCTTCGCCGGTGATCTGGCCCGCGCTCTGCGCCTGGGCGAGTCGATCGAGGCCGGGATGGTGGGGATCAACCGCGGGCTGGTCTCTGATCCGTCCGCGCCGTTCGGTGGGGTGAAGCAGAGCGGTCTTGGGCGTGAGGGCGCCCGCGATGGGCTGCGCGAATTCCAGGAGACCCGCTACCTGAGTGTCGACTGGCCGGCCTGATCCCGGGCCTCGCCCCGCTCGGGTTCTCGGCCGGCTCGGCATGGGCCGGCTTGGCGCCGGCCGGCTCGGCTCGGTGGCGGCTGGCTTGGTGTCGTGCGGCCCACAAGGCTGCGCAGAAGGTGCCTACCGCCCGGTAGCGTCGGGCTGGTCAACACGGCTGTTTCGTGGTCTTCCGAACAGCCCTGTTAACCAGCCGGATTTCAGCGGGGAGGGCGAGATGACGCGGTATGTCGCGATCGGGGACAGCTTCACCGAAGGGCTGGGCGACACCCAGCCGGACGGGACCGAGCGTGGCTGGGCCGACCTGGTCGCCGCCGGCATCGCAGCCGGTGAGGGCGAGACGATTCAGTACGCGAATCTCGCCATCCGCGGCCGCCTGCTGGAACCGATCGTCACCGAGCAACTCGACGCGGCACTGGCTCTCTCCCCGCAGCCGACCCTGCTCTCGCTCAACGGCGGCGGCAACGACATGATGCGCCCAGGCGGTGACCTGGCCCACCTCGTCCGGCTGACCGAACGCGCGGTGCAGCGGTGCAACGAGGCGGGCGTACGCGTCCTGCTCCTCAGCGGCGCCGACCCGTCCGGGCATCTGCCGTTCGGCAGCCGGATGCGCCCGAAGGGCGCGGCCCTGACCGATGCGGTCCGCGGGTTCGTGGACAGGTACGACGTCGTCTTCGTCGACATGTTCAACGACCGGGAGATCCAGCGGCGCGACTACTGGTCGACCGACCGCCTGCACCTGAACGCGAACGGACATCGCCGGGTCGCCAGCAAGGTGCTCACCGCGCTCGGCTACCCGACCGAGGCACACGTCATCGCGCCCGGACCGGCTGCTTCACTGAACCTGATCGCCGAGGCCCGGTACTACCGCGAGCATGTCCTGCCGTGGATTCAGCGACGACTCGCCGGCCGGTCGTCCGGCGACAACCGGACCGGCAAGTACGTGGACTGGGTGCCGGTCAGCTCACCGGCAGTACCCGAGCGATCCTGATCGAGGTGTTGCCACTGCCGGCGGCCGGGTAGGCGGCACTGCCGTCTGGGTACGCCTTGAACGCCTGGTAACTGTGGTCCTTCACCTTGATCGTGAACTGGGCGCCGACCGCCTTGCCGGTGCCGGAGTCATACACCCGGGCGGCCATCGTGGACCCGGACTGCCAGGCCAGCAGCATCCGCCCGGCGCCGTAGGACACCAGGTGCGGATGGGCGGACGACACCCCGGTGCGGATCGTGGTGTCCGACTTGCCGGTGGTGAAGTGCTCAAGGCGTACCGATGCGCCCTGGCTCCAAGCAGTCCAATAGCCCTTGCTCTTCGCAAGCACCAGATCGCCACCGAAGAGCGTGCCGTCGCACTTGCCCGCGGCCACCGTCCGGTACGGGTTGGGCCGCGCGATCCGGCAGTTGTTGTCGGTGGCGCAGACCGCGACGAACCGCTTCGTCCGCGGATCCCAGACGATCCGCGACGTCCAGGCGTGACTGCAACCGACCTCGGCGGCGTCCTTGTGCCCGCTGACCAGGTTGCCCTTCGCGTTGACCACCTGGATCCGGTCGCCCTGGTGAATGTCGACGCAGTTGCCGTTCTTGACGGTGATCGCCGTACCGAAATAGGCCGCCCAGTTCTTGCCGTCGGTCGCCAGCCGGCCGTGATGCTGGTACCACCAGACGAACCGCGCCCCGTCGTCGTACCCCTGGCGCCCGCCGGTCAGGTTCGTGACCTGCCGCTGCCAGACCTGCTTGCCGGCATTGTCGAACCGGATCATGTGCATGGTGTTGCACGGGCTGGACTCGCCGCCGCAGAGCGGGCCGGTGCCGCAGGTGCCCTTGCGGGTGAGCAGCAGTACGCCGCCGTTGGCGTCGGCCTGCACATCCTGCAGGTCGATCCCGGCGAAGCTGGTGGGCTTGCCTACCAGCTTGTCGTCGCAACCCAGCTTGCCGAGGTAGACCTTGCCGTCGGCGCCGCGCCAAGCCAGCCAGGAGCCGCCGTCGGGGCGGGCCGCGATCGCCATCGGCAAGGGGTCGGTGTCGGCCTCGCCGCTGTAGCCGGTCACCTTTGTGCCGAGCTTTACCTCGGTGATCCTGGTTGTGGGCTTGGTGGAGGCTTTCCGGCCGCATGGTCCAGTGGCGGCAGTCGCCGTCCCGGGTCCGGCGCCTGGCCCACCGCCCGGTCCAGCTCCCGGCCCGGCTCCTGGTCCGGCTCCCAGCCCAGCTCCTGGTCCGGCTCCCGGCCCAGCTTCCGGTCCGGCGGATGGCGCGCCGGGTGCTCCCGCGGCCGCCGCGGCACCGGGCTGCGCGGCCGAGTTCGCGGCGACCTCGCTGGCGTCGCCGGTGGCTGCCGGGTCGCCGTTGGAGCACGCTCCCGTCGCCAGGGCGGCGATCACGGCGACCGCCGCCGCGATCGAATGCGTTGCGCGCATGTCCATTTCCTCGGTTGTTTTAAGTTTCAGTTAGGGGCGGCTTAAATCGCGCTTCAACGATCCCGAAGAATGCGCAACGAAAGACCTTACTGCCCTCTCATCCCCGGTCAACCCCTTGATCATCGAGAAGTGGCGCTAATTCCAAAAGCGCAGCAAAATGGGGCTTCAACTATCAGCGGCGGCTGATATAGCCGCTTTATTTCCAATTCCCGCGTGGCTGCTGACACACGCCGTTTCCCTTTGCAGCCTCCCCAGCACCATCTGCAGATGGCGCCCTACCTCGACCTTGCCGCGCCCCAGCTCGCCACCCATCGCTCGCCGCCCACCGCTCGCGGCCCATCGCTGGCCGCCCACCGCTCGCCGACTCGCGCCCACAAGATCAAGACTGCCCGCACGTCAGCCGGCTGGCCGCCACGCACCTCTCCGATGACCCCATTCCGTGCTTCAGCCCAAGCCGGACCCAACCCGGCTGGCCGTGACGCACCTAATAACGCTGCTGTTCCATGTCTGAGCGACGGCTGGCCGGGCCGAGCCGGCGGTCACGCAGGTAATCCGGCCGCTATTCCATGCCTGAGCGACGGCCGGCCGAGCCGAGCCGGCGATCACGCAGGTAATCCGCCGCTATTCGGGCTCGTCGAAGAACAAGCCGTTGCTTGGCGGATTTCGATGCGTTGATCTGTTATGGCGGTATCGGAGGAGGAACGGGGCAGGCTGGCAGCGAAGTTTGAGGTGATCTTGCCGCATCTGGACGAGCGGCAACGCCGGTTGCTGCTGGGTGCTGAGGCTCGGGTGCTGGGGCATGGCGGGATCCGGGCGGTAGCGCGAGCTGCCGGGGTCCGGGAGGGCACGGTGGCTGCGGGCGTCGATGAGTTGGAGGCCGGGGTGGCGCCGCTGGGCCGGGTCCGCCGTGCCGGTGGCGGCCGGAAGCCGGTGACCGAACATGATCCCGCTCTGATGCCGGCGTTGTTGGGGCTGGTCGAGCCGGACGAGCGGGGGGACCCGATGTCGCCGCTGCGATGGACGACGAAGTCGTTGCGCCACCTTGCGCAGGAACTGGCCGGGCGGGGTCATAAGGCCGGGCCGGACACGATCGCTGCTCTGCTGCACGGTGAGGGATTCAGCCTTCAGGGCAATGCCAAGACTCTGGAAGGCAGACGCCATCCCGACCGCGACGCCCAGTTCGGCTACATCAACGAGCAGGTCAAGGATTATCTGTCCAGCGGTGACCCGGTCGTCAGCGTCGATACGAAGAAGAAGGAACTCGTCGGCGCGTTCGCGAACAAGGGCCGCGAGTGGCGGCCTGCCGGTGAGCCGGCCGTAGTCCGCACCCACGACTTCGCCGATCCGCAGCTGGGACAGGTGATCCCCTACGGGGTCTACGACTTGGCCGCCGACACCGGCTGGGTCGCCGTCGGCACCGACCACAACACCGCCGCGTTCGCCGTCGCCACTCTGCGCCGCTGGTGGGACGGCTACGGCCGTGACCGCTACCCGAACGCCGGACGGCTCTTGATCACCGCGGACGCCGGCGGATCCAACGGCTACCGCACTCGCGCCTGGAAAACGGATCTGGCCGCTCTCGCCGCCGAAATCGGGCTACCGATCACCGTCTGCCACTTCCCGCCCGGCACCAGTAAATGGAACCGTATCGAGCATCGCTTGTTCGCCCACATCTCGATGAACTGGCGGGCACGACCCCTGACCAGCCACGAGACCATCGTCCACACGATCGCCGCGACCACCACCAGCAGCGGGCTGCGCGTGCACGCCGAACTCGACACCGGCCACTACCCGACCGGCGTCGTCATCACCGACGAGCAGATGAGCACCCTGGCCATCGACCGTCACGACTGGCACGGCGACTGGAACTACACCCTGCGCCCCGACCCGGCCACACCCGCCGGCGAACCCGCGACAGCCCTACCACCGCTGCATCACCTGGCCGCGCTGGTGCACCCGGCCATCACCGGCATGCCCGACAGCGCATGGAACGACCTGATCAGCCGGCTCACCGTTCCCCATCAAGCCCAACACGAAGCGTTCCTGCACAACCTGCGCGGCCACGCCCGGCCCCGCGGCGGCGGCCGCAAGATCCGCGTCACCCTCAGCCACCAACTACTGGCCACCTTGCTCCACGACCGCTACCAACTGCCCCGCAAGGTCATCGCCGATCTGTTCGGCGTCGCCGGCACCACCATCAACGTCGCCATCCGCAACACCCGCACCCTGCTCACCCAAATCCAGCACCCCATCGAACCCAGCAACATCCGCCTCACCAACCACACCGACCTCGCCGCTCACACCCGCGCCGCCGGATTCACCGCACCCGCCTTGATCAAAACAGCGAGTTAAAAATCGACGAGCCCTTCCATGCCTGAGTGACGGCTGGGTCGGCTGCGATGTGCCTGGGCCGAAGTTGATCATGCCGGAGGCCGGTAGCCGGTGGCTGCATCCGCGGCCGGGAAACAACATTGAGCGACAGCTGGGCACGGCGGCTGACGCCCACGGCTGCATCCGCGGGCGAGAGACGACACTGGGCGACAGCTGGGCGCGGTGGCTGACAGCCAGAGCTGCATCCGCGGCCGGGAAACAACATTGAGCGACAGCTGGGCACGGCGGCTGACGCCCACGGCTGCATCCGCGGGCGGGAGACGACACTGGCCGACAGCTGGGCGCGGTGGCTAACGGCCAGGGCTGTTTCGTGGCGGGGAAGGTGCCGGGTGAGGCTGAGTGGCTACCAGGCGGGGTTGGGGGTTCCGGGGGTGGCACCGGGGATGGAGGTCTGGGCGCGGAGCTCGGCCAGGGCCTGTCGGGCGTTGACGGCGCCGTCCGGGGTGAGGCGGTAGAAGCGGCGGGCCGGGCGGCCCTGGGCGGAGGGGTCGATCTGCTCCCAGCGGGCCTCGAGCCAGCCGGCCTCCTGGAGGCGGTGCAGGATCGGGTACAGGCTGCCGCTGGCCAGGCCGGTCGACTGCATGAGCTCCAAACCGTACCGATCCGCGTCGGGCTCCGTGAGGAGCGCGGCCAAGATCCGCGCGGTCGGTATGGTGATCCGCATACAGGTCACTGTATCCGGACTCTATATAGGGTCGGAACCCCTCGAGGAGCGACATGAAGGCGGCAGGGAAAGTACTGGTCGTCACGGGTGCCGGCAGTGGCATCGGCCGTGCGGTGGCGCTCGAGGCGGTGCGGCGTGGTGCGCGTGTCGCGGCCGTCGACCTCAATGCGGCAGCGCTGGCGGAGACCGCGAAGCTGGCCGCGGACCAGGCCAGAGCCGCCGCCGGAACCAGGACGGAAGCCGCAGCCAAGCCCGGCGCCCGGACAGAAGCCGGAGCCAGGGCGAAAGATGGAGCCTGGACGGAAGCCGGAACCAAGGCAGGGGTCGGAGCCGACACGAAAGCCGGAACCAGGGCGGGAGCCGGGACCGCGGTGGGGGCTGGGAGCGGAGCCGTCGACGGGCCTGGGGATCTGCTGTCGGTGCACGAACTGAACGTCGCGGACAAGAGCGGAGTGCAAGCACTACCCGCAACGGTCGCCCGGCGATGGGGTGCGGTTGACGGCCTGGTGCACTGCGCCGGGATCATTCAGCCGTTCACACGGCTCAAGGATCTGGACTTCGAGACCATCGACCGGGTCTTCTCGGTCAACTGGTCCGGCACGCTGTACCTGACCAAGACCTTCCTGCCGGTGCTGCTGGACCGGCCGGAGGGGCACATCGTCAACGTGTCCAGCATGGGCGGCTTCCTGCCGGTGCCGGGCCAGACGATCTACGGCGCTTCCAAGGCCGCGGTGAAGCTGCTCACCGAGGGGCTGCACGCCGAGTGTGAGGGCACCACGGTCCGGGTGACCAGCGTCTTCCCGGGCGGTGTCGCCACCAACATCGGCGCCAACTCGGGCGTCGCGATGCCGGTGGACGAGGCCGCCGCGGCGAGGCAGGCCGGCCGGATCACCACGCCGGAACGCGCCGCCCGGGACATCCTCGACGGGATGGAGCGCGACGCGTACCGGGTCCTGATCGGATCCGACGCCCGGATGATGGACCGGCTCTACCGGCTGAGCCCGCGGCGCGCCGCGGGCCTCATCGCCACCAAGATGAAGGATCTGCTGAACCGCTAGGTCGCCAGAAGCTAGATCCGGAAGCGGCCGATCACCCGCTGCAGCTCGGCGCTGATCCCGGCGAGCTCGGTCGCCGTGCCGGTCGCCTCGACCAGGTTGGCGGTCGTGCTCTGGGTGGCGTTCGCGACGCCGGTGATCGTGCTGGCGATCTCGGTGCTGCCCTGCGCAGCGTCGCCGACGCTGCGGCTCATCTCGCCGGTGGTCGCGGTCTGCTCCTCGACCGCCGACGCGATGGTCAGCTGGTAGTCGTTGATCCGCGCGATGATCGTCGAGATCTCGCCGATCGCGGCGACCGCGTTGGCGGTGTCCGACTGGATGGCCTCGACCCGCCGGGAGATGTCCTCGGTGGCCCGGGCGGTCTCCTGAGCGAGGTCCTTGACTTCGCTGGCGACTACGGCGAAGCCCTTGCCCATCTCGCCGGCGCGGGCCGCCTCGATGGTGGCGTTGAGGGCCAGCAGGTTGGTCTGCTCGGCGATCGAGGTGATCACCTTGACCACGTTGCCGATCTCGGCGCTGGAGTCGCCGAGCTTGGAGACGGTCGCGTTGGTGGTCTCGGCGACGCCGACCGCTTCGGAGGCGACCCGGGCAGCCTCGTTGGCGCTCTCGGCGATCTCCCGGATCGAGACGCCCATCTCCTCGCTGCCGGCGGCGACGGTCTGCACGTTGGAGGAGACCGAACCGGCCGCCGCGGCGACCGCGTCCGCCTGGTCGGAGGCTTCCCGGGCTGATTCGCCGATCCGCTCGGTGGCGCCGGTCAGACGCTGGGTGGACTGCCCGAGCACCTGCGAGCTGGTGGTCAGTTCGCCGACCATCTCGCGCAGGCCGTCGCGGGCGGTGTTCACGGCTACCGCCATGCCGCCGAGCTCGTCGCGGACCTGCACCTCGGCCGGGACGGTCAGGTCGCCCTGGGCGACCGCGGCGAGCGAGGTGGAGACGCTGCCGAGCTGCCGGACGATGACCCGGCAGACGAAGGCCGCCAGGCCGAGACCGAGCAGCAACGCCACCGCCACAAAGATGATCATTTGGGTACGGGCGTTCCGGTAGGTCGCCGCAGCCTCCGCGGCCATCTCGGCGGACTCGGCGGACTCGACCCGCTGCAGTTCCTCGATGGCGCCCTTGAGGTCGGCCTGGGTCTTGTTCCAGACCGGCACGATCTGATCGGTGGCGGGCATCTCGAAGCCGGCGGCCGGCGCCTCGCGGAACAGGGCCACGTCGCGCAGGTTGCGGTAATAGGCGAACGTGTCACCGAGCTTGCGCGCCGCCTCCATGCGCTCCGGCGAGTCGGTGGCCAGGGCCCGGTAGGAGTCCAGCGCGGTCACGAAATGCGTGTCCGCCTCCTCGGCGAGCTTCCGGGAGTTCTCCTTGGCGGCGGCCTCCGTGTTGATGGCCCATCCGAAGAGACCCTGGAAGCCGTCACCGGCTGCGCCGCGCAGGATGCTGAGCTGCACGAGCGCATCGACATGCCGGGTCTTCATCTCGGTGATGCCGTCGTTGAGGGTGCTCATCCGGCTGATCGCGAGGGCGCCGATGGCCAGTGCGGCGACGGCGATGGCGAGCACCGACACGTAGATCTTGGTACCCACCCCGAAGTCGGCGAGCCGGCCCGCCACCGGGTTGCGCTTCGCGGTGACCTGGCCTGCACTCGGCCGCACTCCGATTCCCATGTCCGACTCATCGGCAGATTCGGCCGACAGATGAGGCCGACCTACGGCAACGTTCACATCCCGGCGCGCCACCCCGAACATCTTGACAAGAAAGTTACGGCCGTCAACACTCCGAAACAATCTGTTGCAGCGACACCGAGCGATGCGTTAGCGCTAACAGAATCCCCAGCAGAGAAGGTCCGATGCATAGAATCCTCGTCCGGATCAGCACCCTCCTCAGCCTCGCCATCCTCACCGTCACCGGCTGGACCCTGGCCGTCGTGAGCCCGGCCGCCGCCCTCGACCCGTTCACCGGCTACCTGATGGCCCACTTCATCGGGGAGTCGGCCCGCGGCGAGCAGATCTACCTGGCCCACAGCAAGGACGGCCGGAACTGGACCGACCTCAACAACGGCAGCCCGGTCCTGCTCTCCACCGTCGGCACCCAGGGCGTCCGCGACCCCGCCATCATCCGGAACCCCGCCGGCAACCGGTACTGGATCATCGCCACCGACCTGCGGATCGCCAGCGGCACCTCGTGGAGCGACGCCGCCAACCGCGGCAGCAAGTCACTGGTCGTCTGGGAGTCCACCGACCTGGTCAACTGGTCCGCGCCCCGGCTGCTCAACGTGGCCGGCGCGATCACCGGGGCCGGGGACGCCTGGGCGCCCGAGGCCGTCTACAACGCGGCCACCGGCGACTACGTCGTCTACTGGGCCACCAACTCGGCACTGAACGGCGTGACCAAGCACCGCATCTGGTACGTCCGGACCAGCGACTTCCGCACCTTCACCGCCCCGCAGCTCTA
The DNA here is from genome assembly GCF_036053395.1 of Actinoplanes sp. NBC_00393. Taxonomy (NCBI): domain Bacteria; kingdom Bacillati; phylum Actinomycetota; class Actinomycetes; order Micromonosporales; family Micromonosporaceae; genus Actinoplanes; species Actinoplanes sp. NBC_00393. The sequence goes on along the minus strand of NZ_CP107942.1, from coordinate 10,927,939 downwards.
CATCGACCGGGGTACCGGCCAGGGCATCATCGACACCCAGATCATCGAGGTGCCGAACAGCCTGGGCGGCTACCGCTACTACCGCGCCTCGGCGGACGGGCAGATCACCATCGAGGGCAGCAACTCGATCCTCGGCTCCTGGACCCGGATCGGCGACCTGCAGCACCTCGGCATCTCCAACGGCGCCACCGGCGGCAACGTGGTCGAGGGCCCGATGTGGGCGCAGACCAACGGTACGAACGAGTGGAACCTCTGGCTCGACCAGTACGCCACCGGCCGCGGGTACATGCCGGTGACCTCGACGAACCTGGGCAGCACCCAGAACTTCCGGACCCGCACCGACTACAGCCTCGGCGTCACCCGCAAGCGGCACGGCTCGATCCTGAACCTGACCGCCGCCGAGGAGAGCCGGGTGCTCGCCAAGTGGGGCACCTCGACGCCGCTCAACCGGATCCAGTCGTACAACTTCCAGACCCGCTACGTGCGGCACTCCAACCTCGACGTCCGGATCGACGCCTCGGTCAGCCCGGCGCAGGACGCCCAGTTCCGGGTGGTGCCGGGCCTGGCGAACAACTCCGGGTACGTCTCGTTCGAATCGGCCAACTACCCGGGCTACTACCTGCGGCACTACAACTACGACATGGTTCTCGCGCCCAACGACGGGACCAGCACGTTCGCGGCCGACTCGACATTCCGGCAGGTGGCCGGCCTGGCCGACGCGAGCTGGTCGTCGTTCCAGTCCTACAACTATCCGACCCGCTACCTGCGGCACTACAACTACCTGCTGCGGGTGGACCCGATCAGCACCGCCACCGAACGCGGCGACGCCACGTTCCGCATCACCAGCTGAGAGATCGAAGTCGTGACCGGGCCGGGCTCACCGGCCCGGTTCCGGCAGCACGTCGGTCGGTCTGAGCAGGTCGTTCTGGTACGCGATGACGACGAGTTGCGCCCGGTCCCGAGCGTTCAGCTTGATCATCGTACGGTTGACGTGGGTCTTGACCGTCAGCGGCGAGACGTGCAACCGCTGGGCGATGTCGTCGTTGCTCAGCCCGTGCGCGACCAGCACCATGATCTCCATCTCCCGCTCGGTGACCAGGTCCAGAGCCGGCAGCCGGCGCACCGCCGGTGACCGGATCTGGTGGATGAACCGGCTGACCAGCCCCCGGGTGGCCTTCGGCGACAGCAGTGCTTCACCGGCCGCCACCACCCGGATCGCGTTCACCAGTTCGGCCGGCGCGACGTTCTTGCCGAGGAATCCGCTCGCCCCGGCCTGCAGCGCGAGCACCACGTTGTCGTCGTTGTCGAACGTGGTCAGCACGAGTACGCGTACCCCGGCCAGCCGCTCGTCGGCGGCGATCCGCCGGGTGGCCTCGATGCCGTCCATGTGCGGCATCCGGATGTCCATCAGCACCACGTCGATCCGCGCGGTGTGGCACAGGTCGACCGCCTCCCGCCCGTCCTCGGCCTCCCCCGCCACCGCCAGCCCGGGATCGGCGTCGATGATCATCTTGAAGCCGGCCCGGATCAGCGCCTGATCGTCGGCGAGCAGCACCCGGATCGTCACGTCAGCACCTTCCGGTCGCTGTCCATCGCTGCCGCGGGCAACACGGCGTGGACCCGGAACGAGCCGCCCGCAATGGCCCCGGTGGTGATCGTGCCGTGCGCGGCGGCGGCCCGTTCCCGCATGCCGATCAGGCCCAGACCGGATCCGGAGCTGTGCGGCTGCGGCCGGGCCGTTCGGTTGGTGATCTCGAGGGCGACGGTGTCCGGGCCGTACTCGATGTCGAGCAGCGCGCTGCCGTCGCCGTACTTGTGGGCGTTGGTGAGCGCCTCCTGCACGATCCGGAACGCGGCCAGGTCGACCACCGCGGGCAGCGGCCGGGTGTCGCCGCGCTGCTGCTGCCGGACCGCGAAGCCCATGGCCCGCAGCCCGTCGAGCAGGTCGGGCAGCCGGTCCATCCCGGGGGTCGGTTCGGTGCTGGTCATCTCGTCCGGGTCGCGCAGCACGCTGATCACCGATTTGATCTCCTCGAGGACGGTGTCCGCGGCGGTACGGATGTGCCCGAGCACCGGCCACACCTTCTCCGGCTGGTCGCGCAACGCGTGGTCGGCCGCTCCGGCGTGCACGCTGATCACCGCGATGTGGTGGGCCACCACGTCGTGCAGTTCGCGGGCGATGCGCAGCCGCTCGTCCATCACCCGCCGCCGGGCCTCCTCCTCGCGGGTCAGCTCGGCCTGGCGGGCCCGTTCGGTCACCTCGGCGATGTAGGCGCGGCGCATCCGGGTCGAGTCGCCGGCCCCGGCCCCGCCGAAGATGAAGGCGAAGAGCCCGAACTGGCCCGGCTCCCACCAGCTCCAGCCGTGCTTCGCGGTCCCGGCGGCGATCAGCGTGCCCCACACCACCGCGGCGTAGAACCAGGGACGCCGGCGCGAACTGTAGAGCGCGGCCGAGTACGTCAGCACGCCGACCGTGATGAACAGTCCGCCGCCCGGCGTCCCGGCCACGATGGTGATCACCGCTAGGACGGTGGTCAGAGCCAGGAGATGCTCCGGGTACCGCCGGCGGAGCAGGGTGGCCCCGGCAGCGAACAGGGCCAGCAGAGCCAGCCATCCGGTGACCGGTCCGCCGTCCAGCCGCAGGACCACCACGAGCTGGGCAGCCGCGAGCACCACGTCACCGAGCCGCGCCCGATGACGGTTGAGCCAGGGCGGCACCCACCGATGTTCCAGGTATTGCACGATCACGACGGTAGGCGGCCGGGCCCGCCGCATCGTCCTGTTCCCGCAGTAACGAGGCGCACGCCGGATACCGCGGATGCAGTACACCGGCGCCTGCGCAGGCCGGACGACCGCCGGCCGTTTCTCCGGGATCGTGATCAGCGTCCGATCACGCCCGAAGCGGAGGACCTCTCGTGGCAACCCTGTTGTACCGGCTCGGCCGGTTCTCGTTCCGGCAACGCCGGCTGACCCTGGCGGTCTGGGTCACCGTGCTGGCCCTGTTCGGCATCGGCGCCGCGACGCTGTCCGGCCCGACCAGCAACGCCTTCTCGATCCCGGGCACGGAGTCGTCGCGCGCCATGGAGGTGCTCGAGGAGAAGTTCGGTGGCGGTGGCGACGCCGCCTCCGCCAAGGTCGTCTTCACCGTGACCGGGCAGGCGAAGCTCACCGGCGCCGAGCAGAAGGCCGCGGTCGAGGCGGCCGTCGCCGCGCTGGCGAAGGCCCCGCAGGTCGCCTCGGTGGCGGAACCGTTCGAGGCCAAGACGATCTCGCAGGACCTGCAGACCGCCTACGCGACCGTCACCTACGCGGTCCCGGCCGCGGACATCACCGTGGCGGACCGCGAGGCGCTGCTGGCAGCCGGCGACAGCGCGGAGACCGCCGGTGTCGCGATCGAGTACTCCGGCGAGGTCACCCAGACCGCCGAGCAGAGCCATCTCGCCGAGGGCATCGGCATCGCGGTCGCCGCGCTGGTCCTGATCATCACCTTCGGTTCGCTGGTCGCCGCCGGGTTGCCGCTGCTGACCGCTCTGATCGGGGTCGGCATCGGGATGCTCGGCATCCAGGTCGCCACCGGCTTCTTCGACCTGTCGTCCTCGACCTCCGCGCTGGCCACCATGCTCGGCCTGGCGGTCGGCATCGACTACGCGCTGTTCGTCGTCTCCCGCTACCGCCATGAGCTGGCCGCGGGCCGGGACGGCGAGGAGGCCGCCGGCCGGGCGGTCGGCACCGCCGGTTCCGCGGTCGTCTTCGCCGGCCTCACCGTGATCATCGCGCTGGCCGCGCTGAGCGTCACCGGCATCCCGTTCCTCACCGCGATGGGCGTCGCCGCCGCCGGCACAGTCGCCGTCGCCGTGGTGATCACGCTCAGCCTGGTCCCCGCCCTGCTCGGCTTCGCCGGCCGCCGGGTCCTGCCGAAGCGGCACCGGCGGAGCAGCGCCAAGGTCCCGTTCGGCGAGCGCTGGGCCCGCGGCGTGCTGCGGCACCGCTGGGCCGCGCTGCTGATCTCGCTCGGCCTGATCGCCGTCGTCGCCCTGCCGGCCACCGAACTGCGGCTCGCGCTGCCCGACGACAGCACGGCCGCGGTGGAGTCCACCCAGCGCAAGGCGTACGACCAGCTCGCCGAGGGCTTCGGCGCCGGCTCGAACGGCCCGCTCGTGGTGGTCCTCCCGGCCGCCGGCGCGGAACAGGCCCAGCAGGTCATCGGCAAGATGAACGACGTCGCCATGGTCACCCCGCCGACCGTCAACAAGGCCGGCGACACCGCGATGCTCACCGTCATCCCGGCCTCCGCGCCGACCAGTGAGGCGACCAAGGACCTGGTGCACGAGATCCGCGCCTCCGGCATCCCCGGTCTCGCCGTCACCGGCACCACCGCCGTCAACATCGACATCTCGGAGAAGCTGTCCGGCGCGCTGATTCCGTACCTCGCGATCGTCGTCGGCCTCGCGTTCGTACTCCTCATGCTGGTCTTCCGCAGCATCGTGGTGCCGCTCAAGGCCACCGCCGGATTCCTGCTCAGCGTGGCGGCCGCATTCGGGGCGCTGGTCTTCATCTTCCAGGAGGGCCACCTGGCGGGCCTGATCGGTCTGGACTCCACCGGCCCGCTGGTCAGCATCATGCCGATCTTCCTGATCGGCATCCTGTTCGGCCTGGCCATGGACTACGAGGTCTTCCTGGTCACCCGGGCCCGCGAGGAATACGTGCACGGCGCCACGCCGGACGAGGCCGTGGTCGCCGGGATGAGCCACGGCGCCCGGGTGGTCACCGCGGCCGCGCTGATCATGATGAGCGTCTTCGCGGGATTCATCCTGGCCGACGACACGATCATCAAGATGCTCGGCTTCGGGCTCGCCTTCGGGGTCGCGGTGGACGCGTTCCTCGTACGGATGACCATCGTCCCCGCCGTGATGTCGCTGCTCGGCCGCTCGGCCTGGTGGCTGCCGCGCTGGCTGGACCGGATGCTGCCGAACGTGGACGTCGAGGGTGAACAGCTCACCAAGCAGCTCGCCGCCGCCGAGCGGGAGCGGGTCCCGGCCGACGTTTAAGGGTCTATATCCGGGTTGTCACGGATCCGCCGCCGGCAGCACCGTTGGAATGATGGGCGCTTCTCGTCACCTGGCCTTGGGGAGGCCGACATGAGATTCAGCCGTCTCGGTGCTGCCGGCGCGCTCGCCGTCGTGCTGCTGGCCGCGGGGTGCGGAGCCGATCCAGCCGCTGATCCACCCGCCGCGCCCGCCACCGACCCGCACACCGGGCACAGCGCCGGCTCGGCGCCACCGCCGGCGCCGCTGCGCACCGGGGAACGCTTCGCCGACATCGGGCTCAGCCGGCCGTACAAGCCGGCGGCACCCAACGGCGGCACCGACGAGTACCGGTGCTTCCTCGTCGACCCGCAGCTCACCGAACCGGCGTACCTGACCGGCAGCAGGTTCCTGCCGCAGAACGCGGCCATCGTGCACCACGCGATCTTCTACCGGCTCGACCCGGAGCAGGCGAAGGCCGCCGGCCAGGTCGACGCCGACACGCCCGGCGAGGGCTGGACCTGCTTCGGCGACTCCGGCGTGCAGGGTGAGACCGCCTGGGTCGCGCACTGGGCGCCCGGCGCGGGCGAGACGCTGATGCCGGCGGGCTACGGCTTCGAGATGCCGCCCGGCAGCAAGCTCGTCATGCAGGTGCACTACAACCTCCTCGGCGGCGCCGGCAGCGACCAGTCCGGCATGCAGATGCGCCTCGCCGACGGCAAGACGCAGCTCAAGCCGCTCGAGACCGCGCTCGCGATGGCCCCGATCGAGCTGCCCTGCGAGCCCGGCGGCACCGGACCGCTCTGCGACCGCGAGACCGCCGTCGCCGACGTGGCGAAACGCTTCGGGGAGGAGTCCGGTCAGACCGTCGACCAGCTGGTCCAGTGGTGCAGCGGCGGCACGCCCAAGCCGGGCAACACGCAGAGCTGCGACCAGCCGATCGAGCAGGCCGGCACGATCCACATGGCCGCCGGTCACATGCACCTGCTGGGCCGCTCGATCAAGGTCGAGCTCAACCCGGGCACGGCCCGGGCGCAGACCGTCCTCGACCAGCCGAACTACAACTTCGACAACCAGGCGCTGGTGCCGCTGGCCAAGCCGATCAAGGTGACCGGCGGCGACGTGGTCCGGGTGACCTGCACCCACGACGCCACGCTGCGGGCGAAACTGCCGCAGCTCAAGAGCCTGCCGTCCCGGTACGTGGTGTGGGGCGAGGGCACCAGCGACGAGATGTGCCTCGGCATCATGGTGATGTCCGCTGGGTAACAACCAGCCCATGACCGAGTACGGCATTCACGCCTCGCACGAGCAGATCCCGCCCGGCGCGCTCCTGGAAGCGGTGATCGCCGCCGAACGCGCCGGCTTCGACGCCGCGATGTGCTCCGACCACTTCTCACCGTGGAGCACCCGCCAGGGCCAGAGCGGTTTCGCCTGGTCCTGGCTGGGTGCCGCGCTACAGGCCACGAACCTGTCGTTCGGCGTGGTCAACGCGCCCGGCCAGCGCTACCACCCGGCGATCATCGCGCAGGCGATCGGCACGCTGGGCTCGATGTACCCGGGCCGGTTCTGGACCGCGCTCGGCACCGGCGAGTACAGCAACGAGCACATCACCGGCGGCAAGTGGCCCCGCAAGGAGGTCCGCAACCAGCGGCTGCGCGAGTCCGTCGACGTCATCCGCGACCTGCTCAACGGCGAGGAGGTCTCCCGCGACGGGCTGGTCACCGTCGACCGGGCCCGGCTCTGGACCCGCCCGGAGATCACCCCGCCCCTGATCGGCGCCGCGGTCAGCACGAAGACGGCCCGCTGGTGCGCGGAATGGGCCGACGGCCTGGTCACGGTCAACGCCCCGGAACAGCACCTGCGCGAGATGATCTCGGCGTACCGGGACGCCGGCGGCCGCGGCCCGATCTGCCTCCAGGTGCACCTGAGCTGGGCGCCCACCCAGGCCGAGGCTGAGGAGATCGCCCACCACCAGTGGCGCAGCAACATCTTCCGGCCGCCGGTCTGCTGGGACCTGGCCACCGCCGAGGAGTTCGACGTGATCTCCGAGAACGTGCCGGTCGAGCAGGTGGCGAAGACCGTCAACGTCTCCGCCGACCTCGAGCGTCACATCGCCCTGCTGCGCGGTTACGCCGCGCTCGGCTTCGACCGCATCTACCTGCATCACGTGGGCCAGGATCTGGGTCCGTTCGTGGAGACGTTCGGCGCGAAGGTCCTGCCTGCATTGCGATGATTTCGGTACGGGCTACGAAAGGTACCTCGGCTACCGCGCGACCACCTGCCCGCTCCCGGCCCCAGCGCGGCCGCCGGGAAACGGCAGGTGGTCACCGGTGGATGGCCGCGGCCGCCTTGTCGAACAGGTCCTCCAGCGGGACCGCCCCCGCGCTGCGGGCCCACGCCTCACCCGCCACGTCGAGGCAGGTCAGCACGCAGGCGACGAGCGCTTCCGCCCGTACCTCAAAGGGGTCTTCGGGATCGGCGCCCAGCCGGCGGCGGACCTCGGGGGTGAGCAGTGCCTGCCATTGCAGGTGTTTCTCGATGCTGCGCGCGCGCAGCGAGGGTGTCTCATGGACCATCGTGAAGACCTTGAGCATGTCCTCGTCGGTCTCCGATGAAGCGTCCTTGACGCTGTGCAGCGCGCTGACCAGCGCGGTCCACGGCTCCTCGGTGTCCGGGCGGGCCTCGAGGGCCTCCTTGATCAACTCGCCACGGGCGGCCAGGTCGCCGAGGACCACGTCCTCCTTCGTGCCGAAGTAGCGGAAGAACGAGCGCCGCGAGATGCCGGCCGCGGCGGCGATGTCGTCGATCGTGGTGGCGTCGAAACCGCGCGCCAGGAAGAGCTCCATCGCGGTCCGGGTGATCTCGCCGTAGACGGCGTTGCGGGTCCGGGACCAGAGCGTCATGACCCCGAACCTAGCACGCCATGCCCCATTGACACTCAGTGCCAGATAGACATAGCGTGTCAGCATGGCTGTCGACTACCGCAACCAGACCACCCTGATCACCGGCGCCAGCTCCGGGCTCGGCGCCGAGTTCGCCCGCCGGCTCGCCCAGCGCGGCTCCCACCTGGTCCTCGTCGCCCGCCGCGGCGACCGGCTCGAATCGCTCGCCACCACGCTCACCGCCGACCACGGCGTCACCGTCACCCCGATCGCGATGGACCTGGCCGTCCCCGGCGCGGGCGCCAAACTCGCCGCGGCCGTCGACGGCATCGAGATCACCAGCCTGATCAACAACGCCGGGTTCGGCACGCACAGCCTGTTCCACCAGGCCGACCCGCAGCGGCTCACCGACGAGATCACCCTCAACGTGACCAGCCTGACCGAGATCAGCCGCGCGTTCATCGAGCCGCTGCGCCGCCACGGCGCAGGCATCCTGGTCAACGTGGCCAGCATCGCCGGCTACCAGCCCGGCCCGACCCTCGCCGTCTACGCCGCCACCAAGGCCTACGTGCTCAGCTTCACCGAGGCGCTGCACTTCGAGTCCCGCGGCACCGGCCTGCGGGTGATGGCCCTGTCCCCCGGCGCCACCGACACCGAGTTCTTCGACGTCGCCGGCCAGGGCGCCGACGGCGGCACCCGGCGGATGAAAGCCGACCAGGTCGTCGCCCTCACGCTGAAGGCGCTGGACCGCCGCACCCCGCCACCCAGCCTGATCACCGGCCGCGCCAACCGGCTCATGATGGGCGCCGGCCGGCTCGTCGGCCGCCGCCTGACCACCGCCGCCCTCGGCCGGATGATGACCCGCTGACGCCGGCACGCGCAGGCGCTGCTGCTCACCGCCACCGCGCAGGCGCTGCTGCTCACCGCCACCGCGCAGGCGCTGCTGCTCACCGCCACCGCGCAGCCGCTCGCATCGATCGATCACCATGGGCGGGTGCCCCGCCGCCCGCGTACCGCCCTGACGAGATCCGCAGCCATCTTCGGCAGCTATGTCGGCGCGGCCGCCGTCGCCGCCACCCTCCCGTTCTGGGGCCTGCCCGGTGACCAGCTGACCACCGCCCTGGGGATCGTCGTCCTGGCCGGTTTCTGGTGCGGCCAGCAGCTGGTCCGGTACCACGGCGCCCTCCAGGTCGGCGGCGTCTTCCTGGCCGCCCTCCTGATCATCCCGACCGGCCTGGCCACCCACGCGACGATGCTGGCCCGGTGCGGCGACCAGGTCACCACCGTCGTGACGCCGGACCACCTTCACACGCTGGACGCGATCCCCCAGCCGCTGCAGCGGGACGGGCCCGACTCCACCCTCGGTGACCAGGTCGACATCGTGGTCGACCCGGACGGGCGGGTCCCACCGAAGACGGCCGGCGAGGCGGCTGCGGCGACCCCACTGTGGATCACCGCTGGGGTCGGGCTGGTGCTGACCTTCGCCCTGTCCGTGGCCGGGGGCCGCAGCCGCGGCTCCGGCCGGGCACCTCGAAAGGGCCCCCTCGGCCTATGGTGGTCCGGCCACTGACCCCGCTCACGCCGGCATTGCCCGGCTGCCTCTGGCCGGCAGGCTCAGCCAGTGCTCGGCCGGCCATTTACTGGGTTGCTCGACCACTGACGCCCTTCGGCCACTGGTCTGTCGGCCGCTGATGCCCCTTCGGCCGTTGCTCTGGCCGCCGCTGACGCCCTTCGGCCGTTGGCCTGGCCGCCGCCGACGCCCCTTCGGCCGATGGCCTGGCCGCCGCCGACGCCCCTTCGGCCGATGGCCTGGCCGCCGCCGACGCCCCTTCGGCCGTTGGTTTGTCGGCCGCTGACCGGCCCGGTCGGCCTTCGCGGGCCCGGCTGCCGAAAATGTCGGTGGTCGCGCCTAGGCTGGCCGGCATGACCTACGTGACCACCCAGGACTGGGACGCCGGCGCCTCTGAGCTGCGCAGCCACGAGGGGGTCACGTTCCCCGACCTCGACCTCTGCGAGACCGACGTGCAGGGCGTCGAGTTCTCCGCCTGCACCTTCCGCGACGCCCGGTTCAACTGCTCCCGCCAGGTCGACGTCGCCTTTGTGAACTGCACTTTTGTGAACTGCACGTTCTTCGACGCCACCTTCACCAATTGCAAGATGGTGGGCAGCACCTTCGAGCGCTGCACCTTCGACATCATGACCGTCGAGGGCGGCGACTGGTCCTTCGCCCAGCTGGCCCGAGCCGACCTGAGCAGCGCCACCCTGACCGGCGTCCGGATGCGCGAGACCGACCTGACCGGCGCCCGCTGCCACGGCGGCACCATGCGCGACCTGGACCTCTCCGGCGCCGTCCTGACCGCCGTCGACTTCACCGGCTGCGACCTGCGCGGCACGGACTTGTCCGCTCTGGACCCGGCCACAGCCGAGCTGCGCAACGCCATCATCACCGTCGACCAGGCCATCAGCGTGGCGATGGCCTTGGGCCTGCAGATCCGGGACTGACGCGCTCGCTTGTCGCTCAGTGTCGCTTCGCGCAGCCGGATACAGCCTTGACCGCCAGCCAAGGCAACGAGATGGCGGTCAAGGCTGTATCTGCGGCTTCGAAACAGCACTCAGCGCCAGCCACGCCAACCGGCTAGCGCCCGACAGGTCGTCCGGAAGTGTTACGTGTCTCAGCGGCGGCCCGGCACCACCGGCCGCCGCCCACGCCGGTATCCGGAAAGGGATTACCCGTCTCAGCGGCGGCCCGGCACCACCGGCCGCCGCCCACGCCGGTATCCGGAAAGGGATTACCCGTCTCAGCGGCGGCCCGGCACCACCGGCCGCCGCCCACGCCGGTATCCGGAAAGGGATTACCTGTCTCAGCGGCGGCTCGGCACCGCCAGCCGCCGTTCACGCGGGTATCCGGGCCGGGGTTACCCGTCTCAGCGGCGGCTCGGGACCACCGGCCGTCGCTCACGCGGGTATCCGGGCTGGGATTACCTGCCTCGGCGGCGGCTCGGCACCGCCAGCCGCCGTTCACGCGGGTATCCGGGCTGGGATTACCTGTTTCAGCGGCGGCTCGGGACCGTCGGCCGCCGTTCACGCGGGTATCTGGGCTGGGATTACCTGTCTCGGTGACGGCTGGCTGGCGTCGGCCGTCGGTGGTGTGGGGAATGGCAGACGCGTTGGCTGCGTCAGGAGCGGCTCGGTTTCGGCGGCCGGCGGTCACGTTGCGCAGATCAACAGGGCCGGCGGGGAGGCGGGGAGCCGGCGGTCAGCTGAGTAGCTTTGCGCGTTCGGCGTCCAGCCGTTGTAGGCGGGTGCGCAGGTCCGCGATTCGGGCGGAGAGCGACGTGCGGAGTTCGCGGACCCGGACGGCGGCACGGCCGATCTGCGCCAGGCCGTTGTCGATCTGCGAGCGTACGTCCAGGTCGGTGAAGATGTTGTCGAAGAAGATGTCGATTGTCCGGGTTGTGCCGTCTACACCCAGCGGAGCAGCTACCGGGGCGGCCAGGTCGCCGGCGGCCAGGTCGCCGGCGTCCAGCTCGTCTCGCAGGGTCTTGAGCAGCCGTTCTGCACCGGCCACGTGGCCGGCGGCCTCCTCCAGGCGGTGGTGCTTGGCGCTGCTGCTTACGGAACCGCCGCCTAGGAACGTGTCCGCGGCCGACCAGGCGTCGGCCGACTCGAGCAGTCCGTTCGCCTCGCGTAGCGCCTCGGCGGCCTGTCCCGCGGTCGCCGCCGCACGCTGCAAGTGATTCAGCTCGGCGGTCAGTCGCTCCCGCTCGCCGGCGAGTTTTGTGAGCCTGTCGCCCGTACCGTTGCTGGTTTTTCGAAGGTGCTGCTCGCGTTCGGTGAGCGCGGCCGCGTATGTCGCCGGTGCCGTTCCGGTGGCATCCATCCTGGCCGTCACCTGCCTGAGTTGCGCATGCAGATCGTCGAGGCGCGCTTGCGCCCCGGCGACCAGATCCCGGGCCTGCCGCACTTCGGCGCGTTCCCGGTCCAGGCTGCGGCCGTGGGCGCCGCGCAGCGTGGTCAGGACCCGGTCCACCGTGAAACCCTCCAGCCGGCCGACGTCCTGCTCCTCCTCGGCCAGCTGCCGGCGCAGCCTCTCCAACTCGCTGCTGACCTGCGTGATCGCCGCGGTGATGCCGGCCCGCCGCGGTATCAGCTGCTCCCGCTCGCGCATCGTGGCGGCAAGGCGGGCGATTTTCGCATCGAGATCCTCAGGGTCTTTCGGTGCGTCCATGTCTTGAGGAAAGCTCAGGCGCGCAAGAGCCGCTTTCCGGCCAGACCTGAAAGGCGACATGACGCACCCGTATTGGGCCGGCGACCCCTACCGGCAGGCCCGCATCGCGCTGCAGCACGGTGACCCCACTCCCGCACTCGGCCTGCTCGCTGCCGCGCGGGGCGATGCCACCTACCGGATTCACGCGATCTGCTGGTTGGTCGACGGGGTCGTCCCGCAGCTGCCGCTGCTGGAGACCCGGCTCGGCCAGGACCCGTGGAACCCGGACCTGTGGCTGCTGGTCGGCGCCGTCCAGCAGGAGGCGGCCTGGGACGCGCGCGGCGCTGACCGCATTGCGAACACCAGCGAGGACCAGATCCGCGGCCTGCTGCACCACATGACCCGCGCCCGCTCGTCGCTGCGCCGCGCCGCGGAGCTGCTGCCCGACGACCCCGCGCCCTGGTTCCAGCTGATGAGCTGCGCGATGGCCGCCAAGTCCTACCCCGGCGAGATGCACGACATGTGGAAGGAACTGGTGCAACGCGGTGGCGACGTGGCCTACCAGGCGAACCGGCTCCGCCTGGTCTGCCTCACCGAGAAGTGGCACGGCAGCGAGGCGGAATGCTTCGCCTTCGCCCGGGAACGCACCCGCGACCTGCCGCCCGGCCATCCACTGCACGCGCTCGTCCCACTGGCTCACGTCGAGGCGTACGTCGAGCTGCGCAGCGCGGACCGCGTGACGACCCGGGTCTGGGCGGCGATCCGCTACCTCAGCAAACGCCCGGTGAAGACCGAGATCGACCAGGCCTCGGACCGCCTCCTCGCCGGCTCGGACGCTTTCGCCGGCCATCCCGCCTCGCGGGAGGCACACCAGGCTTTCGCCTGCGTCTACGCCGACAACGGCGACCTCGACCGGGCCCGCCACCACCTGATCCGCAGCGGCGACGAGGCCACCTGGCCATGGACCTACTTCGGCGACAAGGACGAACTCTTCGAGCGCGCCCGCGTCCGCGCCGGCCTGCCACCCCGGCACAGCCCGCCAGGCCGGCCGGCTTCACCACGCTGACCCCGAGCCACGGCGCGGGTGACGGTCGGGGCGGCCTGGCCGCCGGAGGGGGCAGGCAACGCGGGCCGATACCTGCGTGCGCGACGGCCGGCGCGGCGGGGCCGGCGCTGTGACTGTCGGCCGGATACCTGCATGGGCTACGGCTGGCGCGGGGTCAGGTGTCGAAGGCGGCGAGGTGGCGGGTCCGGGCGGCGGCCAGATGGGCGTGCATCGCGGCCTCGGCGGCGGCCGGGTCGGCGGCGGCGATGGCGGCGGCGATGTGGTGATGTTCCTGGCTGGTGGAGGCCGTCTCGGCGAACGGGAAGTACAGCCGGTGGATGTGCAGGTGCGCGTGAAGCCGGGTGATCGCGTCGCGGAGCAGCGGGTTCGTGGCGGCGGCTGCCACGTGGTCGTGGAAGAGGGCGTCGCGGGCCGTGAACGAGGCGTGCGAATGCGGCCCTTCCGGGTCGGCGATGGCCGCGGAGCCGAGGATCAGCGCGCGGGCGTCACCGGAGGCGCGGGCGGCGGCCCAGCGGGCGGAGGCGCCTTCGAGGACCATCCGCATGTCGAACATGTCGTTGAACTCGTCGCGGGTCAGCAGCGGGCTGACCGTGTATCCGGCGAGGGGCCGTTTCCGGACCAGGCCTTCGGATTCGAGGCGGGCCAGGGCTTCGCGGACCGGCGTCGGCGAGACCTGTAGGGAGCGGGCCAGCCCGTCGATGTTGAGCTTCGCCTCGGGGGCGAGCTGGTGCGAGACGATGAGTGCCTTGAGCGACTCGTGCACGTCGTCGCTGAGAACCGAGCGGCGGATCGGTGCCGACATCGTTACCCTCCGGGTTGACGGAGACATCGACAGGCGTTAAACAGTTTCGTGGAGTGGATCCTATAGGATCTACGAAAGGAATCCCGCGTGGACCCGTTCGAAAGAGTGCCGCTGGGCGACACCGGCGTCACGGTCACCCGGCTCGGCATGGGGCTGGCGCCGATCGGTGGGCTCTACTCCCCGGTCGGCGATCAGGTCGCGCGTGAGGCCGTCGACGCGGCCTGGGAGCACGGGATCCGGTTCTTCGACACCGCGCCGCTCTACGGCGCCGGGCTCTCCGAGCGGCGAGCCGGCGCGGCACTGCATGGCCGCAACGGATACACGCTGTCCACCAAAGTGGGCCGGCGCCTGAGGAAGAACAACGGCGAACCGGAGACGATGTGGGCCGAGGCCGGCGACGCCGCCCCGGTCTGGGACTTCTCCGCCGACGGCGTACGCGCCTCCCACCAGGAAAGCCTCGACCGGCTGGGCCTGGACCGGGTGGACCTGCTGCACCTGCACGACCCGGACGACCACTACGCCGACGCGGTCGGGACGGCCCTGCCCGCCCTGGTGGAGCTGCGCCGGGAGGGCCGGATCGGCGCGGTGTCCGCCGGGATGAACCAGTCGGCGATGCTCACCGAGTTCGCCCGGACCGGCCACTTCGACTGCTTCCTTCTCGCCGGGCGGTATTCGCTGCTCGACCACTCCGGGCTCGCCGACCTCCTGCCGGAGTGCGAGCGGCGCGGCATCTCGGTGATCGTCGGCGGGGTCTACAACTCCGGGGTGCTCGCCGACCCACGGCCGGGGGCGTCGTTCGACTATCGACCCGCCCCACCGGTGGTGATCGCCCGGGCTCAGGCGATGGCGCAGGTTTGCGAGCGGCACGGCGTACCGTTGCGGGCTGCTGCTCTTCAATTTCCTCTGGGGCATCCAGCGGTCGCATCCGTGCTGGTCGGGACGCGGTCTCCGGAGGAGGCCGCGGATGCGGCGGCGATGGCGAGCGTGAAGATTCCCGGCGAGCTCTGGCGGGACCTGGTCGCCGCCTGGCTCCTCGACCCGGAGGTCCCGGTGCCGTGATCATCGATGCACACCAGCATTTCTGGACGTCCGGCTACTTCTGGCTGGCCGATCCCGCGCTGGCCCCGCTCCGGCGCGACTACACCGTCGACGATCTGCGCCCGCACCTGGCGAAGACCGGCGTGCACCGGACCGTGCTGGTCGAGGCCGCGCGCTGCGAGCCGGCCGAGACCACCGAGTTCCTGGCGCTGGCCGCGGCCACGCCGGAGATCGCCGGGGTGGTCGGTTACGCGTCGCTGGCCGGCGCCGACCTCGTCGACGTGATCGCCGAGCACCGGGCCGGACCGGGCGGGCATCTGCTGGTCGGGATCCGCGACCAGATCCAGGCCGGCCCGGACGATGTGCTGGACCGGCCCGAGGTGCGGGCCGGCCTGACCCGGGTGGCCGCCGCCGGGCTGGTCAACGAGCTGGTGATCCGGGCCGAGCAGCTGCCCGCCACGGTACGGGCGGTGGCCGCGCTGCCGGACGCCCGGTTCGTCCTCGACCACCTCGGCAAACCGCCGATCGGCACGGGTGAGCTGGAGCGCTGGCGCCGGATGATCACGCCGGTGGCCCGGCAGGAGAACGTGGTGGCCAAGCTCTCCGGTCTGGTCACCGAGGCCGGCCCCGGCTGGACCGTGGCGGCGCTCCGCCCGTACGTGGAAACCGCTCTTGACCTTTTCGGCCCGGACCGCCTGATGTTCGGCTCGGACTGGCCGGTCTGCGAACTCGTCGCCGATTACGAGCAGGTCATCGACGCCCTGACCGTGATCCTCGGCGGCCGGCCGGACCCGATCTTCGGCGGCACGGCCGCCCGCTTCTACCGATTGGAGCTGTCATGAGGTATCTGCGCGTCGGCCCGCCCGGCGCCGAGCGGCCGGTGCTGTACGCCGACGGGGCCCTGCTCGACCTGTCCGGCGTGACCCGCGACATCGACGGCGAGTTCCTGGCCGCGGGCGGGTTCCGCGGCGACCCGGCGGACCTGCCGCCGGCCGGGGTGGACGGCAGCCGGATCGGCCCGCCGATCGCCCGGCCCGGGGTGGTGCTCTGCGTCGGCCAGAACTACGCGGCGCACGCTGCCGAGTCGGGCGCCGAGCCGCCGAAGGAGCCGATCATCTTCTACAAGGCGCCGAACACGGTCATCGGCCCGGAGGACGACATCCTGCTGCCGCCGGACTCCGTCCGCACCGACTGGGAGGTGGAGCTGGGCGTGGTGATCGGCCGGACCGCCCGCTACCTGTCGTCGCCGGAGGAGGCCCTGGAGCACGTCGCCGGGTACGTGATCTCCAACGACGTCTCCGAGCGGGACTACCAGCTCGACCGGTCCGGTGGGCAGTGGTCCAAGGGCAAGTCGTGCGAGACGTTCAACCCGCTCGGCCCGTGGCTGGTCACCGCGGACGAGCTGGCCTTCCCGCTGCGGCTGCGCTCCTGGGTGGACGGCTCGCCGCGGCAGGACTCCAGCACCGCCGACATGATCTTCGACGTCGGGTTCCTGGTCTGGCACCTGTCGCAGTTCACGGTTCTGGAGCCGGGGGACCTGATCAACACCGGGACACCGCAGGGGGTGGCGCTGTCCGGCCGGTTCCCGTACCTGCGGGCCGGCGACGTGGTCGAGATGGAGATCGACGGGCTGGGCCGGCAGCGGTGCGTGGTGAAGGGGTGAGGGTCGAGACGTTCGACATCAGGTTCCCGACGTCGCGGGAGCTGGACGGTTCCGACGCGATGAACCCGGATCCGGACTATTCGGCGGCCTATGTGGTGCTGCGAACCGAGGACGGGGCCGAGGGGCACGGTTTCACCTTCACCATCGGCCGGGGCAACGAGGTGGTCCGGGCCGCTCTGGACGCGCTCGCCCCATTCGTCGTCAACGGCCCGGTCGATGATCTCGGGGAGTTCGCCCGCCGGCTCACCCATGATTCGCAGATCCGCTGGCTGGGCCCGGAGAAGGGGGTCATGCACCTGGCCGCGGCCGCCTTGATCAACGCCGCCTGGGACCTGCGTGCCCGGAAAGCCGGCAAGCCGCTCTGGGAACTCATGTCCGAAATGTCGTCCGAAGAGATTGTCGATCTCGTGGATTGGCGATACCTGAGCGATGCGCTGACCGCCGACGAGGCGGTGGATCTCCTGGCGGCAGCGCTACCCGGGCGCACAAGTCGGACAGAAGCCCTGAAACAGCACGGTTATCCCGCATACACCACCTCCGCCGGCTGGCTGGGCTACGACGACGCGAAGATCGACCGCCTGGCCCGCCAGGCGGTCGCCGACGGCTTCCGCTTGATCAAACTCAAGGTGGGCGCCGACCGAGCCGATGACGTACGCCGATTCGCGCTCGCCCGCGCCGCGGTCGGCCCCGACGTCCGGATCGCCGTCGACGCCAACCAGCGCTGGGACGTCCCCGAGGCGATCGAATGGATGTCCGCCCTGTCCGCGTACGACCCGTGGTGGATCGAGGAACCGACCAGTCCCGACGACATCCTGGGGCACGCCGCCATCCGCCGCGCACTCACCGGCAAGGGCATCCGCGTCGCGACCGGCGAGCACGTCGCCAACCGGGTCGTCTTCAAGCAGCTGCTGCAGGCCGGCGCGATCGACATCGTGCAACTGGACGCGTGCCGGGTGGCCGGGGTCAACGAGAACGTCGCGATCCTGCTTCTGGCCGCGAAGTTCGGCAAGCCGGTCTGCCCGCACGCCGGTGGGGTCGGCTTGTGCGAGGCGGTCCAGCACCTCTCCTACTTCGACTACGTCGCCGTCTCCGGCCGGCTCGACGACCGGGTCATCGAGTACGTCGACCACCTGCACGAGCACTTCACCGACCCGGTCGTCGTCGAACGCGGCGCCTATCGGCCGCCGTCGGCGCCCGGATTCTCCACCCGGATCAAGCCGGAGTCGCTGATCCGGTACTCCTACCCCGAGGGAGCGGCATGGAACTGAACGGGCGGGTCGCGGCGATCACCGGCGGCGCCTCGGGCATCGGCGCCGCCTGCGCCGCACGCTTCGCGGCGGCAGGCGCCAAAGTGGGCACTCTGGACATCTCCCCACAGGCTGACTTCACCGCAGATGTACGCGACCGCGCGTCCCTGGAAACCGCGATGGCCGAACTGGCGGACCGCCACGGCGGGATCGACATCCTGGTGAACAGCGCCGGGATCGGCGCGGTCGGCCCGGTCGAGGGCAACGACGACGAGGAGTGGGCGCGGGTCCTCGACGTGAACGTCACCGGCGTGGCCCGGGCCAGCGCCGCCGCACTCCCCTACCTGCGGCGCAGCGACCACGCGGTGATCGTCAACCTGTCGTCGATCGTGGCGAACGCGGGGCTGGTGCAGCGGGCGCTCTACTCGGCGTCGAAGGGCGCGGTGCACGCGCTCACCCTCGCGATGGCGGCGGACCTGGTCGGCGACGGGGTGCGGGTGTGCTGTGTGGCGCCGGGGACCGTGGACACTCCGTGGGTGGGGCGGCTGCTTGCGCGTACCGATGATCCGGAAGGTGAAAAAGCCCGGCTGGCGGCGCGGCAGCCGACCGGGCGGCTGGTGACCGCGGACGAGGTCGCCGCCGCGGTGCTGTACCTGGCCGGGCCGGCGTCCGGCGCGACAACCGGCATGTCCCTGGCGATCGACGGCGGACTGTCCGGCCTGCGGCTTCCGCGTTAGCGCCCGGCGAGATCCCTGAGCCGGGCCTGGAGCGCCGACTCCAGCGCCGCGTTCGTCTCATCGGACCGTTCGCCGCCGAGCAACTCGTCGTGCAGCCGCTCCGGGAAGATCCGGTCGAGCCGGTCGCCGGTGGACCAGTCCCAGTCCGCGGGGTACTCGACCCGGGTGGCCGGGGCCAGATGCACCGCGACCGGCACCAGGGTTCCCGAACGGACACCCTGACGGGCTTCACAACTGGCCCAGCCGTAGACGACCCGCACGTCGGCGGCCCTCCGCGTGGACGCCGGCTCGGTGCCGACGGGCTGCACGGCACAGGCCATCCGGTCGGCGCCGTCGGAGATCTCGTCCTCGACGAGCGGGACCGCGCGGGTGGCCAGCTCCGCCGAGAGCGCCGAGTCCAGGGGCGGCTCGCCGTCATCCTGGAGGTACCAGAACGCGGTGGCGCCGAGGGCGGCGACCGCCAGGATCGTCAGCGGGATCTTCACCGGCGGGATCGTACCCGCGGTCTTCAAATCTTCCTTAAGTTCCGGATCATCAGGAAACCGCTTTCTCCCTGATTACGTGCTACTCCCCAGACATCGCCTTGCGGCGCCCTGCTAGGGAAAGGCACGGTATGAGCGGAATCCAGCAAACCAGAGCCATGATCGCGGCAGCGGTCCTGGCGGTCGGGGTGGGTGCGGCCGTCGTCTCCACCAACTTCGCCGCAGCCGACGTGCCGCCCGCCACCGGTGAGCAGGTCGTCACCGAGACCATCGAGGTCAGCGGGGTCTTCGACGGGGAGAACCAGCGCTTCACCGGCGGTGGCGCGCTCGGTGACGGCGGCCAGGACGAGGGGCAGGACCCGCTGTTCCGGCTGGCCGCGGGCGCGACGCTGCGCAACGTGATCCTGGGCAGCCCGGCCGCCGACGGCGTGCACTGCGCCGGCAGTTGCACGCTCAGCGGGGTGCACTGGGAGGACGTCGGCGAGGACGCCGCCACCTTCCGCGGCACGAACGCCACCGTCCTCATCGAGGGCGGCAGCGCGGCGGGCGCCGACGACAAGGTGTTCCAGGACAACCGGGGCGCCGGCGGCTCGGTGACGATCAGCGATTTCGAGGTCTCCGACTTCGGCAAGCTCTACCGTTCCTGCGGCAACTGCTCCACCCAGGCCGCCCGCACAGTCACCATGCGCAACATCACGGCGACCGCGCCCGGCGACACGCTGGCCGGTATCAACGTCAACCTCGGCGACCGCCTGACCATCGACGGCGTCACGCTGGTCGGCGACGAGATCGGCCTGTGCGACCTCTTCGAGGGCAACGACACCGGCGACGAACCCACGAAGATCGGCGAAGGCCCGGACGGCACCGCCTGCATCGCCACCGGCATCACCGGCCCGTAGATCGAACCCAGCCGGCTCTGAGGGCTGTTTCCCGCCCGCCGGAACAGCACTCAGAGCCGGCCGAGATGGCCGGCGGCGGGTTTATCGTCGGGAGCGGACCACTTTGGAGGCGGCATGCAGCTTGCGCACCTGGGGCTTCCGGTCACCGACCTGGCGCGCTCCCGGCGGTTCTACGAGACCTATTTCGGGTTCGATCCGGCCACCGCTCAGCGGTATGACGACGGCA
Source organism: Actinoplanes sp. NBC_00393 (assembly GCF_036053395.1). Classification (NCBI taxonomy): domain Bacteria; kingdom Bacillati; phylum Actinomycetota; class Actinomycetes; order Micromonosporales; family Micromonosporaceae; genus Actinoplanes; species Actinoplanes sp. NBC_00393. The sequence continues at coordinate 10,907,666 of NZ_CP107942.1, read as the reverse complement.
CCGTGATCATCCGCAATCGGCAGCGGTTCGATCTGGCGCTGCACCCGTGCGCGGCGGTCGGCGCGGTGCCCGAGTTCCTGCACTTCGGGTTCCGGCTTGATCGGCGCGACGACGTCCGGGCGCTCAAGGAGCGTGTGGCGGACGATCAGGTGCCCGTCGTCGAGTGGGACGACGAGCCGGAGCTGTGTTCGTTCAAGTGCCTCGACCCGGACGGGCACCGGGTGGAGGTCTACTGGGAGCCGGCCGGATAACGGCACTGGCTGGATTGACCTCCGGCAACGGATTCTGGCCAACCCGGCGGCTAGGGTGGCCCGGTGCACATCGTCGCCGTCCTCGCGCTCGACAAGGTGATCCCGTTCGACCTGGCCACGCCGGTCGAGGTGTTCAGCCGGGTGCGGCTGGCCGACGGCAGCAGCCCTTACGAGGTGCGGATCTGCGCTCCCACCCCGACTGTCGACGCCGGGGTGTTCCGCTTGCAGGCACCGTGGGGCCTGGACACTCTGCTCGCGGCGGACACGATCATTCTGCCGGGCTGTGCGGATGGCGCTTCACCCGTACCCCGAGAGGTTCTTGATCTTCTGGGTAAAGCCGCCGCCGGCGGCGCCCGGCTGGCCTCCATCTGTGCCGGCGCGTTCGTGCTGGCCGCGACCGGGCTGCTGGACGGGCTGCGCGCGACCACGCACTGGCTGGCCGCGCCGATGCTCGCCGAGCGTTTCCCGAGGATCGACGTCGATCCGAATGTGCTCTACGTGGACAACGGCCAGTTCCTGACCTCGGCGGGTGCGGCCGCGGGGCTCGATCTGTGCCTGCACATGATCCGGCGTGATCACGGCTCGGCGGTCGCCGCGGACGCCGCCCGGCTGTCGGTGATGCCGCTGGAGCGGGAGGGCGGGCAGGCCCAGTTCATCGTGCCGGAGCAGCCGCCCACGCCGCGCGGGTCCGGCCTGGAGCCGCTGCTGCGCTGGATGCAGGAGAACACCGAGGTCGATCTCACCCTGGCCGATCTGGCGGGCCGGGCCGGCATGAGCATCCGTACGCTGAACCGCCGCTTCCGCGAACAGACCGGCACGACCCCGTTGCAGTGGCTGTTGCGTGCCCGGATCCGGCGGGCCCAGCACCTGCTCGAGGCCACCGATCAGCCGGTGGAGCAGATCGCCGGCCGGGTCGGGTTCGGGTCGCCGACCGCGTTCCGGGACAGGTTCAAGCGTGTCGTCGGCACCAGCCCGCACTCGTACCGGGCCGCGTTCCGCCGCGCCTAGTCCTGGCTCTGGCGCGCCCGGAAAGCGATCATGTTCATCCGGTTTCCGCAGCGTACGCTGCAGAACCGCTTGGATCCGTTGCGGGAGAGGTCGAGGAAGACCCCGCTGCAGTCGTCGGCCGCGCAGACCCGCTGCCGGTGTGTCTCGTTCATCCGGATGGCGTCGATGAGGGCGAGGGCGGCCTCGACCCGGATCCGTTCGGCGAGCGGTTTGTCCGGCTCGGTGGCGTGCAGGTGCCAGTCCGAACCGTCGTGCCGGGTGAGGTACGGCAGCGCGCGGGCCTCCCGCAGCATCCGGTTGACCGCCTCGACCGCGCCGTCCCGGTCCAGCGTCCACACCTCGCGCAGCTGCCCGCGCGCCTCCCGGACCGCGGCCAGTTCGGCCTCGTCGTGGTCGATCCGGCCGGAGTAGCCGTACCGGGTCAGCAGCGCGTCGAGCTGGTCGACGGTGACCAGCTCGTCGTCGCCGGATCGGGACGCGCCGGCCTCGGTGTTGACGAGCGCGACGACGAACTCCAGCGCCTCCTCCGTGTCAGGGGCAAAAAGCAATTTGACTCCTCACGAATCCCAGCCTAGCGTCAGGGGTGACGCTAATTTAGCCCATGACAGGGGAATGCCGTGAAGTTCAAGCCGCAATCCGTCGGACTTGTCGCCGCGGTGACGTCGGCGGCCACCTTCGCCACATCCGGCGCGTTCATCAAGCCTCTGCTCGAGTCGGGCTGGTCGCCGGCCGCCGCGGTCACCGCCCGCGCGCTGCTCGGCGGGATGCTGCTGCTGCCGTTCGTGCTGTTCTCCCTGCGGGGCCGGTGGGACGCGCTGTGGCGGGCCCGCTGGCGGGTGGCCGGCATGGGCGTCATCGCCGTCGCGTTCACCCAGCTCACCTACTTCGCCGCCATCCACCGCATCCCGGTGTCGACCGCCCTGCTGGTGGAATACCTGGCGCCCCTCCTGCTGGTGGTCTGGGCGTGGGCCACCACCCGGCGGCTGCCGCGGCCCGCCGTGTTCCTCGGTTCGGCGCTCGCGATCGGCGGCCTGGTCCTGGTGATCGGCCCCGGCGCGCTGCAGGCGGTCGACCCGGTCGGCATCATGCTGGCGTTCGCGGCGGCGATCGGCTGCGCGGTCTACTTCGTGGTCGCCGCCCGGCCGGCCGACGGGCTGCCGCCGGTCGCGCTGGCCGGCACCGGTCTGCTGCTCGGCGCCGCCTCCCTCGGACTGGCCGGGGCGGTCGGGCTGGTGCCGTTCACGGTCGCCTTCGACGACGTGCAGCTGCTGGGCTCGACCGCCCCGTGGTGGGTGTCGCTGACCGTGGTCGCCGTCTTCGCCACCGCTATCGCGTACGCCACCGGCATCTTCGGTTCCAGCCGGCTCGGCTCCCGGCTCGCCTCGTTCGTCGGCCTGCTCGAGGTGGTCTTCGCCTCGATCTTCGCCTGGATCGTGGTGGGCGAGCAGCTCACCCCGCTGCAGATGGTCGGCGGCGCGCTGATCCTGGCCGGCATCGCCGCCATCCCCGGCGAGCCGGTCCCGGTCACGCCTTCAGCAGAAGGGACGCCAGAGCCCGCGGCTCCGAGAACATCGGCCAGTGTCCCGTCCTGAGCTCCTGATAGGTCCAGTCACCCTCGACCATCAGCGCGAAGACCGGCACCGTCGCGGCCATCCCGCGTAGCTGCTCCTCGGTGAAGGAGCACAGGATCGCGGTACGCGGCACCGCCCGCCAGGCCCCACTGTGGTGCACCGGGCCGGTGGCCGTGTCGATCGGCTGGGGCCGGCCGCGCTCGCGGACCACCGCCCAGTCGAAACCCGTGGCGATCGGCGGCGCCTCGGCCGGCACCGGCAGCATCCCGTCCACCGCCACCGGGTCGGACCCGTCGAAGTCGGCCTGGGACAGACCGCTCGGCAGCGGACCGGAGTCCACCCAGATCAGCCGGGCCACCCGCTCCGGCACCCGGTCCGCCGCCGCGGTGATCACCATCCCGCCGTAGCTGTGGCCGACGAGGACCACGTCGTTCAGCTCGTTGAGCACGGCGACGAGCGCGTCGACGTGGTCCTCGACGGTCGTACCCCGGTCGAGAACCGGCGAGATCTGGTGCACGTCGTGACCCGCGTCCCGCAGCGGCGCGGCCACCTCGTCCCACGCCCAACCACCCAGCCAGAACCCCGGTACCAGCACGTATGTCGTCATGAGAAAGACGGTAGGCCGAATACCGGGCAGCTTCCGCCCGATATAAAGTGTGGCCCATGCCACAGTCGCTCGCCCGGGTACTCGGACTGCTCGAGCTGCTCCAGGCCACCCCCGCGGGCGCCACCGTCGGCCGTCTCGCCGAGCGCCTCGGCGTCGACGAGCGGACCGTCCGGCGCTATGCGGCGCACCTCTGCGACCTCGGCATCCCCGTCGAGGGCCGGCGCGGGCGGTACGGCGGCTACACCCTCGCCCCCGGCTACCGGCTGCCCCCGCTGATGCTCACCGACGACGAGGCGGTCGCCGTCCTGCTCGGCCTGGTCGCCGGCCGCCGCAGCGGACTGGTCCCGACCGCGACCGCCGGCGAGACCGCCCTCGCCAAGATCCAGCGGGTGCTGCCGAAGGCTCTTCGCACCCGGACCGACGCCCTGCTGTCCACCCTGGAGTTCGCCGCGGACCGCGCGGCGCCGGCCACTCCGGACCTGGCGACCGGCACGCTGCTGGTGCTGGCCGGGGCGGCCGACGAGCGGCGGCCGGTCGCCTTCACCTACACCCGGCCCGGCGCTGACCCGGCCGAGCGGCGGCTGGATCCGTACGGGCTGGTCTTCCACGGCGGCAAGTGGTTCGTCACCGGGCACGACCAGCAGCGCGACGCGGTCCGTACCTTCCGCCTCGACCGGATCAGCGCGGCCGTCCCACTCGACGGCACCTTCGAAGTCCCGGCCGGCTTCGACCCGGCCGCCCACGTCGCTGCCGGGCTGGCCACCGGCGCCTGGCGGCACAAGGTGTCCGTCGTGCTGCACACCGGCCTGGAGCAGGCCCGCCGGCGCATCCCACCGACGGTGGCCACCCTCACGGCGACGGTCGACGGGGTGCGCCTGACCGCCCGCGCCGAACGCCTCGACGGGATGGCGCAGATGCTCGCCGGTCTGGGCTGGGACTTCACCGTCGAACGTCCCGGCGAGCTGCGTGACGAGGTGGTCGCCCTGGCCGGCCGGCTGACCGCGCTGGCCGCCGGACTACCCGTGCTCGGTCGCCCATGAGCAGATGGCGGCCAGCGGGGCTTCCAGGGTCTTGCCGAGGGCGGTCAGCGCATACTCCACGTGCTGCGGCGGCCGTTCCTTGAGGACCCGCCGCTCCACCAGGCCGTCGGCCTCCATCTCGCGCAACGTCTCGGTCAGCATCTTCGGCGAGATGCCGGCGACCCGCCGGCGCAGCTCGGCGTGCCGCTGCGGCCCGGCCAGCAGCGCGTAGATCAGCAGCACCCGCCACTTCGACGCGAGCCGTTCCAACGCCTGCCGCGTCGCGCAGCTCTCCTCGAGCACATCCGGAACGACGAGCGCCATACGCACCTCAAAGTGCCTTCTATCCGGCGGCCGACCGCGCGGCCTAGGTTCAGGCCAACGATAGACGTCGAAAGGAACCCACGGATGTCCGAGCACGTCACGTTCACCGCCGACGGCATCACCCTGGCCGGGACCCTCGCGGTGGCCGCGGACCGGGCGCCGGCCGTCGTGCTGACCGGGCCGTTCACCGGGGTGAAGGAGCAGGTCGCCGGCACCTATGCGGCCCGGCTGCACGAACGCGGACTGACCACACTGGCCTTCGACCACCGCGGTTTCGGCGAGAGCGGCGGGCGCCGGGCCCACGAGGACAGCCAGGGCAAACTCGCCGACCTGCGGGCGGCGGTCAGTCACCTGGCCGCACACCCGGCCGTGGACCCCGGCCGGGTCGCGGTGGTCGGGGTCTGCCTGGGCGGCGGCTACGCGGTACGCGCCGCGGCCACCGACCCTCGGATCAGCGCGGTGACGTACGGATCCCTGCACTCCCTGATGACCCTCGACGCCCTCGGCTCGGCACCCCTGCTCGGCCGCACCCCGCTGCTGATCGTGCACGGCCGCACCGACGACTACTGCTCCCCGGAGCTGGCCGAAGCCGCCTACGACCAGGCGCCCGGCCCGAAGGAACTGCTCTGGCTCGACGCCGCCCAGCACATCGATCTGTACGACCGGGAGCCGTACGTCTCCCAGGCGGCCGACGCCACCGCCCGCTTCCTCCACCACCATCTGCGGTAGGGCCACTATGGTTCCTCCGGTGGATGCGAAGACCGAGGAGCTGCGGGCCGCGCACGATGTGCTGGCGGAGTTCTACGCCGAGCGGCTCGCCGATGTGATGCCGCAGATGCCCGTCGACCGGGCGGTGCTCGACCTGTTCTGTGAGCTGACCGTGGCGGCGGACGTCGGGCGTACCGTCGCGGATGTCGGCTGTGGCACCGGCCGGCTGGCGCCCTACCTGGCCGCTCGCGGGCTCGCGCCGCGCGGTGTCGATCTCTCCCCGGAGATGATCCGGGTGGCCCGGCGCGACTACCCGGACTTCCCCTTCGAGGTCGCGGACCTGCGGCAACTGCCCTTCGCCGACGCCTCACTCGCCGGCGTGATCGGCTGGTACTCGCTGATGTACCTGGCGCCGTCCGACCGCCCGGCCGCCTTCCGCGAACTCGCGCGGGTGGTCCGGCCGGGCGGCTATCTGGCGGCCGCGTTCAAAGCCGGCGACGGTACGCTGCGCCGCGCCGGCCAGGCCACCGGACTCGGCATCGAGTTCGACATCTACTGGATGCCGCCGGACGAGATGGAACGCCGGCTCACCGAGGCCGGGTTCGCGACGGTGTTCTGGGGTGGCCGCCCCCCGGAGCCGAACCTCGACTACGTGCCCGGGAAGGCCGCCGCCCCGCAGCCGCAGGGCTACCTGGTCGTCCGGCGGCTGGCGGATCACCAGGTGGCGAGCACCCGGGCCTGACCGCCGGAGCCGCCCTCGTACGGGATCAGGCCGACGAAGATGGTGGCGCCGGAGCGCGGGATACGGTCGAGGTTGGCGAGGTTCTCCAGGCCGTAACGGTCGGCGCCGGTGAGGACCAGGTGCGTGTCGAACGTGGCCGAGTTGCCCGGGTCGATGCTCAGTGTGTCGACGCCCAGGCTGCGGATCCGGCGGTGCCGCAGCAGCCACTCGCAGGCGTCGGTGCCGAAGCCGGGGAAGTGCAGGCCGCCGGCCGAGTCAGTTCCCCGGTACGCCTCCGCGTCACCCACCTTGGCGCCCCACCCGGAGTACATGAGCACCGCCGCTCCGTCCGGGATGCGACCGTGCCGGCGCTCGAACCGGCGCAGGTCGTCCACGGTCACCACGGTGTCCGGGTCCCGGGCGGCGCGGTCGGCGATGTCGACGACCACGGCCGGGACGATCAGCTCGGACGGCTGGAGCTCGGTCGAGACGCGGCCACCCACGGTGAAGTGGGCGGGGGCGTCGACGTGCGTACCGATGTGCTCGATGATCCGCCACTCCTGCATGAAGTAGCCGTCGTCCTCGATCGTGACGACGGTGCGGCGGCTCGCCTCCTCGCCCGGCGCGAACGCCGGGAAACTGGTGGTCAGCGGATAGGTGAGGTCACGCAGCCCGGGCCGGCCGCTCGCCTGTGCCGGCGCCGGCGCGGCGACCGCGGCCGAGGCGACGACGGCCGCCCCGCCGAAGAGCGCTGCGCGGCGGCTCAGACCATGGGTGCCCGAGTCGGTACACATACTGTTCTCCCTAGTCCTCTCGCCTGGTCCTTGACGGCCCGGCGATCTGCGCGTCGACCAGCCGGCGGATCGCTTTCCGGGCGGCCTCGTCGTCGCGGATGAAGTGCACGATGCCGAGCAGCGTCAGCGCGACCGGCCGGGAGAAGTCGAGGATCTCGCGGCTCGGCCATGGGCGCCCTTCGAAGGTCCACAGTGCTCGGTGCTTCACATCATGCCCCACCTGGAGTCATCGGCGTCGCTGATCTGACGCCGCGACGAGCAGCGAGTTCTGCCCGCTCGATGACCTGGTGCAGTAGGGTATGTAGCAATCGACGGAGGGTTGAGCAGGACAACAAGTCAGGGCTGGAAGATCCAACTTTTGATACATGTCATGGCTGAGACAGTCACATCTTGGCACCCCTCGCATGGAGGCGTAGCATCATGCACAACTCCACCACGGCACATGTCTCCGATGTGTCTGCGACCCGGGGAGGTACCAGTGACGCCACGGCAGGATCAGGGGGATCTTTCGCCGCCGCCACGTCCAGGCTGGACAAAGAAACTGGTCATCTTTGTCGGCTTGATCGCGGCGACTGCCGCCGTGACGTGGCTGCTCGTCGGCGTTTGGCACGTCGAGTTCACAACCGAATACTGGTATGTCGCCATCACCGCGGGCGCCATCACCCTGTTCGGCGCCACGTTCGTCGGAGTGCGGTGGGCGCTCCGCCGGGCCCGGCAGGCCATCGACCGCCCTCGTCGATTGCCCGAGGAGGATCGCCGTTCGTGACGCCCTCCTACATCTCGAAGATCGGAATGAGGAAAGACCGTGGCTATCGATTATGAGCTCGCCGTGGAGCGCCGCCGCCTGCGGGGCGCGCTCCGGAAATGGCGGAGAATCGCTGGCCATTCTCAGCAGCAGGCCGCCTCAGCCATGGGCTGGTCGCTGTCCAAACTGGTTCGCCTGGAGAACGGCAGCGGCAAGCCGATCCCGGCGGATGTGCTGGCGCTGCTGACCCACTACGGCGCCCCGGCCGACGACGCTCGCGAGTTCTACGAGGTCGCACGGCGGCTACCCAGCCGCATCCTGCAGAACGAGGAGACCCTGCGCTCGGTCTTCAACCCCGCGTACGTCAGCTACCTGGAGGCCGAGCGAGGCAGCAGCCAGGTGCGCCAATGGCACCCCAGCATGGTGCCCGGCATCCTCCAGACCGAGGAGTATGCCTACCAGTTGCTGACCAAGGCATTCAAACGAAGCCACGAGGATGCCAAACGCATCATCGATGCCCGGCTCGAGCGCCAGAATCTGCTGGACCTGGAGACCGGCCCGCGTTTCCACTTCATCCTGGACGAAGGAATTCTGTTACGCCCGGTCGGATCGGCTCAAACCATGCGAAAGCAGATCGAGAAGATCGTGGCATTGGTGGACGACGGGCCCGGCAACAACAAACGTGTCCTCGTCCAGGTGCTGCCGTTGAGCGCCGGCCTCACCCCCGGAATCCGTGGCCCGTTCATTCTGCTGGAATTCGACGATGACGACAGCCAGGATGTCTTGTTCATGGAAACGCCGAAGGGCGACTTCTTCTCGAAGGACGAGAAGGAGGAGGTCGAGCCGTATCAAATCATCTTCGGCGAGCTGGAGGAGCTGTCCATGTCCATCGAGTCGATGCGAGAGCGCATCGATCGCCTGATCGAGCAACTCCACGACTGAGCCTGCTCACAAGTCGAACTTTCCGCCCTTGACATCGTCCAGAAAGGTGAGCCATTCCGTCGGACTGAAGGCTACGATGCCTCCGGCAGGATCCTTGGAATCGCGTACCAGAACCTGATCCGAAAGTTGCAAGACCTCGACACAGTTTCCCGTTTCACTGTATGAGCTCTTCTTCCACCCTGATGAATGCCGTTCGTCCGCCACGAACCCTCCGTCCTGACTCGCAGTGGGAGCCACCGCATGCTGATGTTACGAGATCATTTGGAGACTCGTCGATGCGTCGTCACGCCCCGCAGCCAGGCCGGTACCGATAGCTCCACTGTGGTACAGTCAACCGCCCAGGAGGCACCATCTGCAAGTTCTGGGCGGCCACTCGCGATCAGCGGCGGTCGGCGCGGCATTCCAGGCTGGAATCGACTCGTCTACCGATGGAGCTGATGCGGCCATGCAGGGAGCAGGTCCCGGACGCTCGCCGGCTACGAGCCTGATCGGCTCGACGGCGGCAAGACTCGGCCGCTTGGAGCGGCACGAGCTCAAGGTCGCACTCGCCTATCCCATTGTCGCCGCGGTCGGCGTGGTGCTGGTGGCAAATCTACTCGGCAGCGTCGCCACCACCGCCTTCGGAGTTTCGAAAGACATCGTCGCGACATTCGCGGTGGTCCTCGGCGTCCTGTTCTTCGCCTGGTGGGCCGAGTCGATCGTGAAATGGGTCCTGACCCATTGGACACGCAACGAGACCGCCGACGCGATCCGGAAAGAAGGCTGACCCCGGCGGGGTGAGGCGCATTCGGCGTTCATCATCGCAGTCGTTCTCAGGATCCCGCGGCCGCCAGCCGCGCCGAGACAGCGGGAGCATTCCGATGGCACTCGACAAGACGATTACCGAACTCAAATCAGGCCCTCCCACCGCCGCTCGCGATATTGCTCCGGCAGCCGGCTCGGCCACCGCGAGCGCCCGGCCCGGCATCCTCGATATCGGTTTCACGGTCACCCTGCTCGGCCTGCTGTCCTACGGTTTCGCACGTTTTCTTGTCGACGGCTTCCTGGCGCCGTTCCATCTGTCCTTCGACGAAATCGGCCTGGACTACGGGAAACTGGTCGCCTCCGGCATTCTCTTCACCATTCCCAGCACCATCGTCATCCTGGTCGTCTATCGCACCTCGGAGAACTTCTGGCGGCACCGAGTGCCCCGGCTGATGAACGCGCGCACCGACGCGAGGCGTCTCGCCGCATTCGCCATGGCGTTCGCCCTTGCCGTCGCACTGCTGTACGGGCTCTACTTCCTGGCCCGCCGCTACCTGCCGCTGCCCGACCACGGCCGCGAGACGTGGTGGGGCGAAACCACCCGCTGGCTGCTTCTGGGCGCCCTGATCACCGCGATTCTGGCGCTGCTGTTCGATTCCCGGTTGTTCTTCCGTAAGTACTGGCAGCAGGCTGTGTCCCGGGTGCGGGACGAGCCGGCCGGACCGATGCCCGGGCGCTGGCCGATCGTCGTCGGCGGTGTGATGAGCGCGGTGCTTCTGGGGTTGTTCTGCTTCACCGGCTATTCGCTCGGCTCCCGGTACGCGGCGACGGTGCAGGCAGGTCAGCGGCTGGATCTCACCGTCCTGGGGCTACGGCTGCCGGGCGTCGCCGCCAAGCCGGTCCGGATCGTGATGGTCGACAGCACGGCGCCGGCGCCGCGGCCGGCCGGGAGCTGTCTGCTCATGATCGGGGAGCGGGGCGAGACCGTGGTGTTCTACGACCACCGCACCGAGGAGATCTTCCGGATCTCGACGCAGAACATGTACACGGTGGAGGACGTCGACGCCGACAGCTGCTGACGTCAACGGCGGCCGTGTTCCCGCAGGAGCTGGACCAGGTGTTTGCCCGGCGTGTCCGCCAGGTCGGCGGACTGGGTGCGGCAGGAGAAACCGTCGGCCAGGAAGATGTCGCCCTCCTCGGCCTTCTCCAGCGCGGGCAGCAACTGCTGCTCGGCGACCTGCACCGACACCTCGTAGTGGCCGCGTTCGACGCCGAAGTTGCCGGCCAGACCGCAGCAGCCGCCGAGGCGTTTCACCGTCGCGCCGGCCTTCTTGAGCAGCTTGGCGTCGGCGTCCCAGCCCATCACGGCGTGGTGGTGGCAATGCGGCTGCGCGATCACCCGTACGCCGGTAAGTGACGGAGGCGTGTAACCGGGAGTGGCGGCAAGCAGCTCAGCCACGGTCTTGGTCGCCTCGGCGACCGCGCGGGCCGCCTCGTTGTCGACCAGCTCGACCGCGTCGCCGCGCAGCACTCCGGTGCAGGAGGGTTCGAGGCCGACGATCGGGATGCCCTTCTTGACGGCGTCGTGCAGTTCGTCGACCGTGCGGCCGAGGATGCGGCGGGCCGCGTCCAGCTGGCCGGTGGAGATCCAGGTGAGGCCGCAGCAGGCCTTGCGGCTGGTGATCTGCGGGGCGTAACCGGCGTCGACCAGCACCTCGACGGCCGCCTCGGCGATCTCCGGAGAGAAGTGGTCGGTGAAGCTGTCGACGAACAGCACGACCGGTTTGCCGGTCTTGACCGGCTGGTAGGAGCCGCGGAACGTCTTGTCGGCGAACGCGGGGATGTTGCGCCGCTTGTCGACGCCGGCCAGGTAGAGGGCGAGGCCGCGGATGCCGGGCATCCGGGTCATCAGGTTCGCCAGGGCCGGCATCTTCGATGCCAGCCGCGACCAGCGCGGCAGCCAGCCCAGCGTGTAGTGCGAGCGCGGCCGGGCGCGGCCCTTGTAACTCTGGTGCAGAACCTCGGATTTGTACGCCGCCATGTCGATGCCGGTCGGACAGTCCGACGCACAGCCCTTGCAGGACAGACAGAGATCCAGGGCATCGTGTACGGCCTCCGCGCGCCAATCCGGCGCAAGGTCACCGTCGAGCATCTCCTGCAGTACGCGCGCCCGCCCCCGGGTGGAGTCCTTCTCATTCTTCGTAGCCAGGTACGACGGGCACATCACCCCGCCGAGCACCGTGGTGTCGGCCCGGCACTTGCCCACCCCGGTGCACCGGTGCACGGCCTGGTTGAAGTCGCCGCCGTCGTGGTGGTACGCCAGCGCCAGCTCGGTCCGGACCGGCCGGGCCTGCGACACCCGGATGTTCGCGTCCACCGGATCCGGGTCGACGAGGTTGCCGGGGTTGAGCAGGTTCCCCGGGTCGAAGGTGTGCTTGATCTGCCGGAACAGGTTGATCGCCTCGGGTGAGTACATCCTGGTCAGCAGCTCGCTGCGGGCCCGGCCGTCGCCGTGCTCGCCGGAGAGCGACCCGCCGTAGCTGACCACCAGGTCCGCGGCGTCCTCCAGGAACGCCCGGAACTTGCCCGGCCCGCCCGGCTTGTCCAGCGGGAAGTCGAGGCGGACGTGCACACAGCCGTCGCCGAGGTGCCCGTACGGCATCGCGGACAGACCGTGCTGCTCGGTCAGCGCGTCGAAGTCGCGCAGGTAGGCGCCGATCTTCGCGGGCGGGACCGCGGCGTCCTCCCAGCCGGCGTGCGCGGGCAGACCGGACGGCGCGCGCCCGGCCAGACCGGCGCCGTCCTCGCGGATCTTCCACAGCGGGGCGGCCTTCGCGGTGTCCTCGACGACCAGCGAGTCGACGGCCGCGGCGACCGCGACGAGCTTGCCGACCCGGTCCCGGACCTCCTCCTGGTCCTCGCCGGCGATCTCCACCATCAGCCAGGCGGTGCCGCCGGGCAGCGGCGGGACGGCGTCCGGGCCGCGGCGGCTGCGGACCACGTCGCAGATCCGGTGGTCGAGCCCTTCGCAGGCGGTCGGCTTGAACTCCAGGATCGTCGGGATGATGTCGCCGGCGGCGCCGAAGTCCGGGTAGCCGAGCACGACGAGGGTCCGGAACGTGGGGTCGGCGACCAGTTTCACCGTGGCTTCGGTGATCACCGCGAGGGTGCCTTCGCTGCCGACCAGGAACTCGGTGAGGTTGAAGCCGTTCTCCGGGAGCAGGTGCTCGACCGCGTACCCGGAGACCTGCCGGCCGAAGGTGGCGAATTCGGTGCGCCCGACCGCGAGGTTGGCCCCGATCAGGTCCCGCAGCGCTCCGGTGACCTTCTCCGCGCCCTTCAGCGGATCGGTGACCAGCTGTTCGCCGTCGATCGTGAACGCGGTCAGGCCGGCCACGTTGTCCGAGGTCCGGCCGTATCCGAGGGTCCGGGAGCCGCACGAGTTGTTGCCGATCATGCCGCCGATCGTGCAGCGGGTGTGCGTCGACGGGTCCGGCCCGAACCGCAGCCCGTACGGTTTGGCCGCGGCCTGGAGCGTCGCCTGGATCGTGCCGGCCTGCACCCGGGCGGTCCGCGACTCGGGGTCGACCTCGAGCACCCGGTTCATGTGCCGGCTGAAGTCGAGGACCAGGCCGGGGCCGATCGCGTTGCCGGCCACCGAGGTGCCCGCGCCCCGCGCCGTGATCGGCACGCCCAGCTCACGGCACACCTGCAGGGCCGCCGCCACGTCGTCGTCGTGGCGCGGCCGCACGATCGCCTGCGGAACCACCCGGTAGAGGGAGGCGTCACTCGCGTACGCGGACCGGTGCGCCGCGTCGGTGAGGACGTCGGTGACACCGGCCTGGCGCAGACGGGCGACGAGGTCAGCACTGGTCACGCGAACTCCAAGGCTGTGTTGTGCTGGTCCGCCGTGGGCACGGTGCGGCAGTGAACGTGCTTCGGACGTCGCCGCCATGGTAAACGCCGGCCGAACACGGGGTATGCGGCGGCGGGAGGGCTGTGAAGTCGCTCGCCTATCGGCGCTGCTCCGCGCACGGGGCGCTGACCGGGGCGGACCGGTCCACCGGGGCCTCCAGCTCGGCCTCGGCGGCGGCCCGGCCGAGGAACGGCGCCATCATGAAGTAGCTGAGCACGGGCAGCCGGGCCGGCAGTTCGGCGACCCGGCCGGCGTCGACGTACCGGTAGATGGTGGCGTAGACACCGCCGACGACGGCGCCGACGAGTTCGCCCCGGGCCGGGCCGGCGGGGTGCGGGGCGTCGGCGAAGAAGCGGGCGAAGCGGCCCAGCAGTTCGGCGCGTTCGGTGCGGGCCCGCGGGCCGACGGCGTCGATCTCCACGACTGCCATCACCGCGAACGCGGGCACGCCGGCCAGCACGTCCAGTAGGACGCCGAGCGCGGCGCGGGCTCCGGCACGCCAGTCGGGGGCTTCGGCGTACGCCTGATCCATCAACCGCAGCAGGACGCCGATGCCGTGCCGGTAGGTCGCCAGGAAGGCGTCCTCCTTCCCGGCGAAGAGCGCGTAGAACGCCGGCCGGGTGACGCCGGCCGCGGTGCAGATGTCGCTGACCCGGGCGTTCGCATAGCCCTTCTCGGCGACCGTGTGCACCAGTGCGTCGAAGAGACGTTCCCGCTGCGTCGCGGCGATCACCTCGGCGGGCAGCCGTCGCGGCCCGCGCTTGATCGCCCGGGCCGGATCACGCCCGGTGCGGGCGCCCGGCAGCGAGGTGGGGTGGTCGGAAGCGGTGGATACCGGACTTGCCATCGTCGTCCCCCGATGTCGTCGCCGACGGGTACGCCCAGTATCACCCCGCCGACGCCGGATGGGCGCCGGCGGCGGCTCCCCCGAGGCCGCCGCCGGCGCGGTCCTCACCCGATGACCGCCTCGACCCGGACCACGGCTCCGGGCGCCGCGGGCGGAACCAGGTTGCCGGGCACCGGCACGCCGTCCACCGAGAGCTCGGTGACCCGGTCGGTGGCGCCCGCCGACCGGCGCACACTGATCTCGTAGGTGGCGCCCCGGAAGGAGCGGGTGACCTCGAAGGACGGCCAGCCGGCCGGCAACACCGGGTCGATGCGCAGGCCGTCAAAGTCGGGGCGGACGCCGAGGATCCACTGGGTGATCGCCACGAAGTTCCACGCGGCGGTGCCGGACAGCCAGGAGTTCTTGGCCTCGCCGTGGGTCGGCGCGTCCTTTCCGGCGATCATCTGGGCGTAGACGTACGGCTCGCAGCGGTGCACCTCGCTGATCTGCTCCCGGGCGGACGGGTTGATCCGCCGGTAGTAGTCGAAGGCGCGGTCGCCGTTGCCCACGATCGCCTCGGCGATCATGATCCACGGGTTGGTGTGGCAGAAGATGCCGCCGTTCTCCTTGTAACCCGGCGGGTACGTGGAGATCTCCCCCAGCTCGATGCGGTAGCTGGAGTACGCCGGCTGCTGGAGCACGATGCCGTGCGGGGTGGCCAGCCGGTCCGCGACGCTGTTCAGCGCCTTCTGGGCCAGGCCGTCGTCGATGCCGACGCCGCCGAGGATGCACATCCCCTGCGGCTCGATGAAGATCTGCCCCTCGTCGTTCTCCCCGGAGCCGATCACGTTGCCGTAGTAGTCGTACGCCCGGCGGAACCACGCGCCGTCCCAGCCGTGCTCGGCGATGCTGCCGGCCATCTTCTCCGCGGCGGCCCGGTAGAAGACCTCCTCGCCGTCGCGTTCGAGCAGCTGGGCGATGCCGGCGAGCTCCTTGGCCGCGAGGACGAACTGTCCGGCGATGAACACCGACTCGGCCACGCCGCCGGTGACGTTCCCGGTGGTCTGGAACGGTTCGCCCGGGGTGTCGGAGAAGCAGTTCAGGTTGAGGCAGTCGTTCCAGTCGGCCCGGCCGATCAGCGGCAGCCCGTGCGGGCCGAGCCGCTCCAGGGTGTAGCGCAGCGAGCGGCGCAGGTGCTCGTAGAGCGGCACCTCGCTGCCGGGCTCGTTGTCGAACGGCACCCGCTCGTCGAGCAGCGACAGGTCGCCGGTCTCCTTCAGGTACGCCGCGACGCCGAGGATCAGCCACAGCGGGTCGTCGTTGAAGCCCTCGCCGATGTCGTTGTTCCCGCGCTTGGTCAGCGGCTGGTACTGGTGGTACGCCCCGCCGGTCTCCTTCTGGGTGGCGGCGATGTCCAGGATCCGCTGCCGGGCGCGCTCCGGGACCATGTGCACGAAGCCGAGCAGATCCTGGTTGGAGTCGCGGAAACCCATGCCGCGGCCGATACCGGACTCGTACCCGGAGGCGGACCGGCTCATGTTGAAGGTGACCATGTTCTGGTACGCGTTCCACACGTTGACCATGCGGTCGGTGTCGCCGTCCGGCGTACGGACCTGCAGGCCGCCGAGCAACGAGTCCCAGTAGGCGCGCAGTTCCGCGTACCCCTGCTCCACGGTCTCGGGCCGCAGCCAGCGGTCGATGACCGGCCGCACGCGGGTCTTGTTCAGGGTCTGCGAGCCGGGCGGGTCGAACTTGTCGTCGCGCGGATTCTCCGCGTACCCCAGCAGGAAGACGACCTCGCGGGTCTCGCCGGGGGCGAGCGCGAGCCGGACGTGGTGGCTGCCGATCGGCTGCCAGCCGTGCGCGATCGAGTCGCCGGCGGAACCCCGCTCGACGGCGGCCGGCCGGTCCCACCCGCGGTACGCCCCGAGGAACGCCTCGCGCTGCGTGTCGAACCCGGCGAGCGGCTCGGAGCAGGCGAAGTACGCGAAGTGGTCGCGACGTTCCCGGTACTCGGTCTTGTGGTAGATGACGCCGTCGACGACCTCGACCTGACCGGTGGAGTAATTCCGCTGGTAGTTGGTGGCGTCGTCCTGCGCGTCCCAGAGACAGAACTCGATCGAGGAGAAGAGCGACAGCTCGGCCGGGGTGTCCCGGTCGTTGGTGACCCGGACCCGCCAGACTTCGAGGGTCTCGCCGAGAGGCGCGAAATACAGCGTCTCGGCGCGGATGCCGCCCCGCGACGACGCGATCTTCGTGTAGGACATGCCGTGGCGGCACTCGTAGTCGTCGAGCTCGCGCTCCGGCGTCGGTTGCCAGGACGGCGACCAGTAGTCGCCGGTGGCGTCGTCGCGAACGTAGACGTACCGCCCGCCGACGTCGAGCGGGGCGTTGTTGTAGCGATACCGGGTCAGCCGGCGCAGCCGGGCGTCACGGTAGAACGAGTACCCACCCCCGGTGTTGGAGACGATGCCGAAATAGGCGTCGGTGCCGAGGTAGTTGATCCACGGCAGGGGTGTGTCCGGCCGCTCGATCACGTACTCGCGCTGATCGTCGTCGAAGTGCCCGTAGCGCAAAAGGTCCTCCCCGGTGGCGGGTAGGCCGGTCCGGCGGCGCGCCGCCCGGCATATGGGAGCGCTCCCACATGTGACATATTTTACCGCTCGACAGCGTTTACAGAACCCGTCAAACAGGCCTTTCGGCCGAAAGTTTCGACGTCGGCCCGGAAGAGGACCGACCGCTTCTGTCAATACGTGCGCCGGCAGCGGCGTACCCTGCCGTTATTGCCGGGTGCTGAGGAACGTGCCGGAGTTCGCCCCGTGCCGGGCGGCGAGCAGGCAAGATCCGGGGATGGGTGACACTCAGACCGATCTCGCCGCCCTCGAGGCCGCACGACACCGCATCCGTGACGCCTACCTGCGACCGGTCGGCGACCGGCCGTCCAGCACCGCCCGCGGCCTGCACCACACGGCTCTGATCAGCAGTGACGTCGAGCAGACCGTCCGGTTCTACCAGGATCTGCTGGGCTTCCCGCTGACCGAGCTGATCGAGAACCGGGACTACCCCGGCTCGTCCCACTTCTTCTTCGACATCGGCAACGGCAACCTGCTCGCCTTCTTCGACCTGCCCGGCCTGGACCTGGGTCCGTACGCGGAGGTGCTCGGCGGGCTGCACCACATGGCCATCTCGGTGGACCCGGCGCGCTGGGACGAACTCGTCACCCGGCTCAGTGAGGCGGGCGTCGAGCACACCGTCCACAGCGGCGTGTCGGTCTATTTCCAGGACCCGGACGGCGCCCGGATCGAACTGATCGCCGACCCGCTCGGCGAGATGTACGGCACCAAGGTCCTATGACGGCTGCCGCCAGGCCCGATACCGCCGGCGGGTGAGGCTCACGGCCAGCGGCAGGGCGAGCACGCCGAGGACGACGACCCACCATCGGCGCTCGACGACGGCCTCCACCACGGCGAAGAGCCACCAGGCGACGGCGAAGAGCGTGGCCAGCAGGGCAGCGGTGGCGCCGCGCCACCACGGGCCCGTCCGGACGGACTCGCCCGCGGGCAGCTCCCGCGCATAGCCGTCGAGGGAGGGGAACTCGTCGGACGGGAGGGCGCCCGCCTCGGCGACGTGCGCACGGGACTCGGCGACCAGCTCAGCCGCGCGCCCGGGCGGCACGTCGAACCGGCCGATCAGCACCGCCTTCAGCCGGGCGAACCAGGCGTCCGGGTCGCGCGGGTCGTGACCCTCGGCGCCGGGCCAGGCCAGCGGCTCCGCGGGCGCCGGCCCGGGACGGGTCAGCCACCAGCAGGCGACCAGGGAGATCGCCAGCAGCACGAGCGCCGGGAACTCGCCGATCCGGGTCCGCGGGAGCAGGGTGAAAGCACTGGCGCCGGCCACCACCAGCACACCGGTCAGGACCAGACCCCAGGGCGCCAGGCGCGGACGGCCGGCGGCCCGCAACGCGCCCGGGGTGCAGCCGGCCAGGACGGCCAGCGCGAGCACCAGCACCCCGGTCAGCCCGGCCACGGTGACCGGAATGGTGAACCCGCCCGCCACCCAGGCGCCGATCACGGCCACCAGCGCGCCGAGGAAGGCCATGACGAACAGGCCGTCGCTGAAATGGTCGCGGACGTTCTTCCCCGAGGTGTCCCGGCCGGCCAGGGCTGCCGGGTTGGCCGCCGCCACGTCCGCCGCGAACTGTGCGGGCGTGCCGAGCACGTCCACCGGGCGCTGCCCGCTCGCCGCGTGGTGCTCGCGGGCCTCCTCGATCAGCGGCGTCGCGTGGTGGTAACCGATGCCGTACTCCCCCAGCGCATACCGCGTACTGTGCTCCCAGTGCTCGAAGGAGCTCTCGAATTCCTCGATGGCGTTCATGCTGTCCCCGTTGTGTGCTCGATGAAGCGGCCCATGGTGTCCGCGAAGCGGCTCCAGGACGCCCGTTGCCCGGCCAGCCGCTCCCGGCCGGCCTCGGTGATCGCGTAGACCTTGCGGCCGGGACCGCCCTGGCCCGCCTGCCAGGTGGACTCCACCACCGCGTCCGCCTCCATCCGGTTGAGGACCGGATAGAGGACTCCGCCGCGGATCGTGCCGAGCCCCGCCTCGGCGAGGCGCTGGCCGATCGCATATCCGTGCTGGTCACCCTCGGTGAGAGCGACCAGCACGGCCAGCTCGAGCGCGGCGCGCACCCAGCCGGCTTCGGCATCCTGTGGCATGCCGTCCTTTCAAGTAAATCCGATCAGCAACTAGTCTGGATTTAGACTAGCAGACGTCTGGCCGATCACGGACAGCGGAAGACGTCGATGTCCGCCTAGGGTGACGCAATGCGATTGCTTCCCCGCTTGTCCGCATTGACGGTGATCGCCGTGACCCTGACCGGTAGCGCCGGCGTGGTCGCTCCCGCGGCCGAAGCCGCCGCTGCGGCGGCAGCAAGAGCCAAATACTTCTTTCCGGTACGCGCGACGAACGTCTCCATCCCGAAGACGCACTCCGGCTACCCGGCGACCGACATCTTCGCCGCCTGCGGCAAGCCGGTCCTCGCCACCACCAGCGGCGTCGTGCTGGAGGTCAGCCGCAAGGACAAGTACGTCGACGGCGCTCCGGCCGGGCCGAACAACGGCGGCAAGTTCGTCTCGATCCAGGGCGACGACGGTGTGCGCTACTACGGCTCACACCTGAGCAAGGTGACCGCCGGCCTGAAGAAGGGCGTCCGGGTGAAGGGCGGCCAGGTGATCGGCAAGGTCGGCCGGACCGGCAACGCCAGCAACGTCTGCCACCTGCACTACGGCATCTCGCCGCCGTGCCGGAAGACCGGCGACTGGAAGGTGCGGCGCGGCGTCGTCTGGCCCGCGAAGTACCTGACGTCGTGGCGCAAGGGCGGCCAGAAGAGCCCGGTCGCGGCCGTGCAGGCGTGGCAGAAGAAGCACCGCTGCAAGGCCTGATCAGTCGAGGGCGAGCCGGGCTCCGACCAGGGTGAGATACCACTCGGAGTCGGTGAAGCCCGGCCCGGTCTCCGGCCCGATGTAGGCGTCGAGGTGCTTCGGGCCGCCGAGACCGGGCGTGAACTCGTCGGTGATCCGCCAGGCGGCCTTGCGCAGCGCGGTACAGACCGCGGACGGGGCGCGCGATCCGTCCTCCTGGGTGCCGCAGGCCGCGACGGTGAAGCGGGTGCCGTGCGGCAGGACGTCCGGGTCGGCGGCCGCGGAGACCCACGGGGTGAGCACGTTCCCGTCACTGCTGCGCGGCGCCGAGTCCAGCCAGAAGCCGACGTCGTGGGACCAGTTCAGGTATTTCCCCGAGCTGGTCCGTCCGGTGCCCTCCTCCTCGACAGCCTCGACGAAGCCGGCCGGGTAGGTGCCCAGGTCGTCGTCGCCGTTCGAGCACTCCAGCCGGGGACAGCCGGTGACCTGCGTCGGCTCGCCGTCGTGATACTTCTCGACGGCCGTGTAGTAGACGGTTATCTCCCAGCCGGAGGTGGTGCGCTTCGGGCGTACCGAGCGGGGTGGTGAAGCCGGCGCGGACGGAGAGAAGGCCGCGGCAGAGGGAGAGGTCGCGACAGCGGAAGGCGAAGCCGCGGTCGCGGAAGGCGCCGGTGGCGGCGCCGTGCCGCAGCCGGCGAGCACGGCGGCGAGCAGAAGCGGGCAGGCACGCACCAGGTGAGCATGCCAAGCCGGTCAGGGCAGCACGACGCAATGCCGGCAGCGGGCCTCGTACGTGTACGTGCCGTCGTCCGGCAGCGCGGTCGACGGGGCGAGCTCGCGGATCATCGGCTTGCCGTGCTCGAGGACCTGGGTGTGCGTGGCCTCCAGCGACCGGCAGACGTCACAGACCGCCCGCCGGTAGATCACCTTCGCCGGGGCCAGCTCGAACAGCGCCCGCACCGGCGCGAACAGCTGCCCCCGATGGTCCAGGTCGATCCCGGCGACGACGACCTTGACGCCGGACCGGACCGCCACGTCGAGCACCGCGATGTCGTCGACCGTGAACATGTGGATCTCGTCGACCCCGATCACCTGGACCTCGCCGTCGACCGCGCCGGCGAGCGAGTGGACCTTGACCGTCTGCAGGGTGCCGCCGGAACGCGACATCACCGCGGTGTCCCGGCCGTGCCGGGCCGACTGGTAGACGCAGTGCGGAATGCCGGCGTGCTGCAGCGGGGACAGCAGGCTGATCATCTCCAGCGACTTGCCGCCCTTCATCGGGCCGAGGATCACGGTCAAATCCATGGCGGAGACCGTGCCATGAAATCCCGGTCCGGGACAGTGGCCGAGACGACTGACACACCGCGGGATGATCGGACCGGATCGCCGCGATCGGGCGGGACCGGGGTGCGCCCGGCCAGGCTGGTAGGCGAAGGGAGGCCACCGTGATCTCAGCACTCAACCGGCTCGTGGACCTGGTCGAGGAGGACTTCGACCTCGGGGAGCTGGCGCGGTCACTCGGCACCACCGAGTACCACCTGCGCCGGATGTTCTCGTCGCTGGCGGGCATGCCGCTGTCGGAGTACGTGCGGCGGCGCCGGATGACCGTCGCCGCCGCCGACATCGTGCGTGGCTCGGACGACCTGCTCACCATCGCGGTCCGCTACGGGTACGGCTCGACCGAGGCGTTCGGCCGGGCGTTCAAGGCTGTGCACGGCGCCAACCCCGGTGACGTACGCCGGGACGGTGGCCCCCTTCGCACACAACCACAACTCAGGTTCCGCCTGACCGTCGAAGGGAGCATCCCCATGGACACCCGCATCGTCGACCGCCCCGCGTTCCGGCTGATCGGGCACGCCGCCCGGGTTCCGCTGATCCACGAGGGCGTCAATCCGCACATCCAGCAGCACATCGCCGCGATCCCGGTCGAGGAGCACGGCCGGCTGAAAGCGCTCGGCAACACCGAGCCGGCCGGGTTGCTGCAGGTCACCGACGATCTGGAGCCGGACAGCCCGGAGGGCAGCGAGCTGACCTACCTGCACGGGGTCGCGGTCACCGGGGACACCGCGGTGCCGGACGACCTGGACGCCATCGAGGTGCCGGCCGGGCGGTGGGCGGTCTTCCGTACCTCCGGGCCGCATCCGCAGGCGCTGCAGACGGCGTGGGCCGCGACCGCCACCGAGTGGTTCCCGTCGAACCCGTGGCGGCTGCGGCCCGGCCCGTCGATCGTCGCGATCCTGGACCGCGCGGCCGACTTCAGCACCGCCACCTGCGAGCTGTGGATGCCGGTGGAGCCGGCCTAGGTGGGCAGCCAGACCCGCATGGTGGCGGGGCCGCGATTGGCCCAGTCGTGGTACGCCACCAGCGGGATCTCCCCGAGGTCGGCGCCGGGCGCCCGGGCCGGGCCGTCCGTGTAGGGCCACGTCCGATCAGAAGCGGCGACCTGGCGGAGGTGGACGACGACCCGCCCGTCCACCAGCCGCGGCGGTTCGTCCGGGTCGACCCGCACGTCGTCGACGGTCAGCCCGCCGGGCAGGTCCACCGACTCCAGGGCGTAGACGACCGGGCCGCGTTCCACCGCGACGCAGCCCCGCACCGCGTCGACCCGCGGATCCGGGTACGTGAACCGCGGCACCACCGGCAGGCAGAGCAGCACCTCGTCGCCCTGCTTCCACCGCCGCCGCTCGGTCACGTACCCGGGTTCCACCTCCCAGGTGTGCCCGCCGACGGTCAGCGTCGCGCCGTCGCCGGCCCACGCCGGCACACGCAACGACAGCGACCACGGCTCGTCGCTGTCCCGGTCGATCCGCACCCGGATCTCGCCCTCGGCCGGGTACCGGGTGGTGACGGTCAGGCGCCCGGCGACCGTGCCGGACGCGTACTGGTGCAGTTGGATGCCGTCGCCGTCGGTGGTGGCCAGATAGCCGGCGAGGCTCGCCACGGTGCGGGCCACGTTCGTCGGGCAGCAGGACACCTCGAACCAGGGCGCCCGCACCGGCGCGACGGGCCGTGGGTGCGGCCGGTCCGGGTCGGGCACCGGGCCCGCCGTACGCCGGTGCAGCGTGTTCGCGTAGAAGAACGACTTCCCGTCGGCCGCCGGAGAGGTGGCGACCACGTTGTAGAGGGTGCGCTCGATCAGGTCGGCGGCGGCCGGGTCACCGTGGGCCAGCAGCAGCCGCCAGGCCACCATCACCGAGCCGACCGAAGCGCAGGTCTCCGAGTACGCCCGGTCCGGCGGCAGCACGAAGTCCTCGCCGAACGCCTCGTCCATGTGCCGGGAGCCGATCCCGCCGGTCAGGTAGACCCGCCGGGCCACGGTCCGCCGCCACTGCCGGGTCACCGCGTCGAGCAACTCGCCGTCACCGGTCTCGTCGGCCAGGTCGAGCGCGCCGGACGCCAGGTAGACGGCCCGGACCGCGTGCCCGCGGAACACCGTGGCGTCCCGGATCGGCATGTCGTCCTGGTAGTACTCCCGGCCCCACTCGATCTCCGGCAGCACG
Organism: Actinoplanes sp. NBC_00393; assembly: GCF_036053395.1. Lineage (NCBI taxonomy): Bacteria > Bacillati > Actinomycetota > Actinomycetes > Micromonosporales > Micromonosporaceae > Actinoplanes > Actinoplanes sp. NBC_00393. The sequence goes on along the minus strand of NZ_CP107942.1, from coordinate 10,884,573 downwards.
TGGTGGCCACGCCGCTCCAGGAAGAGCCGGGCCTGTTCCAGGTAACGCGTCTCGCCGGTGACCCGGTACAGCTCGACCAGCGCCGGCTCGATCACCGGATGCCCGTCCACGGTGGCCAGACCATCGGCCCCGAAGACCTCGCACACCAGGTCGGCGGCCCGGCAGGCGACCCGGACCAGCAGGTCCTCCGGATGGCCGGTCCGGGCCCGGGCCACCGCGGCCTGGATCAGGTGGCCCAGGCAGTACAGCTCGTGCCCCCACGCCAGGTCGGACCAGCGGGGTGGCTGCCCGGGCCGGCCGAACCAGGTGTTCAGGTAGCCGTCCGGCTGCTGAGCGGCGGCGACCCGCGCCACGATCGCGTCGTAGCGCTCGGCCAGCACCGGGTCCGGCTGGGAGCCGAGCTGCCAGGCGAGCGCCTCGAGGAACTTGTAGATCTCGCTGTCCGAGAACTCCCGGCCGCGCCGGTCGGCCGGGTCGGCGGAGAAGTTGCCGAGCCAGCCGGCCCGGTCCAGCCAGTGGTCGATGTGCGGCAGGATGGCCCGCCGGTTGCGGTCCTGCAGCTCGGCCCAGAAACCACCGATGATCCGTACGCGGTCCGGGGCGAGCGGTTGCAGCCGGGAGCGGCTCGGCCGTACCGGCCCGCCCGTTTCGTCGGTCATGGTCACCCTTTCAGTGCGCCGGACATGAAGCCGCGGATGTACTGCCTTTGCAGGGCCAGGAAGAGCACGATGCACGGGAGCGCCAGAACGACCACGCCCGCCTCGGTGGCGCCGTAGTCGATGATGCCCATGACCTGCTGGCGCAGGTTCGCGACGGCCAGCGGCAGGGGCGCCTTGTCGGCGTCGCTGATCAGCACGAGCGGGGTGATGAAGTCGTTCCACGCGGCCAGGAACGCGAACAGGCCGACCGTGACCAGCCCGGGCCGGACCGCCGGCAGCAGCACCCGGAACAGCGCCCGGAGCGAGCCGCACCCGTCGACCAGAGCGGCCTCCTCCAGCTCGGTCGGCACCGCCTCGAACGAGATCCGCATCATGAACACCGCGAACGGCAGCTGGAACATGGTCAGCACCAGGGCCAGGCCGAGCAGCGAGTTCTGCAGGCCGATCCGGTTGAGCAGCACGTAGAGCGGGATCAGCAGGGTCGCGTACGGAACCATCAGGATGGCGAGGGTGAGCAGGAACAACGCGTCGCGGCCGGGGAAGCGGAACCGGGCGAACGCGTACCCGCCGAACAGTGAGACGCCGACCGTGAACAGCACCGTCAGGCTGGAGACGATCACGCTGTTCAGCAGGTACTGCCCGATGCCGGCCTGGTAATCGGCGAGGGTGCCGTAGTTGGCGAACCCCCAGCCGTCGGTCTGTGCGGTGCCGCCCTGCGGCGAGACCGAGGCTGCGCCGGCCCAGAGCAGCGGGAAGAGGAAGAGCAGCGCCAGGGCGCCGGTGAAGACGTAGTAGGGCATCCGCCGCATCAGCTCTCCCTCCCGCGCAGCCAGCGGAACTGGCCGGCGTTGAGCAGCAGCAGCGCGCCCAGCACCATGATCGAGAGGGCGGCGGCGAGGCCGAGGTCGTTGCCGCCGGCGAACGCCGCGTTGTAGATGAGCTGGACGATCGTCACGGTGCTGTTGTCCGGGCCGCCCTTGGTCAGGATGTAGAACTGGTCGAAGGCGAGCAGCGAGCCGGTGACGCAGAGGATCGTGCACAGCGCCAGCGCCGAGCGCAGCAGCGGCAGCGTGATCGACCGGAAAGTGCGCCAGCGGGTGGCGCCGTCCATCTCGGCCGCCTCGTAGACGTCGGCGGAGATGCCCTGCAACGCGACCAGCAGCAGGAGCATGTAGAAACCGGCGAACCGCCAGACGATCAGCGCGACCGTCGACCAGAGCGCGCGCTCCGGAGTGCCGAGGAACGAGTCGATGCCGAGGAAACCGAGCGGGCTGCTCTGCGGCGAGTAGAGCGCGTAGAACAGCAGCGACGCGGAGGCCAGGCCGAGCGCGCTCGGCACCAGGATCGCGGTCCGCAGGAACGCCGACCACCGGGTCGCCTCCTGGACCAGCAGCGCCAGGCCGAGCGCGAGCCCGATCAGCAGCACGGTGGTGATCACCGTGTACTTCACCGTGAACCACACCGCCGGCCAGAACAGCCGCTGGTCGACGGCGTCGACGAAGTTCTCCGGCGCGTTCAGGCCACGGTTCCCGGCGAACAGGCCCCAGTCGGAGACCGACATCTGAGCGACCAGCAGGACGGGCACGGCGAAGAAGATCACAACAAAGAGCGCGGTCGGTGTCGCGTACGCCCAACCGGTGAGTGCCTGACGCCGGGCCCGGGGCGGCTGCTTGGCCACCCCGGGCTGTGTCACGGTCATTTACTGAGAACCTCGGTGATCGCCGTGTTCCCGGCGGTCGGGTCGGTGCCGCCGGCGAAGACCTGGTCCCGGAAGAGCGCGACCCAGGGGCTGCCGGCCGCATTGAAGGCCTGCTGGAAGTTCTTCGCCACCGGGGTCTTGCTGGCCGGCGCGCCGGCCACCTCGTTGATCGCCAGCACCCGCGGGTCCTTGCGCGAGTACTCGTTGTCGGCGAGGTCGCTGCGCGAGACCACGGTGTTGTTCGCCGCGAGCACGTTGACCTGGGCTTCCTCGGACATCATCCAGGACAGGAAGTTCCACGCCTGAGCGGTCTTCTGCGAGTCCTTGGAGATGCCGATGCCGTCGCCGCCGACGAAGGTGGAGGCCCCGCCGCTGACGCCGGGCAGGGCGGCGACCCCGGTCTTGACGGTCTTGTCGGCGGTCTGCAGCAGGGTGGCCGGGTACGGCATCACGCCGATCTTGCCCTGTTGGAAGCCGGCCACCCAGGTGGCTCCCGTCTCGTCCCGGCTGCTCGGGTCGACCGCGCCGGCCGCCCACAGCTCCCGCCAGGTCGAGTAGACCTGCTTGGCCGCGGTGCCGGCCAGCAGCGACTCGGTGCCCTCGGCGTTCATCACCTCTTCGCCGGAGGCCCAGACCATCGGGAACCAGGTGAAGACGCCGCAGCCGCCGCAGTTGCCGCCGAACGACGTGCCGTACGTGTCCTTCTTCTTCAGTTTCTGGATCGCGAGCGCGTGCTCCTTGAACTCGGTGAGGTTGGCCGGGCCCTTCTCCGGGTCGAGGCCGGCCTCGGTGTAGAGGTCCTTGTTCCAGAACATCACCGAGAGGTCGAGCACGAACGGCAGCACGTACTTCTTGCCGTCCAGGGTGCCGGCGTCGAGATGACCCTTGTTGATCGACCCGACGTACGGCAACGCGTCGATCTGCTTCGTGATGTCGGCGAACAGGCCGGCGTCCGTCCAGTTCGGCACATAGACGATGTCGGCGGCGAACAGGTCGGGCAGGTCGCCGCTGCCGGCCGCCGCACCCACCTTCGCCACGTAGTCGTCGTTGGGCACGATGGTCAGCGCGACCTGGTTCTGGTGGCTCTTGTTGTATGCGTCGACGAGCAGCTTGGCCTGCGCCTCCAGCGGGGCGCGGGTCCACAGGGTCAGTTTCGCGCCGTCGTCGGTGCCCTCGATGCCGCCGGTGTCGACGGCGCCGCCGTTCTCCTCGCCGTCGCCGCCGCAGGCGGTGAGCGCGGTGGCGAGAACGACGGCCATGGCGGTGGCGAGAATGCGTCGGGTTCTGGTCATGGACCATCTCCAGGGATCGGTCACGTCACATCCGAAAACGCTTTCCGAAAAGTAACCTGTGTCACATCGATGGTCAAGAGTGCCCTGGGCGCTACCGTGTGTTCCTGGAGTCGCGCGAGACGGAGGACGCGGTGACCTCGACGGAACAGCCCATGACCGGACGGCCCGCCACCCTGCACGACGTGGCCCGGCTGGCCGGCGTCTCGATCGCCACCGCCTCCAAAGCCCTCAACGGGCGAAAACACGTTTCGGCGACGACCCGGGCCGAGGTGCTGCAGGCGGCCGCCCTGCTGGCGTATTCGCCGAACACCCTCGCCCGGGGCCTGGTGGCCGGCCGCACCGGCATGGTCGGGCTGCTCACCTCCGACCTGGAGGGCCGGCTCTCCATCCCGATCCTGATGGGCGCCGAGGACGCCTTCGGCGCCGACCGGACCAGCGTGCTGCTCTGCGACGCCCGCGGCGACGCGATCCGTGAGGGCCACCATCTGCGTACGCTGCTCAGCCGGCGGGTCGACGGGCTGATCGTGGTCGGCGCCCGGCCCGACCCGCGCCCGTCGATCGGGCGGGACCTGCCGGTGCCGGTCGTGTACGCGTACGCGCCCTCCGCCGATCCCGCCGACCTCTCGCTGGTCAGCGACAACGTCACGGCCGGGCGGACGGCCGTCGGGCACCTCGGGGACCTGGGCCGCCGGACGATCGCGCACATCACCGGCGACCCGACGTACGGCGCCGCGCAGGACCGGGCCAAGGGCGCCCTCGCCGAACTCGCCGACCGGCGCCTGCACCTGGCCGGCGACCGGGTGTTCTTCGGCGACTGGTCCGAGGCCTGGGGGCGTACCGCGACGCGGATGCTGCTCGCCCAGCACGTCGCGATCGACGCGGTCTTCGCCGGCTCGGACCAGATCGCCCGCGGCGTGATCGACGCCCTGCACGCGGAGGGCCTGGACGTGCCGCGTGACGTCGCGGTGATCGGCTTCGACAACTGGGAGATCTTCACGACCAGTTCGCGGCCGCCGCTGTCCAGCATCGACATGAACCTGGAGTCGCTTGGCCGGGTCGCCGCCGAACGCCTGGCCGCGGCGTTCGACGGCGCCCTCGGCTCCGGCATCGAGCGGCTCCCCTGCCGCCTGGTGGCGCGGGAGTCGACCGTCGCCGGTTGATCAGGCCGGTGGCTGACCGCCCGGCGGCCGGCCACCCGGAGCGCCGCTGGGTGGGGTGCCGCCTGGACCTCCGCCACCTTCCGGTCCGCCACCACCGGCGGGTGGGGCACCGCCGCCGGTGGGTGTCGTGCGGGTGTCCACGCCGACGCTGAGGGCTACGACATAACCGCTGCTCACGTCCCCGGTCACGGTGGCCAGTTGGCTGGCGCCGCCGTCGTCGCCGAACACGTTGTCGGTCTCCAGGGTCAGCTGCGCGAGGTTGGTGACCGACTGCTCGTACCCGGCCTCCTTGAAGACCGTGTCGCTGACGTCCTTCGGCAGCGCCACCTGGGAGGTGGCGATCGCCTTCGTGGAGTCGGTGATGCTCGCCTGGTCCGGGTAGACCTCGAAGTGGACGTGCGGCCAGCGCCCGGTGTAGCAGGCCGGGAAGATGCTGGTGAACGTCACCTTGCCGAAGTCGTCAGCGATCTGCACCCCGCGCAGGTAGTTCTCCGCGGTGACCCCCTCGGAGTACATCGAGTAGAGCCCCGCCCGGTCACAGTGCCAGACGTAGACGGCCACGCCCGCGAAGGCCGCGCCACCGTTGGCCAGGTCCTTGACGGTCAGCTCGAGCGTCATCGGCACGCCCTCGGCCGTCCCGCTCGCGTCGCCGAAACTGGACCGGATGTCGCTGCGCACGATGCCGCTCTGCTCCAGGACGTCCGGGCCGTTCGAGCCGTCACCCGGGTACGGCCCGGCGGTCTCGTCGGGAATCTCCCCCGACGAGGTGGTCGCGCCGGTCGTCGTCGTGGTCGTGCCGGAGGACTCGCTGCTGCAGGCCGCGAGCCCGAGCGCCGCCGCGCCGATCCCGAACGCCCGCAGGATCTGCCGGCGGCCCATCAGCGTCCCGAGGTCGAACCCGAGCCCCTGGTCGAACACCTCTTCAGCCGGATTCGGCAGACGCCGCCCCTGATACGTCGGTTCCTGCTGCCTTCTCACTGATCCTCCGCAATATGCCGATTGCCTGGGGACCATGCAAACACCGGAATCTATGGTTGCGCTGTGCGCGCGGCATGATTCACCGATCGATCTCCGCTAGGGTCTGGGCATCGCATGACGTCGATACGGGGAGACGGGCTGTGAGCGACGAACTGGTGCCCCCTGGGCTGGACACTTCCAAGGCGCACCCGGCGCGCCGCTACAACTACTGGCTCGGCGGCAAGGACCACTTCGCCGCCGACCGCGAGTCCGGGGACCTGCTGGAGCGGCACCACCCGAGCGTGCGGCTCACCGCCCGGGAGAACCGGGCCTTCCTGCAGCGCGCGGTGCACCATCTCGCCGCCGAGGCGGGCATCGACCAGTTCCTGGACATCGGCACCGGCCTGCCCACCGCGGACAACACCCACGAGGTCGCGCAGCGGATCAACCCCCGCTCGCGGGTGGTCTACGTGGACAACGACCCGATGGTCGGCGTGCACGCCCGGGCGCTGCTCACCAGCACCCCCGAGGGCCGCACCTGCTACCTCCAGGAGGACCTGCGCAACCCGGAGGAGATCCTCGGCGACCCGCAGCTCAAGGAGATCCTCGACCTGGACCGCCCGGTGGCGCTGATGCTCATCGCGGTGCTGCACTTCATCGCCGACCATCAGGAGGCCCGGGAGGTCGTCGCCCACCTGGTCGGCGCGCTGCCGTCGGGCAGTTACCTGGCCGCCTCCAACTTCACCCTGGACTACACCCCGCCGGAGCAGGCCGCGGTGGCCCTCGACATGATCGCCAAGGGCCAGTCGGACGCCCATCCCCGCACCCGCGAGCAGTTCGGCGACTTCTTCAGCGGCCTGGAGCTCATCGGGCCCGGCATCGTCCCGGTCTCCGACTGGCTGTCCCCGGTCCCGGCCGGCCAGCGCCCGACCGCCGCGCAGGTCGCCATCTACGGCGCGGTCGGCCGCAAGCCCTAGAGGACTTTCGGCGTCGGGGTCTCGCCGTCGGTCCGGAGCCGGCGGCCGTCCGCCGTTCGCCTCGATCGCGAGATGTGCCGACCGGCCGGCCGGCGGGTCTCGGTGCAGGCGCACCAGCCCGCCCTCCCTTCGATCCAGCCGGACCCGCACGGCTGGCAGAGCACCGTGCGCGCGGCGGCCGGCGCTCTGCGGCGGGAGACCTTCCGGATGAACGGCCACACATACAGCGGGTGTACCTACACCCACTACGGGTGTGCCGGCGTTCGGGAACTCATACCGCCGTGCCTGCCCGCTGGGTGGCGCCGAAGGCAGGCCCGACCCGAATGAGACTCGGCCCGCCGGCGGGCCGACTCTAGGAGGCCGCCTCCGACGCGTGCGATGCCGCACCGGCCTGATCGACGGCTACCTCACCGGCACAGGTCTCTCTCCACCAACCGCAGCCGAACCCTGACCACGAAGGTGTTCTAGAACAGCGCGGAGTACGCGTTGAGTGCCGGCTGGCCGCCGAGGTGGGCGTAGAGGACGGTGGAGTCCGCGGCGATCTCGCCGCGCTGGACCAGGTCGATCAGGCCGGCCATCGACTTGCCCTCGTAGACCGGGTCGGTGACCATGCCCTCGGTGCGGGCGGCGAGCTTCATCGCGTCCAGCGTGGACTCGTCGGGGATGCCGTAGATGCCGGCGTGGTACCGGTCGTCGAGGATGATCTCGTCCTCGGTGAGCTCCCGGTCGACGCCGATCAGGGCAGCGGTCGCGCGGGCGATCCGGGCGACCTGGTCGCGGGTCTCGGTGGGCTTAGCCGAGCCGTCGATGCCGATCACCCGGCGCGGGCGGCCACCGGCGGCGGCGAACCCGGCGATCATGCCGGCCTGGGTGCTGCCGGTCACCGAGCACACGATGATCGTGTCGAAGAAGACGCCCAGCTCACGTTCCTGCTCGATCACCTCGTACGCCCAGCCCGCGAAGCCCAGCCCGCCGAGCCGGTGGTCGGAGGCGCCGGCCGGGATCGCGTAGGGCACGCCGCCGTCAGCCCGCACCGACTCGAGAGCGGCCTCCCAGCTCTCCTTGAAACCGATGCCGAACCCGGCCTTGACCAGCCGCACGTCCGCGCCGGCCAGCCGGCTGATCAGGATGTTGCCGACCTTGTCGTAGACGCTGTCCGGCCAGTCCACCCAGCTCTCCTGGACCAGCACGCACTTGAGGCCGGTGGCGGCGGCGACCGCGGCGACCTGACGGGTGTGGTTGGACTGCACGCCGCCGATCGACACCAGCGTGTCGGCGCCCTGCGCGAGCGCGTCGGCCACCAGGTACTCCAGCTTGCGGGTCTTGTTGCCGCCGTAGGCGATACCGGAGTTGCAGTCCTCCCGTTTCGCCCAGATCGCCGCGCCGCCGAGGTGGCGGGTCAGGCGGTCCAGCCGGTGCACCGGGGACGGGCCGAACAGCAGGGGGTGGCGGGGGAAATCGGCGAGCGCCATGACGGCTCCTAAAGGTCGACGCTGTGGTGCAGGTGGCCCCAGATCGCCGCGTTGACGGCGACGGCCCGCGCTTCGTCGCGCGCGGCCAGGGCATTGATGAGGTCGTCGTGCAGCTGCACCGAACGGGACGCCTGAGGAGAGGTGAACAGGAGGCGTTCGGCTCGGCGTACCAGAGGGGTGCATCTCTCGACGGTGCCGAGGGCCGCGGCATTGCCGTAGGCCGCCAGCGGGATCGCGTGCACCTCGTCGTCGGCGGCCAGGGCCGCCTCGACGTCGCCTGCGGCAACGGCGGCAGCGAATCGGGCGTTGGCCGCGCGCATCGCTGCCAGGTGGTCGGTGGAGAGCTTTCCGGCGATGTTGCGTACGGCCAGATCGTGCATCGCCCCGAGCACAGCGGCCGCGTCCTCGACGTCTTTCGGTACCACCGCGGTCACCCGGGTGTAGCTCTGCGGTTTCGTCTCGACCAGGCCCTCACCGGCCAGCCGGGAGATCGCCTCGCGGATCGGCGCGCGGGACAGCCCGAGCCGCTCGGCCAGCTCGTCGGGTCGCAGCGCGGCGCCGGGAGCGAGCGTGCCGTCGACGATCGCGCCACGGATCCGCTCGTAGGCCGCGTCCCGCAGCAGGTGCCGTCCGATGCTCTCCATAACTGAAATGTTAGATACCAACCGTGGTGATCGCAAGATCAGCGCGCCGGCCGGGCGTGGCGGCCCGGACGCCCGGCGTGGCGGCCCGGTGGCTGTTCGGTCAGGAGCAGCAGGGCGAGTCCGCCGACGATCAGGACCAGGGCAGTCATCAGGTACGACACGACGGGCGGGCCGGTGACCGGAACTGTTCGGGGTGGCGGCGAACCGCGGGACGGCTCGGCGGGGATCACCACGGTGGACGGGGCGCGGGCCTCGGCGCCCGGGGAGTCGGCCACGGTCATGTCGCCGGTGACGTGCGCCTCGTACGTGTGCTTGCCACTGGCGATCTCCGCGGCGCTCAGGTGGTAGACGCCGGACACGCAGGTCACCGAAGCGCCCGGCGCGACCGCGGTCTTTGCGCAGGTCACCGCGGCGGGCAGCCCGGTGACCCGGATGTTCACCAGCGTCACGTTGCCGGTGTTGGTGACCACCACGGTGGAGACGACGTCGTCGCGGATGCTCAGCTTGCCGTCACCGTCGGTGTCGGTCCAGGCGGCCTTCTGCGCGGCGGCGAGCCGCGGGCTGGGCGCGGCGACCGGGACCGAGACCTGCGCCGGGCCGGAGGAGACCGCGCGGTCCGTTCCGGACCAGACCCCGCGGGCGTACGCGCGAGCCACGATCGCCCGTCCGGCGTCCACGTCGTCCTGGGTGACCCGGTACGGCTCCTCGGCCGTGCAGCCGGTGCCGGCGCCCACGGCGAGACGGGTGTCCTCGCAGGTCACGGCACCGGCCCGCGGGTCGTCGACGGTCACGTTGCGAACCGTCACGTTGCCGGTGTTGCGGACCTCGTAGCGGTACCGAATCACATCGCCGGCCCGGACCGCCGGGCTGACCGCCGCCGTGGTGACCCCGATCGACATCTCCAGGGTCAGCGTGGGACGGGCCTCGACCACACCGACATCGACCGTGAACGGGCCGAACCGCTGTGCCCCGCCGGAGCCGGGTGGGGTGCCGGCGACGAAGATCTCCTCGGTGATCGGGGTCGCGGCGTCGATCTCTTCCTGAGTGACGATGTGCGCGTCGCCCGTACAGATCATGCTCGATCGGACCGTGAGCGCCGTTGCCGGGCAGCGCACCGTGCTGCCGCGGCTGCTGGTGACGCTGATGCCGGACATCACCTGGTTGCCGGTGTTGGCCACCTCGTAGCGGTAGGTGATGGTGTCGCCGGCCTCGACGGCGTTGCGGTGCGCGGGCGGCGTGACCACCGGCGTGATCTGCGCGCGCAGCGCCGGTTCCGGGACGAGCAGGTTGATCCCGACCATCACCGGCGCGTAGCTCAGGTCCCGGCCGTCGGGCGTGCGGCCGCTCATCGACACCCGGTTCGTGATCTCGCCGCCGGTGTCGACGTCGGCGCGGGTCACCGTGTAAGGCCGGGGCGAAGCGCAGGTGACGGACTCGCCCGGGCCGAGTGCGGTGCCGGGACAGTCGGCCGGGCCGAACAGGCTGTCGGTCACCGCGATCTGCCGGATCGTGACCGCCCCCGCGTTGGCCACCACGTACTCGTAGTCGATCTCGTCGCCCTCGTCGACGGCAGTGCGGTGGTCGGCGGGGCTGACCAGCGCGCGGGCGTCCAGGGTCAGACCGGGCGAGCCCACCGCGAGTGGGACGCTGACCGGGACCGACGCGTACGGGACGGCGCTCGCCTGCCCCGGGCTGCGTCCCCGGACCCGCGCGGTCGAGTCGAGCGTCCCGCCCCGGTCGACGTCCCCCTGATTCACCGTGTACGGGGTGGACGCGCAGACCATCTCGGTGTTCACGAGCACCGCGGTGTTCGGGCAGGTGGCCGAGCCGGCGAGGGTGTCCACGACGGTGACCTCGCGCATCGTGACGTTGCCGGTGTTGCGGACCCGGTAGGCGACGTCGATCCGGTCACCGCGTGCCACCCCGGTCGCATGGTCCGGCGGGATGACCATGACGGTGGCCGTGATGCTGAGAGCCGGCCGGGACGGATCGACGGCGAGTGACGTACCGCCCTCGGCGGCCACCGCCGCGCTGCCCGGGGTGGCGCCCTGGCCGGTGACCATGGCGTCGTTCTCCACCGGGTGCCCGGCGTCGACGTCGTCCTGGGTGACCCGGTACGGCTGGGCCGGCGCCGAGTAGCAGGTGACCGTGGCCCCGGCCGCGATGGTGGCCGGGCAGTTGTCGCCGGTGACCTTCGTGTCGCTGACCTCGACGTTGTTGACGGTGACGTTGCCGGTGTTGCTCAGCCGGTACCGGTAGGTGATGCCGTCACCGGCCGTGACCGGCACCGGGACTGTGGAGTCCACCGTGAGGGTGAGTGCCGGGTTCGGCGGTGCGACGGTGACGCTCGCCTGATAGGTGCCGTACGGCGCGAGGCCCGTGACACCGGTCGGCCGGGCCGTGACGGAGACGGCGTCGGTGATCGGCAGGCCGGCGTCCAGGTCGCTCGGCAGGACCGTGTAGCCGGCGCCGGCCTGGGTGTGGCACGTCATCGAGAGGCCGATGTCCAGCGTCGACGCCGGGCAGGTCACCGGGCCGGTCCTGGTGTCGGCCAGGGCGATGTCGACCATGTGCACGTTGCCGTTGTTGGTTACCTGATAGTCGTACTCGATCGTGTCGCCGGCGGCCACGGCGTGCAGCCGGCTCGGCGTCGAGACCCTGGGCGTCACCACGGCGGCCAGAGCGGGCCGGGCCACCACCACCGGAACGTTCGCGGTGACCTGGGCGTACTGGACCGGCCCGGTGTCGATCGCGCTAGCCGCCATCACCGTGACGGTGTTGCCGATCGGCACGCCGGCGGTGATGTCGGCGGAGGTGACCGGGTAACTGCCGGCCGCGCAGTCGGTGGTGTCGCCCGGCGCCAGGGTGGTGCTGAGGCAGGAACCGGGTACGCCGCGGGTGCCGACCGCGGTGAGCTGGCTCAACGCCAGGTTGCCGGTGTTGGTCACCCGGTACACGTAGCCGATGCTGGTGTTCACGGCCGCGCCGATGGTCGAGGCGGGACTGAGGGTGGTGAGCACCGAGACGGACAGGGCGGGAGCAGCCGCGGTCGCGGTGACAGTGGCCGAGGCGGCGTTGTTGGCCGGGGCGGGATCGGTGCTGCCGGACGCGGTGACCCGGGTCCAGCCGACGAGAGTGCCGCTGTCCCGGGCGACACCGGAGACGGTCAGTGTCTGTGGACCGTCGGCGACCGTGAGGCTCGGGATGCTCCAGATCAGGGTGGCCATGTCGAAGGCTCCCGCGGACGGCGTACCCGCGGTGAGCAGCACCAGCCCGGACTGCGGCTCCTCGCGGAGCAACACGCCGACGGCGTCCGACGGTCCGTGGTTGCGGACCGTGACGTCGAACTGCACGGTGCCGCTCTGCACGAGCGACGTGGGGGTGGCCGTCTTGGTGACCCGCAGGTCGGAACGGCGCTCCACGTCCCGGGTGGTGACCACGGTGTTGTCGGAGCTGTCCGGGTCCGGCGAACTCGCCGAGACCGTCGCGGTACGCGCGTAGACGGCGCCCGTGTATCCCGGCGACAGCAGCACCCCGGCGAAGTTGATCCGCCAGGACGATCCGCCGGCCAGGGAGGCCAGGTTGCAGACGTACGCGCCGCCGTCCGGAGTCATCCCGCCGAGGTCCACCGTGCCCTGGAAGGCGCACGAGCCGGCACTCGGGGTGGCGGTCGGAACGGGCCGCCCGGCCGGGATGGCCTGCCGCAGCACCACACCCTCGGCCCGGGTCGGACCGTCGTTGTCCACGGTGACGACGCCGAGCACGTTCTCGCCCGCGACCAGCGGGTTCGCCGGCGTGGTCGAGTTGCTCAGGTCCTGCGACACCCGCAGGTCGGCCTCCAGCTCGATGGTGAAGGTGACCACCGAGGTCTCGTCGCCCGGCGCCGGATCGACGGTGGACGAGATGATCGTGGTGCTGGCCTGCTGGACGCCGGCCGCCGCGGTCAGGCCCACCACGGCCTTGCCGCGAATCAGTCGCGTGACGCCGGACGGAAGCTCCTGGATCGTGCAGGCCGTGCTGGTGCAGATCGGGCTCGGATCCCGGACGATCGTGAACCCGGGCGGCACGACGGTGTTGAACGAGACGTTCCGCGCCGACGACGGGCCCCGGTTCCGGACGGTCAGCGTGAACGGCACCTCGGCGCCGGGCTTCGCGGTGCTCGCGTCCAGCGTCAACTGCACACTGAGGTCGGCCTGCTTGAGGCTCGGCGCCTTCACCGCGGCGTTGTTGTCGGTGACGTCGGACTCCGGGGTCGACGAGCTGACCGAGACGGCGTTGTGGATCGAGTCGGTGTCGGCGTCGTCCAGCTGCACCAGGATGTCCACCGACGTGGTCTGGCCGGGATCCAGGGTCGGCCAGGTGCAGGTCAGCGTACGAATGGGGACGCCGACGTAGGCGCAGGCGCCGCTACCTGCCGGGTTGGAGCTGAGGTACGTCGAACCGGTCGTGACCGGGTTCGTGAGCGTGACCGCGAGTGCCCGGGACGGCCCGTTGTTGGTCACCACCGCCCGATAGGTCACCGTGTCGCCCTGCACCGGTGTGGCCGGCGAATAGGTCAGCACCACGTCCAGATCGGTGAGGGTGACGACCGTGGCGCTCACCGAGGTGGCGTTGTCCGCCTGGCTGATCTCGTAGGTGCTGCTCGTCACCGAAGCGGTCAGCGTCGCCTGCGCACCCGGGGTGGCCTGCGCTATCACCGTGCCGGACACGGTCATCGTGGCGGGTGTCCCGGGCGGCAGGGTGCCGAGATTGCAGGTGGCCACGGAGAGGGTCACCGAGCAGCCGCCCGGGTTCGAACTCGCCGTGATGCCGCTGATCCCGGCGGGGACCACGGCGCTCGCCACCACCGAGCCCGCGGCATTCGGCCCGTTGTTGACGATCGTGATGTCGGTGGTCGCGGTCTGCCCGGCGATCACGCCCGGCGCGGCCACGACGGCGGTGATCACCAGGTCGGCGGCCGCGGCGACGGCGGTGCTGACGTCGCTGGAGACCGAGGTACGGGTGGTGTTGCCGAGATCGTCGCGGAAACTCACGGTGGCGTCGTTGGTGATGGTCGTGGTGGCGGCGGCGGGGTTCACGCGTACCTGATAGGAGAAGGACCGGCTCTCGCCCACCGGAATGGTCCCGCCGGTGGCGGCGCCCGCGCCGGTGCCGGTGCGGACCCGGACCGACCTGGTGGCCGCGTCATACTCACCGATGTCGGAGTCTGCGGCGTCGCTGACCGGAGTGCTGGTCGCCCCGCTGATGGACCGGATCGAACCGGGCACGAACGTCACGTTCGCCGGCAGGTCGTCGGCCATCACCGCGTTCTTCGCCGGGTTACCGCCCTTGTTCTGCGTGTTCACCGTGTAGGTGAGCAGCTCGCCGACGTTCGCCGAGGTGCCGCTCACCGCGGTGGAGGTCTCCAGGCAGGCCGCGGTGCCGAACGAGATGCCGTCCAGGAAGTTGCCGTGCGTGGGCTTGTTCTGCGCGGTCGAGACCGACTCGAACCCGAACCGGGTGGTGGTCTGCCCCGCCGGAACCGTGTACGTCCCCGACCAGGAGCCCCAGGCCGCCGGCGGATCCGCCACCGGCGTGCTCTGATTGGGTACGAACGTCGTGCTCGGCGCCGTCGGCGGCGGCCCGATCCGCACCGCCATGACGTCGTTGCCCGGCCCGAGACGGCCGCGGTGCCTGAGCTCCCAGCGCAACGTCAGGCCCGGAGTGGTCGGCAGATCCTGGTAGAGCTCCGAGACGTAGTTGGCGTTGAGCTCGACGAACTGCCGGCCGGAAGCCGCGTTGAAATTCTGCCGGACCTCGCGCCACAGCTCGAACTCGTCGTCTGGGGCGGTGGTCAGCCAGCCCGGCATGGCGCCCTCTTTGATCAGCTCCATGGTGGCGGCGGTGCGGATGACCGGTGCTTCGAAATCGCCGTTGGTCAGCGTGACCGGCAGGGCGCAGGTGGTCTGGGCTGCGCGGGCGGGATGCTGCGGGCCGGTGAGAACCGAGGGGAAGACCAGGAAGAACGTGGCGAGCATGATCAGTACGCCTAGGGGGGCGCAGCTCCGCAGACGCATTTTGGGCAACCCGATCCGGTTCGGGCGGCTTCTGACCGCCACGTCGTCACGAGTAACCTAAGTCAGCTTTGAGAAATTTTCACTCTTTTGTCGGACAAGGTCGGCTTGCGCCGACCTTGTCCCCGTCCCGGCTCGTGGTCGCGGCCCTGGTCCTGGCTGACGCCGAGCGTCCCTTCAACCGCCCGGAAGCAACACTCAGCGTCAGCTGAGAGGCTGGGCTGACGGCCAGCGCCCCTTCGACAACGCTCAGCGTCAGCTGAGCATGATCTGGTACGCGCGGGAAGTTGGTCTCGAGCTGTCAGACCTCGGCAGCGAGCTTGCGCAGAGCGGTCTTCGCGATCTTCTTGAGCTCGGCGGTGCTGGGCGTCGGCGCGCCGACCAGGGCCACGGTGACGTACACGTCCTGGTACGCGATGGCGACCAGCTTGCCGGTCACCGAGACCTCGAAGCCGTTCTCCTTGAGCGTGACGTCCATGGTCACGGCTACCGAGGCGTCACCGAGATCCGGCATCTTCGGCAGCGGGGCCATCTCGATCCGGAGACCCTCGTTCTCGATGTCGGGGCAGCGTTCCAGGACCTCCGCGGTCTGCCAGACCATGGTCTGCGCCTGGCGGCGGCCTACGTCGTACAAGGTTTCCATGAGCACGGGGCCAGCCGCGTCCTTGATGAAGGCGGCGGCTTCCAACTTCGGTTCGGCGGTGGCCATCACCTTGACGGGGCGGTCGGTCTTGGTTGCGTCGTCGCCCTTGGTCGGCCTGTCGCCCTTGGTCGGCCGGTCGCCCTTCGTCGCGTCGTCCTTCGTGGGCCGGTCACCCTTGGTTGTGTCGTCGGTTTTCACGGGCCAGTTGCCGGTGATCGGCCGGTCGCCTGGATTGCCCTTCACCGGCCGATCCACCTTCAGCGGCAATTCGACCTTCAGCGGCCATTCGACCTTCAGCGGCCATTCGCCCGAGGTGGGCCGGTCGCCCTTGGTCGGACGGTCACCCTTCGTGGGGCGCTCGCCCTTGATCGGCTTGTCGTGCTTGTTGGGCCAGTCGTGCTTGTCGGGCCGGTCGTGCTTGTCGGGCCGGTCGTGCTTGGTGGGCTTGTCGTGGTTCGGCGGTCGATGCGGGCGGTTCGGTCGCCACGGCGTGGTTGGCCACTCCGGCACCAAGTCGTCGTCGGAGGGCTGGAGCAGTTCGTCAGTGTCGACCGCGTCCGCCGCCACGCACGGGTCGCCGCTTGCCTGCTCGGGGCCGATCATGCCGGCGATGGCCTCGGCTGGATCGAAGTCGAGAGCCGCGTACCCGGCCGGAAGATCGTCCGCTGTCAGCAGCGCGTCCTTGAGCGAGGCCGGGTTCATGAGAGGTGCGGCGGCAGCGGGACGTGCGGTTCCCGCGACGTCGGCTACCGCCATCGGCAGGCCTACGCCGACCGAGAGACCGACAGTCAGCGGAAAACCGGCGGCAAGCCTGACAACCTTGTTCTTCAGAATCCCCATCGCCTCACCCTAGGGTGACAATCGGCGATGACTGCGCGCTTTCTGACAACGCGCTCACGTCGGATTCAGCCGTGCGGGAACCGGCAAACGGCACTCAATTTTACCCTTGCCGGGAGCTCAGCGCGCCGCTTTCGGTCTGCCGCCGGGGACGCCGATCATCTCGCCGGCCGGCTACGACATGCACGGATCATCGGCCGCAACCACGAGTTAAGCCGATACCCCGTCGACGGTGCGGCGGCACGTGCACGACATCCGGGCCGCCGCCAACCCAACGGCTCCGGACGACCCCCGGGTACACCCGCCGCAAGTCCCAGCCCGCCGGCAAAAGACGGCACATTAGAGGCATCAGCTGTGACTCAGGCACCGATAAATAGACGGGAAGCAGCAATAAAGCACAGCCAGACGATCGAATAGGCTGAAAATATGGGCCCAGCTGTGAATTGTTGCTGATCAGGCCCCGCCGAGTATCTTCGAGGAATGGCCGACTGACGCTGCTTCCGGTCTGCCGCCCGGCGGCCCGGGTCCGGAGGACATCCAGCGTGCAATGCACCGCCCCGCGACGCTGACCGCGGGCTGGGCTGCAATGCGCCGATCCGCGACGCTGGCCCACGGACTGGGCTGCAATGCGCCGATCCGCGACGCTGATTCACGGACTCCGGGCCCGCAATGCGCCGCGGTGTCTCAACGTGGAGCGGAGTGCACGATCTCGCGGATCTCGAAGACGGCGACGTGGTCTGCCGCAGCGGCGAACTCGTCCGGGTCGTCCTTCGTCACCAGGCCGAGCCGGACGAAGAACGGAACCCCGCCGGGCACCTCGACCGGGAACGCCCGCATCACTGAACGCCTCTCGTCCGGGTTGGACACCTCGACGAGACTGACCGAGGCCTGGCGCCGGCCGGAGGTGAGTTCACCGCGACCGGCGGCGCGGACGTTGCGCGCCCAGTCTCCCTCCGGCAAGCCGGCGACCAGGTAGCGGCGTCCGTCCACGGTCAGCGGCGAGACGGGCGTCGAACGTGCGACGCCGGACCGCCGTCCCGGAACGGTCAGCACATGGATCGTGCCGAGCCGTAGACCGAGACGGTTTAGCGCTCGAACGACACGGTTCGCGAACGGCAGCCAGCCCGGCAGGCGGCGTATCGCTTGCGACATCGCAAATCCTTTCGACGATCGAAGCTTTCGCCTGAACGGTATATTCCTTCGAGTGTCGAAGCAAATGCCCGAGGCGGACGGACCGGCTCCTCGTTCAAAAACAACGGGCCGGTGGTCACCGCGCCGCACCGAAGCTCCACACCAGCAGCCGGCAGCTGTTGATGCCCACCCGGCGGCGAGCCAAGGCAGCATCCCGACGGCTGCGGCCGACCCGCCCGCGGCACAGGGCGACTCGCGGACGGCCGAGGCAGATGCGGTCGCGGAGGCCGGCATAGGCAAGGCCGCGGATGTCGCGTCGGACCAGGAGAGCGACATCGGGACGGCGGCCGCGGCTGACGCGGCGCTCGGGCTGGGCGATATTCGAGCGGCCACCGATGACGCGGCGCTCGGGCTGGGTGATATTCGAGCGGCCACAGATGACGCGGTGCTCGGGCTGGGCGATCTTCGGACGGCTGCGGCTGATGCGGCGGCCGAGTTTGGGGCAGCCGCGGACGAGGTGGATGACGCGGCGGCTGGGCGGCTTGGCGTCAACCGGACTGACCTGCGCATCCTTGGTTTGGTTGGGGCCGCGGGGGCGATGACGGCGGGGGTGCTTGCGGAGGCGGCGCGGCTCAGTCCGGCCGCTACTACGGCTGCTATTCAGCGGCTGGTTGCGGCTGGGCACCTGCGCCGCGAGGTTGATCCGGTGGATCGGCGCCGGGCCGTGGTGACCGTTACCGAGGGGACCGTTGAGACGCTGGACCGCGTGTACGGGCCGATCGGTGACGTTGGGCGGCGGCTTCTCGACCGCTACTCCCCTGCCGAGCTCGCGCTGATCACCGGGTTCCTGCGTCTGGGGCGGCGCATGCAACTTGAGCAGGCTGAACGTATCCGCATGATGCGCGAGTGAAGAGTTTGCGCACAGGACAGAGAATTTCGGTGAGTTGCTGGACACTGTGCTCCACCCCGGGTCCCCCTCACCACTGGAACGGCCGTGACCACTTCGTACCCGTGCCCATACTGCGGCGCCACCGCCTCCTCGGCGTCCGGCTGTCCGTCCTGCGGGCGCGCCCCGGACGCCGACGCGATCGAGGTGATCCGGCTGGATGCGGAACTCGCCGGCCTCCACCAGCGCCTCCAGGCGGCCCGCGCCGAGCTCGACGCCATGCAGCGCCACCTCAGCGACGTCACGACCCGGCGCAACGCGGCAGCGTTCCGAGTGGGCGCGGCAGTCCAGGCAGCCGCAGCCCAAGCGGCCGCGGCTCAAGCCGCCGGAGGCCAGGCTGCAGCTCAGCCGGCCGGGTTCCAAGCGGCCGGCGCCCAAGCAGGAGGGGCCCAGACAGAAGGGGCCCAGGCAGGAGGCGCCCAAGCAGGAGGGGCCCAGACAGAAGGGGCCCAGGCAGGCGCGGCCGAAGCGACCGCAGCCCAGGCGGCCGGACTCCAAGCGGCTCCAGCCGGCGGGGACGCGCAGCACGGGCCGGGCACGCCGCGGGCCGTGGGGGCTGAGGGGAAGTTGGCGCAGGTCACCGTACAAAATGTGCTTTTTGCGCTTGGTGGGTTGCTGTTGATTGTGGCGGCCGCGGTCTTCACCGCGGTGGCCTGGGCCCAGGTCGGCGTGCTCGGGCGGGCGTTGCTGCTCGGCGCGGCCACGGCTGCGGTGCTGGCGGTGCCGCCGTTCGCGGCTCGGCGTGGCCTGACGGCCGCCGCGGAGACGCTGGCGGCGGTCGGGCTTTTGATGATTCTTCTTGATGGGTACGCGGCCTGGGCGGTCGACTTTCTCGGGGTGGCGGGTTCACCCCCGGAGATGTACGCCGCCGCGGTCTGCACGGTGACCGCGGTGACGGCCCTCGGGTACGGGCGGCTGGTCGGGCTGCCCGGTCCACGGCTCGCGGCTCTGCTCGTTGCCCAACCGGTGCTGCCGCTGGCTGCGGCGGCGGCCTCGCCGGATCTGCTCGGCTGGGCGCTCGCGCTGACCGGGGTGGCCGCGTTCAACGTGGTGGTGCTGCGGGTGCGGCCGTCCCGGTTCGCGGTGGACGGGGTGGGGCTGATCGCGTACGTCTGTGGCGGCGCCGCGGCTGCGCTGGCCGCTCTGCTGACGCTGCCGGAGTTGATCGCCGCCGACGGGTTGGCGCGTGCGGCTGCCGCCGGTGGTGTGCTGGTGCTGGTCACCGCGGTCGTAACCGGCGCCGCGTGGCTGAGCGGCAGCCGGCCGGCGCAGGCGGTCACCGGCGGGCTGCTGGTGGTCGCGCTGGGCACGGCGGCCGCGGGCTGGGCGGTGCGGCTTGATTTCGGTACGGGCACCCTGCGCCTCGCCGTGGTCGGACTGATCCTGGCCGCACTCGCGGCAGTGGCCCGGCCGCGGTTGCCGGGAATCGTCGGGTACGGCCCGTGGATCGGCGCGCTCGTCGTGGTGGCCGTCCCGGCGGTCGCGGTTGCCGGCTGGACGGTCGTCGCAGCGCGCAACAGTGTCGAGGCCGCCTGGCCACTGTTCGAGGCGCCGTGGGCGGAAACGGTCACCGGCGTGGGGCGGGATCTGCCGGTGGCGGCGGGGGCGGTCGTTTGCGCGTACCTCCTCCTGTTACCCGCCCGAACCCGCATCGACCTCGGCCTGACCGCTCTGGCGGTGGTGGGGTTCCTGGCGCCGGCGGCCTTCCGGCTGCCGTGGTGGTCGGCAGCGATCGTCGGCATGCTGGTCGCCGCGGTCGCGCTGGCGCTTGCTGCACGGGCCCGGACCCCGGGCACGCTCGCGGTCCGGCTCGTGGTCTCCGCCGCGGCGGCCGGGCACGCACTGCTCACCGGCCTCGGCCGGCCCGGGGTGGCCGCGGGTGTCTGCGCCGCGATCGCGCTGATCACTATCGGTATGGCCCTGGCGGTACGGTCCGGACCACGCCGCGCCGACGCCGGCGCGGGCGCCGTGGCGATCGGCCTGCTCGCGGTCCCGGCGGCGGTGTGGCTGGCCTTGATCGCGGTGGAGGCCTCCCCGACGGTCCAGGTGCGCACGGTTTTCGGGGTGGTCGTCCTGCTCTGCGGCGCGGTGTGGTTGCTCCCCTGGTACGCGGGCGAGGCTCTCGCGATCGCCCTGCTGCTGACGACGTCGAGTCCGTTGTGGGCGTTCGCCGGGGATGATCCGGTGGCGCTCTACGCGGCCGGCGCCTTGCTCCTGGTGGCGGCGATGCTGTGGCTGCGCGCCGCGAATGCCGGGGCTTGCGCGTCCGCTGTCCCGGTGCCCGCGGTGGTGCTGGTCGTGGTGACGTGGCCGGATCTGGCGGTCGTTCTCCTCGAGCCGTATGAGGAGCTGGCCGGAATGTGGTCCGGCGTGGTGCCGGCGGTCTCGCCGGTCGCTTGGTCGACCGTGACCGCGGTGCTGATCGTCGCGGTGGGGACCGCCCTCACCGGCTTGCACGCCGCCGGCCGCCCAACAACCGCGCCGAACGACCCGAGCCCGGCCGACACGGCAAGCCCGGCCGACACGGCAAGCCCGGCCGACACGGCAAGCCCGGCCGACACGGCAAGCCCGGCCGACACGGCAAGCCCGGCCGGCACGGCAAGCTTGGTGCGCGCCGCGGTATCGGCGGCCGCACCGCTTCTCGCCTTGGCGATTCCGCTGGCGTTCGCTGCCGCGCGGGCGCCCTGGCCGACCGTCCCGATGGCCGGGCTGATCGTCGGCCTCACCGGCCTGGTAGCGCTCGCCCTCACCACACCCCGGACGATTGCAGCGCTGTTCGGCGCGCTCGCCGCAGCCGGCCTGGCGGGCTCGGCCCCCACCTACGGCGCCACCCTGGCCGCCCTCGGCCTCCTGACAGTGGCGGCAGCCGTGATCGGCGTCAGCGCCCGCACCGAGTCCGCAAGGACCACCGGCTGGGTAACCGCAGCGCTCGCCGTGACCGCCCTCGCCTACACCTCCGCCGACAGCGCCGGCCTGGACGCCGACAACACCGCCCTGACCGTCCTGGCCGCCGCCGCAGCGGCAGCCGCATTGGACGCTGCCCTGACCCGCTACGGTCGGCCGCACGAGGCCAGACCGGTAGCCGCCGTCGCACACTCCACCGCGGTGGTCGCCCTCTTCCTGACCGACACCACCGAACGCGCAGCCGTGATCTGCACGCTCTGGTCCACCGTCCTGGTCCTCCGGGCTCTGCTACCAGGGGAGAGCCGCCGCACCCGCTTCACCTACGCGATCGCGGCAGGCGGCGCCGCCCTACTCGGCTGGTGGCTGTTCCTCGTCTCGCTCGACGTGGAAACGGCCGAGCTCTACACCCTCCCCGCCGCCGCGCTGGCCTTAGCCGCCGGCTGGTTCGCCCGCCGGGGACGACCCGGTCTGCCGTCGTGGACCGCGTACGGCCCAGCGCTGGCCGCCGGCTTCCTGCCCACCCTCGCGGTGATCAGCAACAGCGCCTCGTACAACCCGGAGTACGGCCGGCGCCTCCTGCTCGGCGTCGCCGCCCTGGCCGTACTGGTGATCGGCGCCCGGGCCCGGCTCCAAGCGCCGGTGGTGACCGGCGGCGGCGTGCTGGCGCTGGTCGCACTGCACGAGGTGATCCAGTTCTGGGACCTGGTGCCGCGCTGGGTGCCGCTGGCCATCGGCGGCCTGCTGCTGGTCGGCATCGCCACCACGATGGAGCAGCGCCGAAAAGACCTGCTGCGCGTGCGCAACGCGGTCAGCCGGATGGGCTGACCGCGGTCAGTACACGTCGCGGACGTAACGCTTGTCGGCGGCCAACTGCTTCAGGTAAGCCGTGGCCGCCTCGTCGCTCAGCCGCCCATGGTTGACGGCGATGTCATGCAACGCCCGGTCGACGTCGCGCGCCATCCGGCTGGCGTCGCCGCACACGTAGAAGTGGGCGCCGTCCTGCAGCCAGGCCCACAGGGCCGCGCCGTGCTCCCGCATCCGGTCCTGGACGTACACCTTGGCCCGCTGGTCCCGGGAGAACGCCAGGTCCAGCCGGGTCAGCGTGCCGGCGTCCTGCAGTGCGGCCAGTTCCGACGCGTAGTAGAAGTCGGTCGCCCGGCGCTGTTCGCCGAAGAACAACCAGTTCGGGCCGGGCGCGCCCAGCACCTGCCGTTCCTGGAGGAAGCCGAGAAAGGGCGCGACTCCGGTACCCGGCCCGACCATGATCATTGGGATGGCCGGGTCGGCCGGGGGCCGGAAGTGCGGGGCCTTCTGCACGAAGATCGGCACCTCGGCGCCCGGGGCGGCGTCCGCCAGATGGGTCGAGCAGACGCCCTTGCGGGGACGACCGAGGTGGTTGTCGAAACGGACCACGGACACGGTCAGGCTCACCTGGCCGGGCTCGGTCAGCGAGCTGGAGCTGATCGAGTACAGCCGGGGCTGCAGCCGCTTGAGCACGTCCACCCACTCCTGCGCGGCCGCCCGGACCGGGTGCTCGGCGATGACGTCGACGGCCTGCCGGCCCCACGACCATTTGGCCAGTTCACCCTTGTTGTCGGCGCGCAGCAGGGTCTTCAGGTGGCCGGCGTGGCCCCGTTCCGCCGCGAAGCGCAGCAGGTCCTTGGTGATCCGTGTGATGTCCAGCCGCCGGGACAGCGCGTCACCCAGCGTCATCGGCTCGTCCAGGTCGACGACGGTGTCCGCGGACAGGCCGGTCGCGGCCAGGAACTCGGCCACCAGCTCGGGACTGTTGACCGGCCAGACGCCGAGCGCGTCGCCCGCCCGGTAGTCGAGGCGGCCGCCGGTGTCGAAGGTGAACCGGCGCACCTCCTTGGCCGATCCGGGCAGGCTGAGCAGCCGGTTCCCGGTGAGGGTGGCGGTCAGCGGCGCGGCCCGGGTGGGCGCGGGGGCCGGTGCGGCGGCGGTCAGCGCGGCGACCACGCTCTCCAGCCAGCCGTGCGCGGTGTCCTCGAAGTCGGGTTCGCAGTCGGCGCGCGGCGCGAGCCGGACCGCGCCGAGTTCGGCGAGGCGTTCGTCGAGGCGGCGGCCGTGCCCGCAGAAGTCGTCGTAGCTGGAGTCGCCGAAGGCGAGCACCGCGTACCGGCGGCCGTCGAGCCGGGGCGCGGTCTCGCCGGCGATCGACTGCCAGAACACAGCGCCGTTGTCCGGCGCGTCGCCGTCACCGAAGGTGCTGGTCACGACGAGCAGGTCGGCGCCCGGGTCGAGCAGTTCGGCGGCGTCGCCGTCCATGCCGAGCATGCTGATCTGCCGGCCGGTGGCCGTCAGCCGGTCGGCGAGGGTGCGCGCGAAATCCTCCGCGGTCCCGGTCTGGGAGGCCCAGAGGATCTGCAGGCGGCCCGCCGCCGGGCTTGAGGGTCGCGGCGTCTCGATGCGGGGTACGCCCAGCGCGCTCGCCAGATAGCCGTTCAACCACATCGCCGTCCCACGGTCGAACGGCGCGTTCTCCGGCAGCACCGGCGGCACGGTCTGCCCGGCCGGCACCCCGGCGAGGAACCCGGACAGGTAGCGCCGCTGATCCTCGTCGAGCGCGGGCGGCGTGAGGTCGAGGCCCAGCATCCCGTGCCCCGCCAGCGACGGCGTCGCCGGGACGACAGCGACCACGGGTTCGGGAGCCGGGAGTGCCGTCGCCACCCGGGTCAGCGAGACCGCGCAGACCTTGAGCTCCGGCTGGAAGGAGAGCGGGTCGACCGCGTCGCTGGTGACCGCGTTGACGCTGACGTACTCGCCGAACAGGTCGTTCCAGTGGAACGGCGCGAAGCAGGTGCCGGGCAGCACCCGGTCGGTGAGAACCGCGGGCAGCACCGCCCGGCCACGCCGGGAGGCGATCTCGACCTGGTCGCCGGCACTGATCCCGAACCAGTCCGCGTCCACCGGATTGATCTCGACGAACGGTTCCGGGTTGAGCCGGTTCAGCTTGGCGATCTTGCCGGTCTTCGTCATGGTGTGCCACTGGTGCTGGAGCCGGCCGGTGTTGAGCACGAAAGGGTAG
Source organism: Actinoplanes sp. NBC_00393 (assembly GCF_036053395.1). NCBI lineage: Bacteria > Bacillati > Actinomycetota > Actinomycetes > Micromonosporales > Micromonosporaceae > Actinoplanes > Actinoplanes sp. NBC_00393. The sequence goes on along the minus strand of NZ_CP107942.1, from coordinate 10,860,150 downwards.
TCGTCGTCCGGCATCTCGGCCGGGTCCAGGTGCGGGCGGGCGTGGAAGACCGCCCGGCCGCTGGGGGTGGCGAACCGCAGGCCACCGTCAGCCGTGCGGTAGCGGATCGGGTTCCGTGCCGGGCCGTCCGGGGCGGCCGGCCACTGCACCGGGCCCTGGTTCAGCCGTTCGTAGGTGACGCCGCGTAGGTCGTACCCGGTCTGCGGGTTGGCGAATTGTTTGATCTCCTCGAGGATCTCCTCGACGCAGGTGTAGTCGAACGCCGCCGCGTAGCCCATCTCGGCCGCGACCCGGGCGATCAGCTGCCAGTCCGCCAGCGCCTCGCCCGGCGCCTCGGCGACCGGGTGCACGAGCGTGAGGTTCCGCTCGGAGTTGATCATGATGCCGTCGGTCTCCGACCACATCGCCGCGGGCAGAGCGATGTCGGCGTACGCATTGGTCTCGGTCTCGGCGAACGCGTCCTGCGTGATGACCAGCTCGGCGGCCTCCAGGCCGGCGATCACCGTGCGGCGGTTGCCGACCGACGCCACCGGGTTGGTGCAGATGATCCAGCAGGCCTTGATCCGGCCGGCCGCCATCTGCTCGAACATCTCGACCGTGCCCTTGCCGACCTCGGTGCGCAGGGTCCCGGCCGGTACGCCCCACACCTTCTCGGTGAACTCGCGATCCGCCGGCACCAGCACCGACCGCTGCCCCGGCAGGCCCGGCCCCATGTAGCCCATCTCCCGGCCGCCCATCGCGTTCGGCTGGCCGGTGAGCGAGAACGGCCCGCTGCCGGTACGGCAGATCGCGCCCGTCGCCAGATGCAGGTTGATCAGGGCGTTGGTGTTCCAGGTGCCGTGGGTGCTCTGGTTCAGCCCCATGGTCCACAGGCTCATCCAGTCGCCGGCCGCGCCGATCCACTCGGCCGCGGTGCGGATGTCCGCCTCCGGGATCCCGGTCAGCTCGGCCACCCGGTCCGGCGGGTAGTCGGCCAGGAACTCCGGCATCGCGGCCCAGCCCTCGGTGTGCGCGGCGATGAAGTCCTGGTCCGGAGTAATGAGGTGCAGCAGTCCGTTGAGCAGCGCGAGGTCGGCGCCGGGCCGGATCTGCAGGAACAGGTCGGCCTTCTCCGCGGTGGCGGTACGCCGCGGGTCCACCACGATCAGCTTGGCGCCGGCCTTGACCCGTTCCATCATCCGCAGGAAGAGGATCGGGTGGCAGTCCGCCATGTTCGAGCCGATCACCAGGAACACGTCGGCGTGGTCGAAGTCGTCGTACGACCCGGGTGGCCCGTCGGAGCCGAGCGAGAGCTTGTATCCGGTGCCGGCGCTGGCCATGCAGAGCCGCGAGTTGGACTCGATGTTGTTGGTCCCGAGGTAGCCCTTGACCAGCTTGTTCGCCAGGTACTGGGCCTCCAGGGTCATCTGCCCGGAGACGTACATGGCGAAGGCGTCCGGCCCGTGCTCGTCGACGATCGCGCGCAGCCGGCGGGCGGTCTCGGTGATTGCCGCGTCCACGCCGGCCGGGCGGGGACCGGCGCCCCGGTCGGCGCGGATCAGCGCGGTCGACAGCCGTCCCGGCGCACCCAGCAGCTCGGCGCTGGTCGCGCCCTTGGTGCAGAGCCGGCCCGCGTTCGCCGGGTGGCCCTTGTCACCGCTCGCCTTGATCACCCGGCGGCGGCCGTCGCTGCCGGTGGCCACGTCGAGGACGATCCCGCAGCCGACGCCGCAATACCCGCACACGGTTCGCACCTGGGTGACATCGGCAGCCACACGCACCTCTTCCAGCCTGAGTCCGGTGACTCACGCTAGAAAGTCGCGGTTTCCGAACGGTCAAACGAAAGTGCGTCCCCGATTACCCGCGTGTCACCTGGTGCCGGCCGGCATTGTGACCCGCCGGAAACGATCCGCCCCACCGGACCTTCGGGTCCGATGGGGCGGTCGTCAGCGGGGAACGCTATTTGTCGGACTTCTCCGGGCCGGTCCCGGCGATCGCCTCGGTACGGTCCTCGTCAGCCGGCTCGTCGTTCTGCGCGGCGTGCCGCGGGCTGTCGGAGCGCTGCGCCGGCACACCCGCGTCGGCCGTCGCCGGGCGGCGGGCGATCATCACGACGCCGACGATCGCCAGGATCAGGCCGAGCAGGCCGAGCAGCAGCGGGCCCCACAGACCGACCAGGTTCAGCTTCTGCCGGTTGTCCGCGGCCGCCTCGGCGGCGCGCTGGGTGGTGTCCTCGGTGTAGACGAAGGTCGCGTCGAGGATGTCGACCGAGGTGCCGTTGTCACCGACCAGCGTCTTCTTCTGCTCCTCCTGCACGCGCAGGAACTGGCCGGTGGTCGGCTCGACCCACACGGTACGGGTGTTGCTGTAGCTCACCTGGCCGGACGTGGCGCCCGGGATCAGCTGGCCGAGGATCACCTGGAGACGGTCGGCGGGCAGTTCCTGCGTCGCGTTCTGGATCTCCTGGGTGAACTGGTAGGTCTCCAGTCCCTCGATCTGCTCGGTCTGCACGAACTTCGCCGGCTGCGCGGACAGGATGTCCCGGTCGAAGATGTCGTAGCTTTCCTTCTCGGTGCCGAACGGGAACTTGTACATGTGGCCCGTGTACTCGACCGGCTGCCGGTCGCTACCGGTGTCCAGCCAGGCGCCGTCCCAGTCCGCCGCCGCGCCGGTCTTGCGGTCGACGGCGAGCGACGTGCTGTACGCGCTGATCAGCTCGTTGGTGTCGGTCCGCATGACCTGCTGGCCGGCCAGCCACACCAGGGCGCTGCCGTCGAGGTCACCGGTCAGCTTGGCGGTCTCCGCCGCGTCCGGCTGCACCGTGACGGTCGAGCGCAGCGTGCCGGACTCGACCGTGGCCTTGCCGTTGGTGATCTGCAGGAAGCGTGCGCCCGGAGCTTCGGCGACGGATTGCGTCATCTCCATGTCGTACGGCAGCTGCGAAACCGCGGGCGCCACGATGAACGCCAGGCCGCCGGCGAATACCAACGCCAAGACGCCGAGACCGAACAGCACGGTGCCGATGACGCGGGACTTCATATGTCCTCCACGAGGTGGAAACGAAAAAGTGGCAATGGATGTATGCCGAGCTTGCAGGAGGTTACTACTGAGTCACATCCGGAAGCGAGACCCTGGCCACATCTTCCTGAACGACAGTTGAATCGGACTCACCTGTGCGCCGGAGCACGACGGTGAAGTTCCACGTCAAGGTCTCCCGCAGCACTGGGACCCGGGCGACCCACTTCGCCCATTTCGGGTGGTAACGCGGCAGTACATCGACGACGGTGACGTCGCCGGCCCGGCGGGCGGCGCGGACCCATCGCATGGCCCGGGCCGCAGTGACCGGGAACAGCGACTCCATGAAGCGGTTCTTCGGCTCGCGGCCGTTCTTCCGCTGGTAGCGGCGCCGGGCGTACCGGCCGCCGAGGAAGTGCCAGGGCGCCGTCTCGTGCCCGCCGTGCGGCGAGTACCAGGGCGTGAACGAGACGTACACGGTGCCGCCCGGCCGGGTCACCCGCAGCATCTCGTCGAGCATCGCCTCCGGCGCGTCGACGTGCTCGAGCACGTTGGACGAGTAGCAGACGTCCAGCACGCCGGTGCGGATCGGCAGCGCTGTGCCACTCCCCCGGACCATGCCGCTGACCTCGGCGCCGGCGGCGGCGAAGTCACCGACCGCCGGGTCGATCCCGAGGTAGGTCGCGCCCGCCTTCTCGAACTCGGACGAGAAGTAGCCGGGCCCGCCGCCCACGTCCAGCACCCGCGCGCCGTCCAGCTTCACGTACGACCCGAGCTGCCGGACCGAGTCGGTGGCGAGCAGCGAGTAGAAGCGGTCCGGGTCGGTCTGCTCGACGAGGAAGGTGCGGAAGAGGCCGATCGACCGGCGCAACGTGGCTCGGTACGGCTCCGCGGCAGCAGGTTCCTCCGACGGCGTCTCGGCAACGACTTCCGGCTCCTCGGCCGGGCGGCCGGCAGCCGGCGCGGCGGTCGCCGCGACCCAGCAGACCGCCGCCAGCATGGCCAGCTGGACCGCCGCGCCGTACGCCAGCTCCTGCCCCTCGCCGAGCAGGCGCCCACCGACGGCGACGACCAGTCCGGTCGCGGCGCTGATGAACGCGAGGGCGGGCAGTGCGTTCGGCCAGAGCTGCCGCACGATGAGCGCGATCAGCAGCAGAACCGCACCGGCGGCGCCACCCAGCGTGACGACCAGAGCCATCAGCGGCACCAGCATCCAGGCCTCACCGCCGGGGAAGCGGCGCGACGGCCGGCCCTGCGGGTGGGCGGCGGGAGCCCAGCGGCGGCGGACCGGCGCGAGGGCGAGCAGCAGCACGAGGACGACGCAGACCGCGCCGACGGCCAGACCGGCCCGGTACGGCTCGTCCGGTTCGAAGCGCAGGGTGACGGTGCCGCCCTCGCCGGCCGGGAGCTCGAACGCCTGCTGCCAGCCGTCCACGCGTACCGGGCGCAGGTCCTGGCCGTTCAGGCTGGCGGCCCAGCCGGCGTTGAGGTTCTCCGGGACCACGAGCAGAGCCGCCGCGCCGGAACCGACGGTGACCGTCCGCTCGGTGGCGTCCCACTGCCCGATCTTGACGTCGCGCCGGGTCACGGCCGGCACCGCGGTGCCGCCGTCCCGCACGAGCGTCGCGGATTCGCCGACGAACGCCGTCGACGGCAGCGTGCGCAGGTGGTGCTCGCCGGCCGTCAGCGGCACCGACTCACTGGCGAAGTCGTCACAGATGGTGACCGGCAGCGGGCGGCTCGCCCGGACGTCGCCGAGCGTGCCGGTCACCGACGTCGGGTAGGAGACGCCGTCGATCTCGACGGCCGGGCCGGTTCCGCAGGGTGCGACCAGCGGGGTGCTGTCGCTCGCCGGCGACAACCGGTTGCCCAGCGCCGGCACCTCGACCTCGGCGATGCCCGCCGGGGCCGGCCAGCCGTTGCCCCGCGGGTCGGCGATCGCCTTCTCCGCGGAGTTGACGATGATGTCGAGGCGCGAGGTGGTCACGGCCGGGAACCGCACCCAGCCGTCGGCGCCGACGTCGGCGGCGAAGTCCCCGGCGTCGGTCCCGAGCACCACCTGCGTGGTCCGCGCGGCCACCGGTGCCTGCGGCACGACCAGGCGGATCCGGTCCATCCGGCGGGCGCCGCTCCAGGCCAGCCGCAGCACCGGCTTGTCCTCGGTCGGCTCGGCCAGCCAGGCGGTGGCCGGGTCGCCGTCGACCGCCGCGTGCGCCCCCACGGTCACGTCACCGGTCAGGGTGGACGACGCGGACGCGCTCACCGGCCGGCCGAGCGGCAGCGCGGCGCCGGGCCGGGGCAGGGCGGTCAGCTTCAGGTCGTACGCGGCGTCGACCGGCGTGCTGAAGTACCGGTCCACGCCGAGCGGCTCCTCGCCGGTGCGGGCCAGGAACTGGTCGCAGCGGGTCTGGCCGGAGGCGGTGAAGCAGGCGCCCCGCTGCTGGGTGGCCCGTTCGAAGGCGAAGACCGGCGCGGTCGTACCCAGATCGGACGGGACCCGCATGGCGCGCTCCGCGGTGAGGCCGGGGATGCCCAGCTCGCGCAGCGCGATACCGCCCTGGTAGCCCTGCCGCAGGGCGAGCACGGTCACCTTCACCGAGGTGGTGAGACCGGGCAGGGTGGACAGCCGGTGCGGGCCCGGAGTGGCCGGCACGCCGCGGTCCACCACACCCTGATCGGTGGTGAGCCGGACGATCGCCACCGGCGCCGCGACCCGTACGTCGTCCACGAAGTCGACGGTCACCGCGGTGACCCGCTTCGCCGTCTCCAGCTCCACCTCGATCCACTGCCCGGCGGCCGGCTGGAACGGGTCGGAGCGCCAGGCGGTCGACGCGTCGCCGTCCAGCGCCGCGAACGGCAGCGTGGACGGGTCGCTCGGGCCGATCGAGTCGGAGAAGCTCATCCCGCTGGACGCCTCGACCGACCGGATGCCCTGGTAGGCGGCGACTGTCTGGTGCCCGTCGGCGTCGAACGGCAGCAGGTCGGTGCGCACCCGTCCCTGCCGGGTCTCCTCGTCCTCGGTCAGGGTGTGGCTGACGTTGTCCCGCATCCGGCCGATGTTCAGCTCGCGGCGGCGCAGTCCGTCGGTGACGATCTGCTGTGCCGGCGTCTGCGGCAGGCCCAGGGCGCTGTCCTGGTCGCCGGCCAGCACGGTCGGCTGGGCCGGATCGATCAGTCCCTGTTCCAGGACGGTGAGCAGCGACTCCGGGCCGCCGGAGACGACCGGCACGGTGTCGGCCGTGGTCGCCGACACCGCCGGCGCCGGCTGCTCCACCTCGAAGATCTCGATGGACGGCACCGAGACGGCCGCGTCGACCGGGCTGGGCTGTGCGCCGCCCGCGCCGACCTGCGGGCCGAACGTGGCGGCCGCGGTCAGGCCGGGTGAGTTGGTCACCGCGCGGCGGACCACCGCGATCGGCGGGGCGCCGGACGCGGTGCGGTTCAGGTCGTGCCGCAGCAGCAGGTAGCGGTAGCCGTTGCGGGCCAGGAACGCGGAGAGCGCGGACGAGCCGCGGCCCTGTGCCAGGACGGCCTCGACGGTGTCCATCACCCGGATGTTGCCCTCGGACCCGAGCGGGATCTGGTGCCGCGTCGACCAGGGCGCCCCGGCGAGCGGCTGGATCGGCTCGTCCACCGTCCGGCCCCAGGTGTGCTGGGCGAAGCCGGTCCCGGGAACCACCAGCGTGCGGGCCTGCGCGTCCCGGTCGGCCAGCCAGTCGGCGGCCTGGCTCCAGTAGGGCGGCACCGACGACCAGCCGGGCCCGGGACGCAGCACCAGCATCCACGCGGGCGCCACCGCCACGATCAGCAGCGCGGCGACGACCGGTGCGGACGGCATCCGGACCCGCAGCCGCGGCAACGCGAGGGTACGGCCGGCCGCGTACGCGATACCGAGCGCGACCGGCAGCCGCAGCACCGGCTCGAACTTGTGCACGTTGCGCAGCGGGGCGAGCGGGCCGTCCAGCCACTCCCGGATGTACGGGGCGAACGGGCTGTCCAGCGTGCCGACGTATCCCATGGTCAGCAGGCTGAGACCGGCCAGCAGGCCGATCACCAGGAACCGCCGCTCGGGCAGCCCGCGCAGGGCCAGGCCGACCAGGCCCACGGCGGCGAGCAGCGCGGTCGCGGCCATCAGCACCGGGTTGTCGACCAGGATCCAGCCGGCCGGCCACCACGGCTCGCCCTGGACGATGTAGCCGCTCCACTGGTTGGTGCCGCGGACCGCCTGGAACAGCGAGGTCACGGCGGTGGTGGTCGCGGAGGACTCGATGTAGTCCAGGAACGGCAGGCTGTACTCGCCGAACAGGAACAGCGGGACGACCCACCACAGGGTGGCCAGCGTGACGCAGAGGACCCACCAGGCCATCAGCCGGGCCAGGTCGCGGTCCCAGCGCCGGGTGATCAGCCACAGGCCGGGCAGGACCAGCGCCATCACCACGGCGGCCGCGTTGATGCCGCCCATGCAGAGCACGGCCAGGGCGGAGAGTGCGGCGGCGCGGCGGGGCGAGCCGATCCGGCGTACGCACACCAGCGGCAACAGCACCCAGGGCAGCATGACGACCGGCAGCATCTCCGAGGAGAGCGGGCCGATCTCGGTGAGCATCCGGGGCGCCAGGGCGTACGCCAGCGCGCCGATCACCCGGCCCGCCTCGTTGCCGATCCGCAGGGCGCGGGCCAGCAGCAGCACGCCGAAGTAGGCGGCACAGAGGAGCAGCGCGCACCAGACCCGTTGCGTGATCCACGGGGGTACGCCGAGCAGGTCACCGGCCGCGAAGAACGGGCCCATCGGGAACAGGTAGCCGTACGCCTGCTGCTGCAGCTCGCCCGAGGTGGCCCACGGGTTCCACAGGTGCAGGGCCCGTTCCATCAGGCCGAGCGGGTTCTCGGCGAGGTCCAGTTTCGTGTCGAACGTGGTCCGGCCGGGACGCTGCAGGAACGACAGGACCACGAGCACGAGCGCGCCGGTCCAGGCCAGGTACGAGCGACGCGGGGCGGGCGGTGTCGCAGCCACGGTGGGCGTCCGCTCCCGGAGGGCGGCAGTCATCGGCGGCACTCCGGGGGCAGGCAGCTGAATTGGGCGAGCGAAGTGTAGAAGATTTCTCGGATTCCGGAAGGCTTCTTGGTCAGCGCGACCTGTCCGCCGGTGACCTTGGCGATCTGGTTCAGCTCGTCCTTGTCGATCTCCGGCCCGACGCCGATGAACAGGATCGGCAGCGGCCGCTTCCGGTCGACGAGTTCGCCCAGCTCACGCAGCAGCCGGGAGCGGCTGATCCCGTCCGGGTTGTCGTCGCGCCCGTCGGTCAGGATCAGCACCATGTTGATCTTTCCGGGGGTCCAGTTCCGGGTCGCGTCGCGGTAAGCGGCCAGGGTGGTGTCGTAGAGGCCGGTGGCGCCGTTCCACTCGACCTTCATCTGGCCCACCCGTTTGAGCATCTCCTCCCGGCGCGGACCGATCGGGCGGACCGGGAACACCTCCCGGTAGTCGCGTTTGCCGTCCAGATCGGTGGAGAACTCCCAGACGCCGAGTTCGGTGGTGCCGAGGAGCAGGTTCGACCCGTCCTGGGCAGCCTTGATGGTGGCGGACATCCGGGTGTCCCCGGAGCCGGGCACCGCCTCGGCCATCGAGCCGGAGATGTCGAAGACGGCCAGCATCCGGGCGCTGATGTGCACCCCGCCCCAGGTGTTGAGCAGGTCCTCGACGGCCGCCACGGCGGGCAGCGCGACCGGCGCGTAGTCCGCGGTGCGAATCTTGGTGGCGGCCGGGATCCCCTCGGGCGCCTGGCCGGCCGGGGTACGCAGCCCGTACTCGGTGAAGGTGGTCGCGCCGCCCTCGGCGAGCAGTTCCCGCAGGAACTCGGTGGCCTCCTCGCGGTCACTGCCCTCGGTGGTCAGCACCGCGTACGGGTAGTCCGGCCCCGGAACGGCCGCCGGCGGATAGACCGCGACCTGCCGCTTGCCGGCCTCCGCGTTGCGCAGGACCTGCTGCTCGGTGCTGATGATGCCGAACTCGTTCGCGCCGGGACCGCCCGGATCCGGGACCGCCTCACCGGCCGTCGAGACGGTGTCCCGGGAGAGCCCGCGCATGATCTTCACGGTGGCGGCCGGGTCCGACTTGGCCAGGGCCTGGATGCCGACCAGCGCGCCGACGCCGAGCGGGCTGGTCGCCGGGTCGGGCAGCGAGACCGGCACCGGCAGCTTGGCGGCGCCGACCAGGGTGGGCCAGCCGAGGGCGTGGCCCTGGCGGGTCAGCCGGGCGGCCGAGGACTCGTCGAGGGCGAGCACGACCGGGGTGGTCGCCACCGTGACCCCGTCGTCGGGGACCTGGAAGGCGCCGACGGCACGGGCCCGGCGCAGCCACAGCGTCGATTCCGGCACCCAGACGTCCGGCACCGGAGTCACCATCTGGCCCGAAGCCGTGGGGGCCGAAGCGGACGGCGCGGCGGCCGAAGCCGACGGCGCGGCGGATCCGGAGGGCGTCGCGCCGGCCGGCGCGGTCCGTGCCACGGTCCGCAGCACGTCCGCCGACTCGCGGCCCTCGACCAGCACGTCCAGGCACGGCTGGCGGTTGGTGTACCGGTCGGCGACCGCGCGGACCGGCTCGGCGATACTCGGCGCCGTCGCCACCCGCAGCGTGGTGCGCTCGGCGCAGCCGGGGTCGCTGCGGGTCCGCTCGGCGTAGGTGAAACCGGCCCAACCGCCGAGCACCGCGATCAGCGCCACGCTCAAGAGCGTGACCGGCCAGAACTCTGGTCGCGCGCGGAGGCTCCCGTCGGCCACGCGATCCCTCCCGTTGTTACGCCACCGTTGCGGATGTTCGCGGGGCTGCCCTAGTGTGACGCGACCGCGAATCGTACTCGCTAGTAGGGGTGGCAGAGTAGACCATGACGGATGCCTGCGGCGGTCACGTTCTGTTCCTCAACTGGCGGGACACCAAGCATCCCGAGGGTGGCGGTTCGGAGCTCTTCCTCGAGCGCGTTGCCGCCGAGCTGATCAGCCTCGGCTACCGCGTCACGCTGCTCTGCCAGGCGCACGGTACCGCGCCGGCCCGCGAGATCACCCCGGAAGGCATGCGAATCGTCCGCCGCGGAGGCCGGCACACCGTGTACCTGATGGCCGCGCTGACGTACCTGATGGGCGCCCTCGGTTTCGGTCCGCTGTCGCGCCGCGGGCTCGGGCGTCCGGATCTGATCATCGACGTCGGCAACGGCATGCCGTTCCTCAGCAAGCTGTACGCGCGGCGCCCGGTGATCGCCCTCGTCCACCATGTGCACCGTGAGCAGTGGCCGGTCGTCTTCGGACCGCGGGTCGCCCGGATCGGCTGGTGGATCGAGTCGAGGTTGGCCGTTCGGGTCTACCGCAACTGCTCCTATATAACAGTGTCCGAATCCACCCGCGAGGAACTCGTCGGGCTGGGCGTCGACCGGCACCGGATCAACGTCGTCCACAACGGCACACCCGAGGTCACCGGGCGGGCGGTGGCGCGTACGCCGTACCCGAGCCTGATGGTGCTGGGCCGGCTGGTGCCGCACAAGCGGGTCGAGTTCGCGCTGCGGGCCACCGCACTGCTCGCCACCGAGCTGCCGGACGTCGAGCTGGTGGTGGCCGGACAGGGCTGGTGGGACGAGCCGCTGATCCAGCTCGCCGCCGACCTGTGCATCGAGGACCGGGTGCAGTTCACCGGTTTCGTCTCCGAGGAGCGCAAGCACGAGCTGCTCTGCGGCTCCTGGCTGATGCTGATGCCCTCGCTCAAGGAGGGCTGGGGGCTGACCATCGTCGAGGCCGGCGCCCGGGGCACGCCCGCGGTGGCGTTCCGCTCCGCCGGTGGCGTCGCCGACGCGATGGTCGACGGGGAGACCGGCGTGCTCGTCGAGAACGAGTACGACTTCTACCTGCGGGTGCGTGAGCTGTTGCTGGACGCTCGCCGGCGGACCGCGATGGGCGCCGCCGCAACGACACATGCCCGGCGATTCACCTGGGAGAAGGCCGGTGAGGCCTTCGCCGAGGTGGTCGCCGGGCAGCTTCCCGCTATCCGGACGGCGCCGGCAGATCAGCGGGTGCCGTAAACCGCCGGCTCCGCATCGGTGGATGTTTCGCTGGCGACGTGGTCGGCGGACGGGCTAACCGCACCGACAGTCGCGACAATGCCGACGATGCCGAGGACACCGCCGGCGATGGTTGCGACTACGAAGGTGGCCAACTTGGCCATGTTTCTTCCTCCCCGGACTCGTGGGTGCGCGGACCGTACCACGATCTACGGCGTATACGCAGTAGCCCGAGACCTGCGAGGATCACGACTGAAGCGGCGAGAATATGCGCTGCCAGAGCGGGCCATCGGCGGCCCGCACCGGCGGTCCGGGACGCCGAGGTTACCGACGGGTACTCCCACAGGCGCAAATGCGGTCCGTCGTACACCAACGTCATCCCGGCAAAGACGTTCGCCGATGGCTCCGCGACCGCTCCCCGGCGGACCAGAACCCAGCGCACGCCGAGTTCGGACGCCGGCCGCCCGGCCGCCAGCAACTCCTGCGCCCGCGTGGCTCGCGGGTTCTCCCCGTCGACGATGACCGCGCCGACCCGCAGGGCGTCGTTCATGAGCACCGGGGCGTCCAGATAGCGCGGCGCCGGGTCACGGACCACCACGCCGCGAGTCCAGTCGTAGCGCTGGTAGCCCTCGAACGGCAGCGACAGCACCTCGCCCGGCGCGGCCGCCACCTTCGCCGCCACGACGTCCCAGTCGGCCGGATACCGTACCGGGCGCAGCGCCCCGGCCCCACCGAACGCCAGGTCGGGCATCACCACCACCGGCATCAGCAAGGCCGCGATCAGCAGCACCCGGCCGGCCGTGGGCTCGAACCGCCGGGCGAGGCGGCCGGCGAGCAGCTCCGCGCCGAGCGCGAAGCCCAGCGCGACCACCAGCGCGTAGGGCAGCAGGAACTTCTGGCCGTCGCGCAGCAGTCCGGCGCCCGGGACGTGCACGACCAGCCACTCCAGCACCACCGCGGTCGGCCCCACGCCGACGGCCGCCAGCACGAAGCCGCCGGCGGCCAGGACGAAGAGCCGGTCGGCGCCACCCGGCCAGCGCCGGCGCAGCTCGCGCAGGCCCACGAAGGCCACCGCCAGGATCAGCACGGTGATCACCGGCACCAGGACCGAGGACCGGCTGCCCGGTACGGTCTGCGCGTTCCAGATGCCACCGGTGCCGGCCAGCGCCGCCCACGCGCCGGCCCAGTTCTCCGCCCGGGCCGCGAACTGGGCCACGCCCTCCGGGTCGGAGCTGCCGCCGGCCGCGCTGGCCAGCGTGGCGAACAGCCAGGGCGCGTTGAGGGCCGCGACCGCGCCCAGGGCGATCGCGGTGGCGCGCGACCGCAACGGCAGCAGGACGGCGATGGTGGTCAGCGCGATCAGGCCGCCGGTCGGTGTCACCGCGGCCGGTGCGGCGGCCAGCACCAGGCGCGGCAGCGCACCGGGACGGCGGGCACGCACGTCACGCGCGGCAGCGACCAGCCAGGGCAGGGCGGCGTACGCGAGAAGCAGCGCCCACTGTCCCAGGAGCAGCCGCTCGGCGAGGTAGGGCGTCCACGCGTACGCCAGAGCCGCGACGACCCGGGGCAGCGTGCGTGCGCTCGGCAGCAGCCGGGCGGCGCCGAGCGCAGCGAGGTAGACGACCGCGACCAGCGCGATCCGCTGCAGCAGCCATCCCGGCACGGCCAGGTTGGCGACCGACACCAGGGCGTCCAGCGGCACCGCCCGGGGCAGCGCGTCGGCCGGCGCGATCATCTCCCAGCTGAGCGGCTGCCGCGGCACGAACACCATGTCATAGCGCAGCACGTACCCCGGCAGGGCCAGGGGCGCGAGCACCACGGCGGTGACGGCCGCGGCCACCCCGTGCAGGATCAGCCCACGGCGCACCGGTTACCTCGGCTGCGGCACCAGCGCGCCGATCTCGATCTCGTCGGTGCAGACGTTGGCCTTCGGGTCCCGCAGGGTCAGCTCGACCTCGTTCCCCTTCACCACCAGCAGCAGGAACTGGGCGTTCAGGCCGCGGTGCACGTCGAACGGCACCGGGTCCCCGTCACCGATCCGGATGGTCGCCGCCGTGTCCCGGTCACTGAGGTAGCCGATCCGCACCGCCTGCCAGTAGTTGATCACGTCCGCCTGCAACGGGATCTTCACGGTCTTCCCGCCGGTGATCCGGTAGCCGCAGCCCGGCAACCGGCCGGGCTTGTTGCGGACGCCCTTGACCCAGGCGGGCCGGACGTGGCCGGAATCGTCGATCACCGACAGCTTGGACGCCTCGGTCACGAACACCGGCCCGTTCTCGACCGGCCCGAAGAACTTCGACTGCATGTTCCACGGGTACACCAGGTCGGGCACGATCAGCTCGGGAACCGGCTGATCCATGAAGACCGTGCCGGGCTCGGCCGCGGCGATCTCAGCCTGCGCGGTGTGCAGATAGTCGCGGCCGGCCTTGGACGCCCAGTCGGTGGCGAAGTCGACGCCGCTGTAGACGCTGCTCGCAATGAGCAGCACCAGGCTCACCCCGAGGCCGACGACGAACTGCTGCGGGTGGCGGCGCACCGGCGCGGGCAGCGAGTCGTCGACCGCCTCGCCGTCGGGGCCGGGGCGGCGCAGCCCGCACACCGCCACACCGACGCAGAGGGCCGCGAGCGGGAAGACGTCACCGAGGTAACGCGGCACCAGGCCGGCCACGCCACTCATCTCCGAGCCCAGCCGGGTGAACGCGATCAGCCCGGCGGCCATGGCGGCGAAGACCACCATCAGCGCCCAGGCCCGCGCCGCGACACCGCGGCGCAACCAGACGGTGAGCGCGACCAGGACGGCGATCAGGGCCCACGAGACATATTGCGCCGTCTCGGTGGGCGCGGCGACCGCCGGGCCGTCCGAGGCGTCCAGCCAGCTCCACGGTCCGCCGAGCAGGCCGGAGGCGAGCGACGAACCGAAGAACTGCACCAGGAAGTCGCGGACCTCGTCCGACGAGTGCGGCACCCGCAGCGACGAGCCGGTGGCCATCGCCAGGTAGAGGGCGAGGAAGAGCAGCGCGATGGCGGTCAGCATCGCCCAGGCCATCCACCAGCGCCGGATCGTGGTGACCACGGCCTTGACCGGGCCGCCCGGCGCGTAGAAGAACAGCGTGGTCAGGAAGACCAGCGGGATGATGAGCAGGGCCTTCTCGAAGAAGAGCAGACCGATCACGACGGTCAGCCCGAGGGTGACCAGATGCTTGTGTTCGCCGGTGTGCACGTATTTGACCTGGGCGCCGAGCGCCACGATCATCGCGATCTGCATCGGCAGCAGGTTGAGACCCACCGCCCACCAGGCGCTGACCTCCAGCGTCAGCGGGTTGAAGAGGAACAGGGTCAACGGCACCAGGATCGCCCATCCGTACGGCAGCACGACCCGCAGCAGCCGCCAGAACAGGATGCTGACGGCGATCTGCCCGAGCAGCATCAGCGTCGCGTACGGCCAGTACACGTACCCGGTGAGCTCGTTGACGAGGTAGGTGATCAGCCGCCCGGCCGGCATGAAGTGGTTGTTGTAGAGCGTGAACAGCCCGCCCAGGCCGAACTCGTCGGCCTGCGCGATGATCGGGAAGTCGTCGGTGGTGAGATAGCCGCGCGTCGTGATCGAGGCCCGCCAGAGCACGCTCGCGGTGATCAGGACGGCCGCGATCGCGCCGATCGGGTCCAGCTTGCGGGCCGGCTCGGTGGCCGGGCTGTCCGCGGTGGTGGCCGTGCCGACGCTCATCGGGCGGTCTCCGGGCGGAAGAGCAGCATGTTGACGTACCGCGGCTTGGGCCAGACCACCCGGCGCGCGAAGCTCTGATCGATCCGGGCCAGCGCGCCGCGCTGGTGCTCGATCAGGTCGAAGGTCTCCAGCGGCACCCACTCGCTGTCCGGCATCACGTACGGCCGGTAGCCCCAGCCGGCGAGCAGGTCCAGCACCGGCTGGATCGGCTGGATCCGCTCCTCCAGCTCGACCAGCAGCAGCGGGCGGTCGCGCCGGATGGTCTGCTCGCCGCCGAGCAGGGCCGGCATCTCGTGTCCCTCGACGTCCAGCTTCATGAAGCCGACGCCGGTCAGCTCGAGTTCGTCCAGCGTCAGCCGGGTGACGGTCACGGTCGCCCCGGTGCCGTGCTCGATCGACGAGGTGCCGGTGCCCGGTCCACCGGACGGCAGGAAGAGTTCGGCCGTTCCGGCGTGGTCCGAAGCGACCGCCTCGACCACCCGGACGTCCGGATATGCCGACCGCACACACCGGGCCAGTTCGGCCGTGGGTTCGATCGCGACGACCCGGTCGGCGATCCGGCGCAGGCCCCGCGTCCAGGGTCCGTACCAGGCGCCGACGTCCACCGCGGTGGCGCAGCGCGGCACATAGGAAGCGAGCTTCGCCAGCTCCGGTTCGACCCGGGGATACGCCGTGCGCACGGCGGCCGCCACGGCGCGCGGGGGCAGCGCCGCGGCGATCCGTGAGCTGAGTGGAGTGGGCTGCGTACCGACCATGGTGACGAACCATAGCGGCTTTGCTACGCATGGGTAGACCCGAGTGTGACTCACGAGTAACCTGCACACACGCTGGTGCCCGGTGTGGATTGTGAGGCGTTATGACCGAGGCAATGCACGCCCCCGGCGTGGATGTCTGTGTGGTCGGCGGGTGCGGCCGGGTCGGCCTGCCGCTGGGCATCGCGCTCGCGGCGCGCGGGCTGTCGGTGGTGCTCTACGACATCGATGAGACTGCTGTGGCACGGGTCAACTCGGGTGCCATGCCGTTCACCGAGCACGGTGCGGACGAGCCGCTCGCCGAGGCGCTGTCCGCCGGCCGGCTGCGGGCCACCACCGACCCGACCAGTGTCGGTCTCGCCGAGGCTCTGGTCGTGGTCGTCGGCACCCCGGTCGACGAGCACCTCAACCCCGATCTGGGCGCGGTGCCGCGGGCCATCGAGCGCTGTGTCGAGCACATGCGCGACGGCCAGCTCGTGGTGCTGCGCAGCACTGTCTACCCGGGCGTCACGGCACTCACCGAGAAGCTGCTGACCAGCCGCGGCCTCGCCGTCGACGTGGCGTTCTGCCCGGAGCGGATCGCCGAGGGCAAGGCGATGACCGAGCTCTTCACGCTCCCGCAGATCGTCGCCGCGCGTACCCCGCAGGCTCTGGACCGGGCCGAGAAGCTCTTCCGGCACCTGACCGAGTCGATCGTCCGGCTGGAGCCGGAGGAGGCCGAGCTCGCGAAGCTGTTCACCAACACCTGGCGCTATCTGAAGTTCGCGGCCGCCAACCAGTTCTGGATGATGGCGAACGATTTCGGGCTGGACTTCGAGCGGATCCGGCACGCGGTCACCTTCGACTACCCGCGCGCCGACGACCTGCCGATGCCGGGCTTCGCGGCCGGGCCGTGCCTGCTCAAGGACACCATGCAGCTCGCGGCGTTCAACCGGAACAACTTCGTGCTCGGCCACTCCGCGATGCTGATCAACGAGGGCCTGCCGCTCTACCTGGTCTCCCGCCTGGAGGACCGGTTCGACCTGTCCGATCTGACCGTCGGCATCCTGGGCATGGCGTTCAAGGGTGGCAGCGACGACCCGCGCGACAGCCTGGCCTACAAGCTGCGCAAGATCCTGACGCTGAAGGCGCGCGAGACCCTCTGCACCGATCCGTACGTGGCGGACGACCGCTTCCTGCCACTGGAGGACGTGCTGAAACGGGCCGACCTGCTGGTGATCGCGTCGCCGCATCCGGATTACGCCGGGCTGCAGACCGACAAGCCGCTGATCGACATGTGGGGCCTGACCGGGCAGGGGGTGCTGGTGTGACGCCCCGGGTCTCGGTGGTCATCCCGGTCTACAACGAGGGCGAGGGCGTGGTCCGCCACCTCGAGCGGATCCTGCGTGAGGTGATGCTGCCCGCGGAGATCCTCGTCGTGCACGACATGCCCGAGGACACCACGGTGCCGTTCGCGCAGGAGATCGCGCGCCACGACCCGCGGGTGCGCACTGTGCTCAACACGTACGGGCGGGGGCCGGCGAACGCGATCCGGTTCGGGATCGACGCGGCCCAGGCGCCGGTGGCGGTCGTGACCATGGCCGACGGCTGCGACGACCCGCGGCAGATCGACGACCTGGCCCGGCTGGTCGACCGGGGCGTGGTGGTCGCGGCGGCGTCGCGCTACATGCCCGGTGGGCAGCAGGTCGGCGGGCCGCGGTTCAAGCGGATGGCGTCCCGGTGGGCCGGGCGCACCCTGCACTGGTTCGCCCGGGTCGGCACCCGGGACGCCACGAACAGCTTCAAGGCGTACGACACTGATTTCGTGCGCGAGGTGGGCATCGAGTCCAACACCGGCTTCGAGATCGGCATCGAGCTGACCGCGAAAGCGACCCGGATGCGCCGGATGGTCGCCGAGATCCCGACCATCTGGCTGGACCGTCAGCTCGGTGAGTCGCACTTCGACGTGGGCCGGTTCATGCCGTCCTACCTGCGCTGGTACTTTTTCGCGTTCGGCCGGCCGTTGTCCGGCGAACAGCTCGCCGCCCGCTGGGCGGCCCACAGGCCGGACCAGGCGCCGGCGGATCGCGACAAGGAGGGCACCCGGGCATGACGAAGGTGCTGGTCACCGGCTCGGCCGGGTTCATCGGCGGCTACCTGGTGGAGGAGCTGCTCGGCCGCGGTCACGAGGTCGTCGGGCTGGACAACTTCTCGAAGTACGGCCCGGTGTCGCACAGCTACGACAACCACCCGCGGTACCGGTTCGTGGAGGGCGACGCCCGCGACGTCGACCTGGTCACCGAGTTGCTGGCCGACTGCGACCATTTCGTCGCCGGCGCCGCGATGATCGGTGGCATCTCCTACTTCCACGCGTACGCGTACGACCTGCTCGCCACCAACGAGCGGATCATGGCGGCGTCCTGCGACGCGGCGATCGCGGCGCACCGCTCCGGGCGGCTGAAGAAGATGACGTACGTGTCGTCGTCGATGGTCTTCGAGTCGACCGACCGGTGGCCCAGCAAGGAGGGCGACCAGCACGAGGTTCCGCCGCCGCGATCGTCGTACGGGTTCCAGAAGCTGGCCGTGGAGTACTACGCCCGCGCCGCCTGGGACCAGTACAAGCTGCCCTACACGATCGTCCGGCCGTTCAACTGCGTCGGCGTCGGCGAGGGACGGGCGCTCGGCTCGGCCGAGGTGCTCTCCGGCAACGTGAAGCTGGCCATGTCGCACGTCGTCCCGGACCTGGTGCAGAAGGTTCTGAAGGGTCAGGACCCGCTGCACGTGCTGGGCAGCGGGGAGCAGGTGCGGCACTACACGTACGGCGGTGACCTGGCCCGCGGCATCGCCACGGCGATGGAGCACGAGGCCGCGGCGAACGAGGACTTCAACCTGTCCACCGCCGAGTCGACGACCGTGCTGGAGCTCGCCGAGCTGATCTGGCGCAAGATCAAGGGTCCGGACGTCCCGTTCCGGCACGTCAGCGACGAGCCGTTCGCGCACGACGTGGCGCTGCGGGTCCCGGACGTCACCAAGGCGCGCGAGGTGCTCGGCTTCACCGCGGAGACCTCGCTGGACACGATGCTCGACGAGGTGATCCCGTGGATCAGGCAGGCGGTCGAGGAGGGCCGGCTGTAACCGGCGCCGCCATGGAGGACCCCGCCAAGACGGTCCGCGACCAGTACAAGCGGCGGATCGGACTCTCCGGAGCCGCGGTGGCCGTCGCCACCGCGGTCACCAGCGGCCTCGGGTACGTCGTACCGGTGCTCGGCGCCCGCCGGCTGGACGCCGCGGACCTCGGCGCCCTCGCGACCGTGCTGGCGATCGTGGCCATCGCCAGCGTGCCCGGCACCGGCCTGCAGATCGCCGTGGCCGTGCAGCGCGCCCGGCACCCGGGTTCGACGGCCCGGCACGTCGGGTGGATCACCGCGGGTGTCTGCGCCGGCGTGGTGGCCCTGCTGACGCCGATCGCCGGCCCGGTGCTCGACCTGCCGCCGCAGCTCATGCTGCTGCTGGCCGTCTACACCGGCGCGATCGTGGTGGCCGGCCGCTGGCTGGGGCAGCTCCAGGGCGACGAGCGGTTCCTGCGGCTCGCCCTCGGCATGGCCGTGCTGGCCGCCGGCCGGTACGGCGGACTCGTCGCCGGTCTGCTGCTCGGCGCCGGGCTGACCGGATCGGTGCTGATCGCCACGGTGGTGTCCCTGCTGATCCCGGTCGCGCTCACCGCGGTGGCCCGGGTGCCCGGTTCCCCGCCCGGCGACCGTGGCGTCTCGGCCCGGCACGTGATCACGGCCGGCTCGGCGACGCTGGCGATGCTCGTCGTCTCGTACGCCGACCTGCTCCTGGCCCGCGCCCTGCTGCCGGCTGCCGCCTCCGGTGCCTACGCGGTCGGCACCGTGCTCACCAAGGGCGCGCTGTGGGCGCCGCAGGTGGTCACCGTGCTGGCGCTGCCGCGGCTCGCGCAGGGCAGCCGCCGCGCGCTGATCATCGCGGTCGGGCTGGTCGCCGGCTCCGGCACGCTCCTGGTGGCGGCGTCCGCGCTGGCCGGCGGGCTGGCGTTCCGGTTCGCCGGCGGCGACGGATATGTGGACCTGGGCCGCTACGCGCCGGTCTTCGCGCTGACCGGTGCCCTCTACGCACTGGTCTTCGTGCTGGTCAACGCGCAGGTGGCAGCCGGCGCGAAGTGGCCGTCAGCACCGCTGTGGGTGTCCACCGCGGTGCTGGTCGTGGTCGCCTGGCTGGCGCCGCACACCTTCCCGGTGATCATGTGGTGCGCGGCGGGCACGGCCGCGCTCGCCCTCGCGGCAACCGCCTGGGCGACCGTCCGCAGTGGCGCCGGCAAGCTGACCGGCGCGGCGCTGACCTCCTGAGGCGCAGCGCCGATCGCGCCGGCCGCCGGGCAGTTGCGCGCCGGCGACTTCCTGCGGTTCGCCCTCGACCTGTAGAGCGGCGCTGGGCGGGGGTCCTTAGGGTGATCACATGGGCCCCACGCTGAGCGCCAAGAAGGCGCGATCCGCACTGCGCACGTCGGCGAGCATCTCGCTGCAAACCCTGCTGGTCCTGCTCATGACCTGGGTCGCGTTGTGGCTGCTCGGGAAGATGTGGTCGGTGATGTGGCCGCTCGTCGTGGCCCTGTTGCTGACCACTCTCACCTGGCCGCCGGTCCGGTTCCTGCGCCGGCACAAGTGGCCGCCCGCCCTGGCCGCCTCAGTCGTGACCGTGCTGTTCCTGGTGATCGCGGCGGGCACGCTGGTCGGCATCGTGGCACCGGTGGCCTCCGAGTCTCCGCAACTCGCCGACGGCGTGGTCAACGGCATCCAGACCGTGCGTGACTGGGCTTCCGGCCCGCCGCTGAACATCGGCGACGACGAGGTCAACTCGGCGGCGAACAGTGCCATCGACCAGCTGCAGAGCCGCGTCGGCAGCATCGCCACGGCCACCCTGACCGGTGTCAGCACCGTGGTGAACGGCCTGGTCACCACGATCCTCGCACTGTTCCTGATGTTCTTCTTCCTCAAGGACGGGCCGCGTTTCCTGCCCTGGCTGACCCGGCAGCTGCCGGGCCGGCTCTCGGTCGACGTGCCGATCGTGGCCGCCCGCAGCTGGGAGACGCTCGGCGCGTTCGTCCGCTCGCAGGCGTTCGTCGGCCTGCTGGACGCGGTGGCGATCGGCATCGGCCTCTGGATCGTCGGCGTGCCCTTGGTGCTGCCGCTGGCCGTGCTCACCTTCGTGGCCGCGTTCGTCCCGATCGTCGGCGCCCTGTTCGCCGGCTTCGTCGCGGTGCTGATCGCGCTGGTCTCCAACGGCTGGACCGACGCGCTGATCGTGCTCGGCATCATCGTGGCGGTGCAGCAGCTCGAAGGAAACGTCTTCCAGCCGATGGTGCAGAGCCGCGGCCTGGGCCTGCACGCCGGCGTCGTGCTGCTCGCGGTCACCCTGGGCAGCAGCCTGTACGGCATCGTCGGCGCGCTGCTCGCGGTGCCGGTCGCCGCGATGATCGCGGTCCTCTGGAACTACCTGCGTGAGCAGCTCAGCGACTCGCCGGCGCCGTCACCGGACGATCCCGCCGACGGCGCCGCCGAAGAAGCTATTCGCAACCCGGAGACCGCCGGACGGCCGGAAGTCGCCTAGCCGACAGAAAACCATCCGCGGCCGTGCGCCGCCCCGAACCCTCCTGCGACAGGCCACGGAG
This sequence comes from Actinoplanes sp. NBC_00393, assembly GCF_036053395.1. Classification (NCBI taxonomy): domain Bacteria; kingdom Bacillati; phylum Actinomycetota; class Actinomycetes; order Micromonosporales; family Micromonosporaceae; genus Actinoplanes; species Actinoplanes sp. NBC_00393. The sequence continues at coordinate 10,838,970 of NZ_CP107942.1, read as the reverse complement.
CCCGCAGGAGGACAGATGCACCACCGCCCCATCCGGAAACCGGCGCTCGGCGCCGCGGCCGCTCTGGTCGCGGCGGCGTGTGTCGCCTCGCTCGCACCGACCATCGGGTCGGCGTCGAGTCACCGCGAGGCGCCACTCGTCGCCGGTGAGCCGCGACTCGACAACACCGACGTCTACGCGTTCGTCAGCCCGGACTCGCCGGACACGGTGACGATGATCGCCAACTGGCTGCCGTTCGAGGAGCCCAACGGCGGTCCGAACTTCTACTCGTTCGCGACGGAGACCGCGTACGACATCAACATCGACAACGACGGTGACGCGCTGCCGGACATCACGTACCGGTGGACGTTCGACGACAACTACCGCAACCGCAACACGTTCCTCTACAACACCGGGCCGGTGACCACGCTCGACGACCCGGACCTGAACTACTTCCAGACGTACCGGCTCCAGGCGATCACCGAGAACGGCACCAGCACGCTGATCCGCAACGGGAAGGTCGCGCCGTCGCGGGTGGGGCAGGCGTCGATGCCCAACTACGGCGCGCTGGCCGACGCGGCGGTCACCAAGCTGCCGAACGGCGGGCAGACCTTCGCCGGGCAGGCCGACGACCCCTTCTTCATCGAGCTGGGCATCTTCAACCTGCTCTACAACGGTGACTTCTCGCAGATCGGCACGGACACGGTCAAGGGCTACAACGTCAACACCCTGGCCATCCAGGTGCCGAAGAAGGCCCTGGCCCTGAAGGGCGACAGCACCCGCAACCCGGTGGTCGGCATCTGGAGCACCACCTCCCGCAAGCGCATCGAGGTGGTCGGCACCAAGAACCAGCGGGACCGCTCCGGCGAGTTCCGGCAGGTGTCGCGCCTGGGCATGCCGCTGGTCAACGAGGTCGTCATCCCGGTCGGCCGCAAGGACGAGTTCAACGCGACCGAACCGAAGAACGACTCCCGCTTCCTCAAGTTCGTCACCGATCCCGAGGTGCCCAAGCTCGTCGAGCAGATCTACATGATCCCGGCGCCGAAGACACCCCGGCAGGACCTGGTCGAGACGTTCCTGACCGGATTCTGCAAGGACTGCGGGCCGGTCGCGGTCGACCTGAACTCGCAGCGGCTCAACAAGGACGTCGACGTCAACAAGTTCCGCCCCAGCGAACAGCTGCGGCTGAACATGTCGATCCCGCCGGCCGCCTCGCCGAACCGCCTCGGCGTCATCGCCGGTGACAACCAGGGCTTCCCGAACGGCCGCCGGCTCGCCGACGACGTTCTCGACGTGACCCTGCGGGTCGCCGAGGGGGTCCTGCTTCCCGACCACCCGGCCGCCGTCGACGGACTCGGTGACGCGGTGGACACCAACAACGTGAAGTTCCGGGGCGCGTTCCCGTACGTCGCCCTCCCCAACGCCATCGGCGTGAACCAGCAGTAGACCTACGAACTCCAGGCCCGCCCCCCGGCGGGCCTGGAGACATAAGGAGCGCCCCGTGAAGCGTCTCATCGTCGTGGCCGCCGTGGTTCTGGCGGCCGTCCTGGCCGGCGCCGCCTTCCTGGTGACCCGGCAGTCGTCCGCGCCGCAGGCGGCCGGACCCGCCCTGCCGGAGGCGGACGAGTTCGCCCCGGGCGTCTGCCGGGACGCCGCCGACAGCATCCTCGCCCTGGCCCGGGTGACCCGGCAGACCGACGTCGCCGCGGTCTCCGAGGCCGACCGCGCCGAGCTGCGCACGCTGCAGACCCGCCTGTGGGAGCTGCGGGTGAAAGCGGACGGCGCGGTCCTCGACTCGATGACCGAGGTGGTCCTCAACCTCGGCTACCTGCGGGTTCGGCTGGACAGCCGGACCGCCGAGCCGCAGTACCTGGAACAGGCCGAAGCCGCCCGGGCCAGGCTGCAGAAGTCATGCCTGGCATCCGCGGCCCGGTGACTCGGCCGACTCATGCGCCTAGAGTGGTGCCGGGGTGGGGTGAGCGCCTTGGTGCAGCAGCGATCCACCGAGCGAACCGCGGCGGAGGTCTCCGAAGAGGACGGGCGGCTCCGCGATCGACTCGTCTTCGGCGACGAGAACGCTTTCGACGAGGTGTACGAGCGTTACAGCTGCCTCGTCTACACCATCGCCGTCCGGGTCACCCGCGACGAGCGCGCCGCCGAGGACGTCGCGCAGGAGGTCTTCCTGGCCTTCTGGCAGCGGCCGTTCGCTTTCGACCCGGCGAAGGGCAGCCTGCGCGGCTGGCTGGCGATGATCGCGCACCGGCGCGCGGTCGACCTGGTGCGGCGCGAGGAGGCACACCGCCGCGGCACCCAGGACCCGCAGCTGAGTGTCGCGGCGCTGGGCGGCGGCGACCCGGTCGGCGACCAGGTCTCCGACGCCGACACCACCCATCGCCTGCGGCTGGCGTTGCGCACCCTGCCCGAACCGCTGCAGAGCGCGATCACCCTGGCGTACCTGCACGGGCGCACCTACCGTGAAGTAGCGATCGAGCTGGGACTCCCGGAGGGCACCGCCAAGTCGCGGCTCCGCGAGGCGTTACGCAGACTGACCGTGGCGTTGAGCAATCACCATCAAGGCGCCTCGGAGGCACCATGAGCAACACGCAGACCCATGAGGCGATCTACCCACTCATCGGGGCGTGGGCACTGGACGCCTGCTCCTCGCAGGAGGCCGACCTGGTCCAGGCGCATCTGGACGACTGCGTGGTCTGCGCCGAGGAGGCCCGCGCCCTGCGGGAGACGGCCGCCGAGTTCGGCGGCGAGGACCTGCTGCCCCCGGCCGGGCTGGGCATCCGGTTGCGCTCGTCGGCGCACCTGCGGCGGCGTCCGGCGCCGCGGGCCCCGGGGTACGCGAAGCCGTACGCCGCGCAGGTGGCCGCGCTCGACCTGATGCTCTCCGGCCTGCCCGGCGGCGGCTGGCGGCAGATCACCGTGAACGACGAGATGAGCGTCCACGAGCTGCTGGCCCATCTGATCGCCACCGACGGGATGGTCGCCGACGCCCTCGGCGTGCCGGTGCAACCGCCGATGGAGCCGGGCACCGACGCGCAGGCCAGGACCGTCGTGGTGCTGGCCCAGGAACGTCACCGCCCGGTCGAGCAGACCCTGCTGTTCTGGCGGGAGCAGGCCGAAGCCGTGTGCCGGGCGCTGCCGCACCGGCCGAACGGCGCCACGGTGACGCTCGGCTTCCCGATGCCGGTTCCGGACGCGGTGCTGGCCCGCGCGTTCGAGACGTGGATACACACCGAGGACATCGCCGGGGCGACCGACAGCCCGGCGATCCCACCGCTGCCGGAGCATCTGAACCCGATGGCCGACCTGGCCGCCCGGCTGCTGCCGAAAGTCACCGCACGCCGTTTCCCGCAGGGCGGCAGCATCCGTCTGCACCTGACCGGGCCGGGCGGCGGCGTCTGGACGGTCCCGGCCGGCCGGCACAGCGATGCGGGCGGCCGGCCGTACGCCGAGGTCACCGCCGACGTCGTCGAGTTCTGCCGGCTGGTCGGCGGCCGCCGCGACCCGGCCACCTTCCCGGCCGGGATCCGCGGCGACGCCGGCCTGGCCCGGGAGTGGCTGGCGGCCGCCCCGGACCTCGCGCCCTACCCGTGATCAGCCCTTCACCGCGCCCTGGGTGAAGCCGGCGATGAACCGGTCGAGGAAGATGTTGAAGACGATCGCGATCGGGATCGCCGCGAGCACCGTGGCGGCCTGCAGCGACTGCCAGAAGAAGACGTCGCCGCGGACCAGTTCGGTGGGCACCCCGGTGGAGAGCACCTTCTCGGTGGTCGGGGAGACGAACGCCAGGGCGTAGATGAACTCGCTGGCGGTGAGCGTGAACGCGAAGACGACCACGGCCACGATCCCCGGGAAGGTCAGCGGGACCACCGCCCGCCAGAACGCGGCGAGCCGGCTGTAGCCGTCCACCATGGCCTGTTCCTCGATGTCCTTCGGCACCGCCTTGAGGAAGCCGATGAGCAGCCAGATCGAGACCGGGATGGTGATGGTCGGATAGATCAGCACCAGCGACCAGGTGGAGTCCTGCAGGCCGACGCCGACCACCAGCCGCGACAGCGACAGGAACAGCAGGCTCGGCGGCACCAGGTAGACCAGGAAGATCGCGACGCCGAACCAGCCGGCCCAGGGGCGGTCGAGGCGGGCCAGGGCGTACGCCGCCGGCAGCCCGAGGGTCAGGGTAATCGCCACGACCAGCACCCCGACCCAGAAGGTGTTCCACGCGAACGTCACGAACGACGTGTTGTCGAAGAGGTAGAGGACGTGGTCGGAGGTGGCCGGCCGGTTGTAGCGGAACGGGTTGTTCTCCGGGTTGTAGAGGTCCCGGTTCTGCTTGAACGCGGTGACCAGGCTCCACAGGAACGGGGCGGCGGCGAACAGCGCGAACCCGATCGCCAGGGCGTAGAGACCGGTACGGGACAGCAGGTGCCTCATGACACCTCCATCCGGCGGACCAGCCGCAGGATCGCGATGGCCACCGCGAGCAGCAGCGGGAACAGGAACAACGCGATCGCCGCGCCCTGACCGACGTCACCGCCGTCGATGCCGCGGAAGAACGCCCAGCTGGTCAGCACCTGGGTGGCGTTGTTCGGCCCGCCGTTGGTGAGCACGTCGACCACGGCCATGTCGGTGAACGTGAAGATCGCCCCGAACAGCGCGGCCACCGCGGCCACCGGCAGGACCAGCGGAATCGTCACCTCGAACATCCGCCGCCAGTAGCCGGCCCCGTCGACCCGGGCGGCCTCGTCCAGGTCCCGCGGGATCGCCACCAGCCCGGCCACCATGATCACGGCGGCGAGCGGGGTGAGCCGCCAGACGTGCACCGCGATCACGCTGGCCATCGCCAGGCCCGGTTCGCCCAGCCAGTACATGTTGCCCTGGATCAGGCCCAGCTCGCGCAGCACCCAGTCGATCGGCGAGAAGATCGAGTCGAGCATCCAGAGCCAGGCGATCGACGACAGCGCGACCGGCGTGGTCCAGGGCAGCAGCACCAGGAACCGGACCACCCACTTGCCCCGGAAGTCGGCGACCAGCACGTTCGCCAGGATCTTCCCGAGCACCACGATCAGCGCCATCGAGATCAGCGTGAAGACGAAGGTGTTGCCGAGCGAGCGCCAGAACACCGGGTCCTCGAAGACCCGCTGGAAGTTGCGGAGGCCGACCCAGTCGAAGCTCGGGTCGCCGGCGGTCACGTCCGAAAGCGAATACCCGATGGCGAGCAGGAACGGCAGCGCCACCAGCGCCAGGATGTAGACCACGCTGGGCATCAGGAACAGCCAGGCCAGCGTCCCCTCACGGTCCGCCGTCCGGCGGCCGGTCACGACAACCCCTGATGCGTACGCGCACCCGACTGCGAATCGAACATGCGGACTCTCCGCTCCGGCACCAGGAACTGCTGCTCCTCCCCCACGGCCACGTCGGCGTCCACGGTTGCCGGCAGGCGGGCCACCACGCGGGTGGGCTCGCCGACACCGGTCGCCGTCCCGTAGACGTGCCGGTCCCCGGACAGGTACTCGAGCCGGTCCACCTTGAGGCTCACCGGCAGGCCGCCGCCGGGCACCACGTCGGCCGGGAGCAGGTGCTCGGGGCGGAAACCGACCAGCAGATCGCCCCGGGGCACGAGGTTCATCGGGGGCGAACCGATGAACGTCGCGACGAAGGTGTCGGCCGGGTCGTCGTACACCTCCATCGGTGGACCCACCTGCCGCACGCGGCCCTGCGAGAGCACCGCGATGCGGTCGCCGAGGCCCATGGCCTCGGTCTGGTCGTGGGTGACGTAGACGGTCGTCGTGCGCACCTCGTCCTGGAAGCGTTTGAGCTCGTCCCGCGCGGTCGCGCGCAGCTTGGCATCCAGGTTCGACAGCGGCTCGTCGAGCAGGAAGACCTTGGGCTGGCGGACCAGGGCCCGGGCGAGCGCGACCCGCTGCCGCTCGCCGCCGGAGAGCTGCCGCGGCTTGCGACCGAGCAGGAGGGCGATGCCGAGCAGGTCGGCGGCCCACTTCGCCTTGCGCTCGCGTTCGGTTCGCTCCACCTTCGCGGCGCGCAGCGGGAAGACGATGTTGCCGAGCACGGTCTTGTGCGGGTAGAGCGCGTAGCTCTGGAACACCATGGCCACCTGCCGGGCGCGGGGTGGCAGGCTGCTGACCACCGCGCCGTCGATCAGCACGTCGCCGGAGGACTGCTGCTCCAGCCCGGCGATCATGCGCAGCAGGGTGGTCTTGCCGCAGCCGGACGGGCCGAGGAGGACGAGATACTCGCCCTCCTCGGTCGCGAGGTCGATGCCGTCGACCGCGCGGACCCCGCCGGGGAACTCCTTGACCAGGTTGCGTACCTCGACGATGGCCACGTCTTATCCCTTGCCGACCAGGCCCTGGGCGCGCCACTTCTCGAAGACCGCGTTGACCTGCGACGTCGCGGCGGTGACCGAGTCGGCGGCGCTCTGCTCGCCGCGGGCCACCCGGGCGAACATGTTGGGGATGACGAAGGTGTTGAAGATTTCACCCTCGGCCGTGTTGGCCGGGCCGGGGTAGCCGATGTTGACGCTCCACTTCGTCGCGTCGGCGAGCAGTTTCAGCTTGTCCGGTGGATTCGAACCGAACGGGTCGGCGCCGAGCCAGCCGGTCAGCTCCGGAGTGCGCTCGGCGAAGGCGCAGAAGTCGTAGAGCTTGCTGGCGTACGTCGCGGCCTTGAAGTTGCTCGTGTAATGCAGCAGGAACTCCTTGGCCGCATCCGGGTTCGCGGCATGCTTCGGGACGATCCAGTTGTAGAGCACGTGCTGCGCGGCGAACTGCCCCGCCGGGCCGGTCAGAGCCGGCACGAAATGCACGTCGTCGGCGACCGCCGGGTTGGTGCCCTGCGAGGTGCGCCATGCCGAGATCGAGTTGACGATGTACGACATCTTCCCGGCGACCAGGCCCTGGTTGTTGCTAGCGGCGTTCCACGAGAACACCTCGTTGGTCATGCTCTCCTTGAACAGCCGGGCCATGAACTCGACCGCCTGCACGGTCTCCGGCGAGTTGAGCACCACCCGCTCGTTGGCGTCCTGGATCGAGGCGCCGTGCGTCCACATCAGCCCGCGCAGCACCATGTTGGAGTCGATTTCCTGGGACATGCCCAGGCCCATCTGTACGTTCTTCGACTTCTTGATCTCACCGCCGCCCTTGAGCAGGTCCTCCCAGGTGGCCGGCCCGTTCGGGAAGCCGGCCGGCTCCCACAGCGACTTGCGGTAGTTGCCGGGGTCGGGGACCCAGCCGGGCGAGTACGCGTAGAACTTCCCGGTGCTCGGGTTGAAGCTGGACTTCTGGCAGAGCTCGAGTTGCGTACCCCAGCGCTTGCTCGCCTCGTCGGTGAGATCCTTGAGATCCAGCACGCTCGGCTCGAACTGCGACAGCGGCGCGATGAACTGGATCATGTCGTGCCCCTGGCCGGCCGAGATCTCGGCGGCGATCCGGGTGGTGATCTGGGCCTGGTCGATGTGGTCGACCTTCACGTCGACGCCGGCCTTGCTGCCCCAGTCCTTGGCGAACTTGTCGAACCAGGCGTCGTGGCTCGGGACGAAGTGGCTCCACAACAGGATGCTCAGACCGCCGGAGAGCTTCTTCGACGGCTCCTCGTAGGTCTCCGCCGGAGCGTTGCCCGGCGCCCCGGTGGGCCCGCCCGGTCCGGCGTCCTCCTCGCTGGCACAGCCGGCGAGCATCGCGCCGACCGCCAGCGCCCCCGTGGTGCGTAGGAAATTCCTCCTATTTGTCATCGGTAGCTCCTTCTTCAGGCATTCATCGATGACCGTAGGGTGTTGTGATCTAGATCACTAGTGGTCAGGTATTCTGGATATGTAGTGTCCAGGTATGCGGATGAGCGAAGGCGTCGAGTGGGCACTGCACACGTGCCTCAACCTGACCTGGCTGCCGGACGACCGGGCAGTCCCGGCGGCCAAGCTGGCCGCCTTCTACGAGCTGCCCGCGGCGTACCTGAACAAGCAGATGCAAGCGCTCGCCCGGGCCGGCATCGTCACCTCGACACCCGGCCCGCGCGGCGGCTTCCGGCTGGCCCGCGCTCCGGAGCAGATCACCGTGCTGGACATCGTGGTCGCGATCGAGGGGCCGGAGGAGGCGTTCCGCTGCGAGCAGCTGCTCAAGCAGGGGCCCGGCGCCGACCCGAGGGTCGATTACCGGCAGTCCTGCCTGATTTCCCGGGCCATGCGCCGGGCCGACCTGGCCTGGCGGCGTGAGCTGGCCGCGCAGACCATCGCCGACCTGAAGGCCGACGTCGAGCAGCAGTTCCCGGCGACGCCCGGCAACACCGCGAATCGATTTTCTGCGCTGCGCGCCTGACCGGTTTTTCAGCGGTTAATTCTAGACATAAGATATCCAGAATTGGAGAACGTCATGAACCTCGACTCCGTCGTCCGCGGCCAGGTCTGGCTTCCCGGCACGCCTGGCTTCGACACCGCCCGCCAGCCGTGGAACCTCGCCGTTCAGCAGCCGGTCGCCGCCGTCGTCGAAGCCGCCGACGCAGGCGACGTCGCCGCGCTGGTCAGACACGCCCGCAGTGCCGGGTTGACGATCACCACCCAGCCCAACGGGCACGGCGCGACCGGGCGTACCGAAGGCACGATCCTGCTGCGCACCCGCCGCCTCGACACCCTGGAGATCGACCCGGTCGCCCGGCGCGCCCGGATCGGCGCCGGCGTCTCCTCCGGCCGGTTGCAGGCCGCCGCCGCGGCACACGGCCTCACCGGCCTGCCCGGCAGCTCACCCGTGGTCAGCGTGACCGGAGTCGCGCTCGGCGGCGGGCTCAGCTGGTTCGGTCGCGCCCACGGCTGGGTCTCCGACGCGGTGACCGCCTTCGACGTCGTCGACGCCACCGGCACGCCGCGCCACCTCACCGCCTCCTCCGACCCCGACCTGTTCTGGGCCCTGCGCGGCGGTGGCGGCGACTTCGCTGTCGTCACCGCCCTGGAGTTGACGCTGCACCCGGCGCCACACCTCTACGGCGGCCGGGTCCTCTGGTCCGGCGAGCACACCGCCGAGGTCGCCGAAGCCTTCCGTGACATCGTCGCCACCGCGCCCGGCGAGCTCACCACCTGGCTCGACCTGCTGCACTTCCCCGGCGCCGACCCGATGGTCGCCGTCGACACCACCTACCTGGGCGCCGAACCGGAGGCCCGCGAACTGCTCGCCGCCCTCGACCGCCTTCCCGTCCCACTGGCCGACAGCCGCCGCGTCATGCCGGCCGACGAACTCGGCGCCATCACCGCCGAACCCACCGACCCCGCCGCCGGCCTGTCACGCTGCGAGCTCCTCACCGACCTGGACCTCGGCAAACTCCTGGCCGAGCCGATCGCCCCGCTGCTCAGCGTGCAGATCCGCCACCTCGGTGGCGCGTTCACCCAGCCGTCCGACAGCCCGCACGGGCCACTGACCGAACCGTTCGCCCTCTACATGTTCGGCCTGCCCACCTCCCCGTCCGCCGCCGCGGCCGTCACCGCGCGGCAGGCCGCGCTGGCCGCATCGCTGCCGGTCAGCGGCCGCAAGCCGGTCACCTTCCTCAACCCGTCGGAGAGCATCGCCGACGCCTTCACCCCGGAGGTGGTCACGCGGCTGCGCGCCGTCAAGCAGCAGCACGATCCGGCGGGTGTCTTCCGCAGCAACTTCCCGGTGTCCTAGAGACTCTTCGGCGTCGAGCCCGGGTCCGATCTATCGGATGGCCACAGCGCTGCCCGGGGCTGACTACCGCACTGCCCGGGGCTGACTACCGCACTGCCGGCGCTGACTACCGCACTGCCCGGCGCTGACTACCGCACTGCCCGGCGCTGACTACCGCACTGCCCGGCGCTGACTACCGCGCTAACGTGCGGCTGGGGCCGCTGTTTCGGCCTACTCGATCACTCGGCCGCCCGCCGGCGCTGCCTGCCGGGCGGTATGACAGCACCACCGCACGGCCGACTGATCAACTGAGCCCGAAACGAGCCCCCAGCCGCGCGGCAGCGACGTCACCGACGCCGAACTGATCGTCGAGACCCACAGCGGCCCAGCCGTCGTCCGTGCGCGTAAGGGCTCGTCGAAGAACAAGCCGTTGCTTGGCGGATTTCGATGCGTTGATCTGTTATGGCGGTATCGGAGGAGGAACGGGGCAGGCTGGCAGCGAAGTTTGAGGTGATCTTGCCGCATCTGGACGAGCGGCAACGCCGGTTGCTGCTGGGTGCTGAGGCTCGGGTGCTGGGGCATGGCGGGATCCGGGCGGTAGCGCGAGCTGCCGGGGTCCGGGAGGGCACGGTGGCTGCGGGCGTCGATGAGTTGGAGGCCGGGGTGGCGCCGCTGGGCCGGGTCCGCCGTGCCGGTGGCGGCCGGAAGCCGGTGACCGAACATGATCCCGCTCTGATGCCGGCGTTGTTGGGGCTGGTCGAGCCGGACGAGCGGGGGGACCCGATGTCGCCGCTGCGATGGACGACGAAGTCGTTGCGCCACCTTGCGCAGGAACTGGCCGGGCGGGGTCATAAGGCCGGGCCGGACACGATCGCTGCTCTGCTGCACGGTGAGGGATTCAGCCTTCAGGGCAATGCCAAGACTCTGGAAGGCAGACGCCATCCCGACCGCGACGCCCAGTTCGGCTACATCAACGAGCAGGTCAAGGATTATCTGTCCAGCGGTGACCCGGTCGTCAGCGTCGATACGAAGAAGAAGGAACTCGTCGGCGCGTTCGCGAACAAGGGCCGCGAGTGGCGGCCTGCCGGTGAGCCGGCCGTAGTCCGCACCCACGACTTCGCCGATCCGCAGCTGGGACAGGTGATCCCCTACGGGGTCTACGACCTGGCCGCCGACACCGGCTGGGTCGCCGTCGGCACCGACCACAACACCGCCGCGTTCGCCGTCGCCACTCTGCGCCGCTGGTGGGACGGCTACGGCCGTGACCGCTACCCGAACGCCGGACGGCTCTTGATCACCGCGGACGCCGGCGGATCCAACGGCTACCGCACTCGCGCCTGGAAAACGGATCTGGCCGCTCTCGCCGCCGAAATCGGGCTACCGATCACCGTCTGCCACTTCCCGCCCGGCACCAGTAAATGGAACCGTATCGAGCATCGCTTGTTCGCCCACATCTCGATGAACTGGCGGGCACGACCCCTGACCAGCCACGAGACCATCGTCCACACGATCGCCGCGACCACCACCAGCAGCGGGCTGCGCGTGCACGCCGAACTCGACACCGGCCACTACCCGACCGGCGTCGTCATCACCGACGAGCAGATGAGCACCCTGGCCATCGACCGTCACGACTGGCACGGCGACTGGAACTACACCCTGCGCCCCGACCCGGCCACACCCGCCGGCGAACCCGCGACAGCCCTACCACCGCTGCATCACCTGGCCGCGCTGGTGCACCCGGCCATCACCGGCATGCCCGACAGCGCATGGAACGACCTGATCAACCGGCTCACCGTTCCCCATCAAGCCCAACACGAAGCGTTCCTGCACAACCTGCGCGGCCACGCCCGGCCCGCGGCGGCGGCCGCAAGATCCGCGTCACCCTCAGCCACCAACTACTGGCCACCTTGCTCCACGACCGCTACCAACTGCCCCGCAAGGTCATCGCCGATCTGTTCGGCGTCGCCGGCACCACCATCAACGTCGCCATCCGCAACACCCGCACCCTGCTCACCCAAATCCAGCACCCCATCGAACCCAGCAACATCCGCCTCACCAACCACACCGACCTCGCCGCTCACACCCGCGCCGCCGGATTCACCGCACCCGCCTTGATCAAAACAGCGAGTTAAAAATCGACGAGCCCTAACCACGCCGGGCGGGTGCCCGGAGCAGTCGGCTGGTTAACAGGGCTGTTCCAGCGACGGCGAAACAGCCCTGTTAACCAGCCGGGCGGGGCTGGAGTGCGCGATTCGCCTGCGGTGGCGGGTCTCGGGGGTGAGCCTGATAGCCATGTGGAAACGTCCGCCGGCATTGCTGGCCGCCCTGCTGTTGACGATCCCGGCCGCAGCCGCGCCGATGGCGGGGGCGGCTCAGGCTGTCGGCGGCAACCAGCCGGGACCAGATCAGGTGGAGGCGGTCGTTCATGTGATCCAGCGCGGCGACACCCTGTCCGAGATCGCCGCACAGCACGACGTGAAGCTAGCTGACCTGCGCGAATGGAACGGCCTGAGCCGCGACTACGTGCTGCGGGTGGACGGGATGCTGCGACTGACCGCCCCGGACCGCCCGCTGCCCGGCTGGCGCACCCGGGTGGAGACCGTGACCGCGGCCGAGGCGAACGGCGACGCGGCGAAGAAATGCCCGGTTCCCACGGCCGACCTGCGCCGGATCTGGGTGCGCTACATCGACTTCCGGGGCATCGCCCGGGACGGCCACCTGATCATGCACCGCACCGTGGTGACGCAGACCAAGCGGGCGTTCCAGACCCTGTACGCCTGGCGGTTCCCGATCATGGTGATGCAGCCGATGTCGGTCAACCTGCCCGGCCTGACCGACCAGAGCGTCCTGACCAGCGGATACGAATGCCGCTATGCACCCGGCACGACGACGTGGTCACAGCACTCCTACGGCCGGGCGATCGACGTGAATCCCCGGCAGAACCCGACGATCCGCGGCACGTACCCGAACCACACCTACCTGGACCCGCCGGACAGCGCCACCTGGCTGGCCCGCGAGAAGCACTGGACCGGCATGCTCCACGCCGGCGGCGCGGTGGGCGCCTTCACCGCGAACGGCTTCGCCTGGGGCGGCCGCTGGACGACCTTGAAGGACTACATGCATTTCAGCACCAACGACCGTTAGACCGGTTTCGGGCTCGAGGTCTGTCCTCCCGATGGCGCCGTTGGAGAGCCGTAACTCCCAGCTGAGGGTTTCACCAGGTTGGTCTGCAGGGGCCGGCTGGGAGCTGTTGCTGCCTCAGCCGCCCGGAAGGGTGCGCAACTCCCAGCCGAATGATCAACAAGCCCGGAAATACCGGCTCGGCTGTGCCTTACGGTTATCGCCCGCCCCGAACCCCCTTCGACAGCTGGACCCGGCGGGAAGCCGAAGGCCTCGACGACCAGTGCGGCGTCGATAGCCGTTCAAGCCCGGGGACCGCCGCACAACCACCGGCGGGCGAGCCCTGCCTAGGAAAAAGACCGGAACAGCGGCCTCAGCCACCCGTTGGCGCTGTCACCCGCTGCTCCCCCAGGCACCCTTCGAGACAGACCCCGACCCCGGAAGGGGTTCAGGCGGTGATTACGCGGTTGCGGCCGGCCTCCTTGGCTCGGTAGAGGGCGTGGTCGGCCCGGGCCAGCAGTTCGTCGAGGGAGGCGTCGCCCGGCTCCAGGCGGGTCAGGCCGACGCTGATGGTCACCGGGATCGGGCCGGCCTGGGTTTCGACGGGGTCGGCGGAGACGGCGAGGCGCATGCGTTCGGCGAGTTCGGTGGCGTGGCCCTCGTGGTCGGGCAGGACGACGGCGAACTCCTCGCCGCCGTAGCGGCCGAGGACGTCGGAGTGGCGCAGGCGGGCGCGGATGCGGGCGGCGACGGTACGGATGACCTCGTCCCCCACGCCATGCCCGTACGTGTCGTTGATGGCCTTGAATTTGTCGATGTCCAGCATCGCCGCGGCCAGCTGGCGCCCGTTGCGTGACGCCGCCTGCACCAGAGCCCCGGCGATCGCGTAGAAGTGCCGCCGGTTGTGCTGCCCGGTCAGTTCGTCGGTGGTGGCGAGTTCCCGGACGCGGCTGAACAGGCGCGCGTTCTCGTACGCCGTCATGCCCTGGGTGGCCAGCGCGGCCGCGACCTGGCGGCTGGTGTCGTCGAGCCCGGTGCCGCCGAGCAGCACCAGCCCGGCGCATTCGTCGCGGGCGCGCAGCGGCACGGCGAGCGCCACCGGCGCGCCGTCCAGCAGCCGCTCGCGCACACTCGCGGAGGCCGACGGTTCGAGCAGCGCGGGGCTGCCTTCCGGTCGCTCGTCGAGTTCGACAGTGCTGCCGATCATCTCGGCGGGTGCGGCGCCGACCACTTCGACGACCGAGCTGCCGGGGCCGAGCAGGGCGCCGGCGGTGGCGCCGAGCTGGGTCTGCAGGGTGGCGCACAGCTGCTTGAGCAGGCGGTCCGGTTCGAGGATGGTGCTCAGCTCGGCGAGGCTGGCGCGCAGCATCTCGGCGAGGGCCTGCTGCTGGCGGGCGGCCTGGACGGCGGAGTGCAGCTGCGCGGCCCGGGCGGTCTCCAGCGACACGGCGACGTGGCTGGTCACCGCGGTCAGCACGGCCACGTCGTCGTCGGTGAAGATGCCGCGGGCCAGTCGGCTGTCCAGGTAGACGACGGCGACCAGGCGTCCCTTGAACTGCACCGGCGCGACCAGGATGCTACGCAGACCGTGCACGACGGCGCTGCGGGAGCCGAGCGCGGCGCCCTGTTCGGTGCCGGTGACCACCAGCGGTTCGCCGGTCTCGGCGACCCGGCGGACCAGGGTGGCGCCGTACTCCGTGGTGTCGGCCAGATCGCCGTCGGCGTCGCGGCCGGCGAATCGGACCGGCTCACCGGCGTCGTCGAGCAGGAAGAACAGGGCCCGTTCGGCGCCGAGGATGCGCAGCATCTCGTCGAGGGCGACCTGCGCCAGCTGCTGCGGGTCGAGGATGGTGGCGGCCGCGGTGCCGACCTGCTGCAGCGCATCCAGGTGCCGGTTGCGGCCGGAGCTGGGCCGGCGTTCCGCGACGGTACGCCGATGCGTGCCGGCCCCCTCGTCCACCCCGAACTCGGTCCGGGTCTGCCGTCGCCGCTGGTCCCAGCCGTGGAAGACGGCCAGCCCGAGTGCGAACCGGGCCTGCCGGTCGGCCTCGTTGGCCATGCCGAGCGCCCGGAACGCGCGCGCCCGGATGCGGCACACCTCATACTGGATGAACGGCGCGTCCACCGCACGCAGCCGGCGTTCCGCCTCGTCGGCGGTCCTGATGCAGCGCTGGTGGTCGCCGGCCACGTAGTACAGCGAGGCGCGGGTGGTCTGGTGCACGGCCCGCAGCAGCGGGGTGCCGCCGACCTTGCCGAGGTCCTCGACGGCCTTGCGGGCCACCGCCATCCGG